>DATJTQ010000063.1:0-32795 GCA_035503355.1 Solirubrobacteraceae bacterium
GAGAGTCGGGAGATCGAGCGTGGCAGGCGATCTCTGAGCTGTCCGACGACGAAAAGCGCGCCGCTCTGGGGTACCTCGTGGACGATCTCGAGGAGGAAGGGTTCGCGCTGTACCGGATCGACGGAGATGGCCAGGCCTAGCCAGCGCGACGGCGGCGCCTGAGGCGTCAGGGGCGGTTGGTAGCGTGGCCGCGTGAACTCAGGCACACCGGGCGGCGGACCGCCCACCCCGCTGCGCGTCCCGTGCTTGCACAACCCGAAGCACCACGAGGTCCGCGCGCACATCGAGGGCCAGCAGTTCGTGTGGCTCGACTACGAGGGTCCCAGCGACGAGGACCTCGCTGAACTGGCCAAGATCATCAACCTGCACCCGCTGACGGTGGAGGACGCCCACCACTTCCGCCAGCGGCCCAAGATGGAGGAGTACGACGGATACTTCTTCATGGTCGTCTTCGGCGTCGACGCCGGCACGAAGTCCGGCGGCCCGCTGCTGCGCGAGGTGCACCTGATCATCTCCGGCGATTACGTCGTGACCATCCACCGCCGGGCGTTCGCCCCGCTTGCCGACCTGCGCAAGCGCTACGGCGACGTCAGCGTCCGCAGCGAGCAGTTCCTGGTCTACAAGATCCTCGACGCGATCACGCAGACGTTCGTCCCCGTGCTCGGCCGCGTCGACGACGACATCGACGACCTCGAGGAAGAGGTCCTCAACGCCCCCACCACCGACGACCTCCAGCGCATCTTCTCGCTCAAGCGCGACCTCGTGGCGATGCGCAGGGTCATCACCCCCATGCGCGACATGTTCGCGCGCAATGCCGACCGGCTGGCCGAGTGGCCGGGCCTGCAGACCGACGACCGCCTCTACTTCCGCGACCTCTACGACGGGCTCATCCGGGTCTCGGACCTCGTGGACTCCTACCGCGACCTGCTCAGCGGGACGACCGACATGTACCTCTCCACCGTGGCCAATCGCCAGGGCGAGATCAACCGTCAGCTGACGATCATCGCCACGATCTTCCTCCCGCTCACGTTCCTGACGGGCTTCTTCGGGCAGAACTTCGGGTCGCTGGTGCGGTGGATGAACTCCGAGTGGGTGTTCTACGTGTTCGGACTGGGGCTCCTGGTGGCGTCGGTCATCGGGTTCGCGATCTACTTCCGCCGCAAGGGATGGGTCTAGTCACTCACGCCGCGACGGTCAGCCGGTCCGTCGTGGCCCGCCACATCGCCGCGCGCAGCGGGGCGGCCAGGGCCTGGTCGGCCCCGCGCACCAGCAGCCACAGCCGGGTCTGGATCGGCTCGGCCAGGGGGCCGCGGGTCACGGCGCGGAGCCCGTCCCCGCCGTCGGCGAGCAGCGCGTAGCCCAGGCCGCTGCGCACCGCCGATTGAATGCCGCTCAGATGTGGGCTCTGCGCGCCCACCGCGCAGCCCAATCCCAAGGAGCGCACCCGGGCCAGGGCGAGGTCGCGCATGTGGCAGGGCTCGTCGTAGGCGACCATCGGCAGCGGGTCGGGCAACTCCTCGGACTGGGCCACCCCGGCCCCGACGTACCAGCGGAGGGTGAGCGGGCCGAAGTCCAGCGCCCCGGCCACCTCGCCGGGGTCCAGCACGATCGCGGCGTCCACCTCCCCGTGGGCGAAGGCGGTGGCCAGCGACCGTGAGCGGTCCACGCGCATGGTGACCGAGCGGTCGCCGACGTAGGCCCGGATCGCCCCCAGCATCGCGGGCAGCATCGGGTCGACGATGTGTTCGATCGTGCCCAGCATGAACGGGCCCTGACCGTCGCCCTGACGGGCGAGCTGGACCAGCGCGCGGTCGTGGGCGTCGAGCACCTCAGCGAGCTCGGCGGCGGCGCGCTCGCCGAAGGCGGTGAGCTCCACCCCCCGCCCCACGCGTTCAAACAGCGTCTCCCCGAGTTGCTGCTCGAGACGGCGAACGTGGCGGCTGATGGCCGGCTGGGTGAGGTGCAGCGCATCGGCCGCCCGGTGGTAGCCCCCGTAGCGCACCACCGCGAGAAACGATCGGATGTGGGCCAGATCGATATCCATCGCTCCACATCATCGCGCGCCGCCGCTCACCGGGCAAGCAACTGATCACGGATCGGTATCAATCACATCAGACCAGTGATTGCTCGCGGCGCCGGCCCGGGCGACCATCGAGCCATGCCCGACACCCTCCTGCAACCGCTGTTCGTGCTCCTGTGGAGCTCCGGTTACGTGGTCGGCTCCCTGGCCATCCAGGTCTCCAGCCCGGTGCCGCTGCTGGCCACACGCTTCGTCCTCGCCTCGCTGGCCACGGTCCCGCTGGCCCTGCGCACCGGCCGGGTGCGCGGTGCCCCGCTGGGCCGGCTGGCGATCATCGGGCTGCTCTTCCAGGTCACGCAGTTCGGTGGCATCTACGGCGGTTTCGCCCTCGGCGTGCCCGCGGGGCTGTCGGCGCTCGTGATGCTCGGCCTGTCACCGCTGGTCATCACCGGCCTGGCCATCGCCGGCGGGCAGGAGACCCACGACGTCCGCGTGTGGACCGGGCTGGTCATCGGCGTCGCGGGCGTGGCCATCGGGCTGACGCCCGAGCTGGGCGACGCGCGGATCGGCGGCGGGCTCCTCCTCACCGTCGTGGGAATGCTGGGACTGGCCGGTGGCAGCGTGCTCCAGAAGCGCTGGGGCGCCGGGGTTGACCCGATGGTCTCCGCGGCCGCCCAGTCGGTGACCGGCGCCGCGGTGATGGTCCCGGTGCTGGCCGTGGCCGGCGGGCGCGTCGTCGCCGGCCCGCAGCTCGCCCTCACCCTGGCCTGGCTGGGCGTCGGCATGGGGACGGGCACGCTGGTGGTGCTGGTCAACCTGCTGGCGCGCTTTGATGCCAGCCGGGTCAGCGCGCTGCTGCTGCTGGTGCCGGCGGTGACGGCGATCGCCTCGGTCCCGGCCCTGGGCGAGGCGCTGCACCCGGCGACCCTCGCCGGCATGGCCGTCTCGGGCGCGGGCGTGTGGGTGGCTATCCGCAGCGGGAAGCGGCCCGCGGGCGAGCATGCGCGCCGCCGGCTGGTGCCGCGCCACCGGGCATGCTCGCGCGGTCACACGCCCGCGTGACCGCTCGTGGCGCCGACGCCGACGCGTCGGCCTTGGAGTGCGAACCGACCAGTGCTCCGCCGGCAAACGACGACAGCCCCGCGACCACTGCCGGCACGACGACCCAACGCGGCATGGGCCTCAGTCAACCACCCGGGCCCGACGGAACCAGCGCGGGTCGTGCCCTGGCCGCCACCGCCGGATCGCCAATGCGCACAAAAAAAGGGGGGCCAGCCGTCAGGCTGAGCCCCCCAATCTGTCAAAGCCGTCCGCGCTCAGGCCGCCGCGGGGGCGGGCGCCTCGACGCGGCGCGGGAGCAGCGTCTCGCGGGCGATGACCAGACGCTGGATCTGGGCGGTGCCCTCGTAGAGCTGGAGGATCTTGGCGTCGCGCATGAGCTTCTCCACCTTGTACTCCTTGATGAAGCCGTAGCCGCCGAACACCTGCACGGCGTCGGTGGTGACCTCCATCGCGGTGTCGGCGGCGAAGCGCTTGGCGTGCGAGGACTCGAGCGTGTTGCGCTTGCCCTGGTCGAGCAGGACCGCCGAGTTGTAGGTGGCCAGACGGGCCAGGTACACCTTGGTGGCCATGTCGGCGATGAGGAACTGGATCGCCTGGTGCATGGCGATGGGCACGCCGAACTGCTGGCGCTCCTTGGAGTACTCGATGGCCATCTCCATGGCGGCACGCGCCACGCCCACGCCCATCGCCGCGACGCCCGGGCGGGTGCGGTCCAGGGTCATCATGGCGATCTTGAAGCCCTTGTTCTCCTCACCCACGAGGTGATCGAGCGGGATCTCGACCTCGGGGAAGGTGATGGTGGCGGTGTTGGAGGCGCGCTGGCCCATCTTGTCCTCGTGCTTGTCCACCACGACGCCGGCGTCGCGGGGGACGATGAAGCACGAGATGCCGCGATGGCCCGCGTCCTTGTCGGTCTTGGCGTAGACCGTGTACCAGTTGGCGTACTCGCCGTTGGTGATGAAGCACTTGGAGCCGTTGATGACCCACTTGTCGCCCTTGCGGGTGGCGGTGGTCTTCATCCCGGACACGTCGGAGCCGGCGCTGGGCTCGGTGAGGCAGAACGACGCGTACAGCGGGGACTCCGACAGGCGCCCCAGGTACTCCTTCTTGAGCTCCTCGGAGGCGGCCAGGATGACCGGCGCGGTGGCCAGGCCGTTACAGGTCAGCGAGGTGGCGATGCCGGAGCAGCCCCACGCGAGCTCCTCCTCGATGATGGCGCCGTCGAGGAAGCCGAGGCCGGGGCCGCCGTACTCGGAGGGCAGGTGGTTGTTCATGAGCCCCAGCTCCCACGCCTTCTCCAAGACCTCGCCGGGCCAGGTGCCGTCCTTGTCGTAGTCCCAGGCGACCGGCCGGATCTCCTTCGCGGCGAAGTCGTGCGCCATCTCGCGCATGCTCTTCTGCTCGTCGGTGAGGGTGAAATCAACCACCGTAATCTCCTTTTACAGGCTCTGATTGACTAGTCAGTCAATGTGCTCTCAGGCGAAGGATACCCCCGATGGGTGACGCCGCAACACAACGAAGGTCCAGTTTTTCGACGGTCTACCCGTCCTGGCACACTTAATGGCGTGCAAGGCGCGTTCGGCACCGTCGTGCTCATCGTCTGCGGCGTCGGGATCGCCGGCGCGGTGATCGCGCTCCTGCTCGGCCGCCGGACCTGGGAGGACTACGGGCGCAACCACCTGCTGATGGAGCGCAGCCCCGCGCCGCCGGCGGCCGGCTCGGCGGCGGCCCTCTCCGAGCGCGATGAGGAGATCCGCCAGATGCTCGAGGCCCGCAACGCCCGGCGGCGCCGTCGCGGCGAGCCCGAGGTCGACGTGGACGCCGAGCTCAGCCGGCTCACCGCGCCCGCCGTGGACGACGAGCTGCGCGCCGAGATCCGCGATCTGGTCATCGCGCGCAACTACCGGCGCACCCGGCAGGGCAAGCCGGCCCTGGACGTCGACGCCGAGATCGAGCGCCAGATCGCCGCTCTGGGCGGTCGGTGACCGCGCTGTGACACCCGCAATCGCGCTCAGGCGGTAGGCTGCGCCCAATGGCTGACCCACGGCGCGTTGAGCTGGATGATCTGGTCAATCGTCCCGGCACCTATTTCAACCCCCAGACCGAGGTTCTGATCGTCGTCGACGACTCCCCCGAGCTCGACTCCGAGATCTTCAACATGGAGGAGTTCGAGGGGGCCGACTGGGTCCAGATCTCCGATGAGCTCCCCGTCGACGAGCATCGCCGCGATGAGCTGCTCGAGGCCTTCCAGGTCCACCTCCACGCCGGCTCGGCCGAGGAGGAGGACGACGGCGGCGACTCCTCCGATGAGCTGGAGGAGGACGACCAGGAGGCCGGGCGGGAGTAGCCGCCCCCCGGGCGCGCCTATCGCCCGGGGCGTTGGTGGCGGCGGCTGACGCCGGCCGTCAGCTGCCGTTGAGGATCGAGGCGCACTTCTGCATCTTCGACACGTCCTGGCCGGCCGACTGGATGCACTGGCTGTACTTCTGGACCTTGGCGGTCCCGCCCGAGGATCCGGTCGAGCCCGACGAGCCAGAGCCGGAGCCCGATGAGCCCGTCGAACCCAGTGAGCCCGCGCCCACCGTGCCCTCGATGCCCGCGAGCACCGAGCGCAGCTTGGTGGTGAACTCGCTGTAGGGCTTGACGTTGGTGGGGGCCGCGACCGTCTGCGGCTGGTTGACGTCGGAGTACTGGAGGGTGAAGCCGATCCCGGCCGACGTCAGGCCGCCGGCCTCCGTGGAGAGCTGCCCGCTCACGGGGACATGGAGGTTCAGCGACAGCTTGCGCAGGATCTTGTCGCTCTTGCCCGTCCACACGTCGACGCTGGCGTTCTTGATGGCGGCCGCGATCTTCTGCTGAGTGGCCGGGGGGATCGAGCTGGGGACCTTGGTGCCGGTGGAGCTCGACGCCTTGCCCAGCAGCGTGTTGACGTCCTTGAGCAGCGCGGCCACATCGACGCCGGCGCGGATGTGCGTGGTGTCGGTTCCGTCGATGGTGTCGGACCCCACGACCGAGGCGTTGGTGAGCCAGCTCTGCGGGTTGATGCCCAGCGACGACAGGCCGCCCCCGCCCTGGCCCGACGAGCCCACCGAGGAGAAGCCCGACTCCAGGCGCTGGAAGTCTGCGGCGGGCAGCTGATAGGCGGTGCCCTCCAGCGTGACGTAGCCGCTGGTGCCGGTGGACACGATGCCGAGCTGGCCCTTGTGGCCGAGCGCGGAGATGGCGACGTTGAAGTTCGACTGAGGGAGCTTGCCGGTGCCGCGGCTCTGGAAGGGACCGCTGATGCTGAAGCTGATCGGCGTGGTGAAGGTGCTCGAGCCCGAGGGGGTCAGCGTGAAGGCGATGTCCAGCACGCCACTCTTGACCGGCTTGCCGCTGGCGAAGGTCTGCTTCAGCAGCGTCTGCGCGTTGCCGGAGGAACCCGAGCCGCCCGAGCTCGAGCCGCAGGCGGCGAGCCCGAGCGCGGCCACGACCGCGCCGAGGAGCAGTCCCGACCGCAACCACGGCCAGCGGGACGTGTTCCTGGTCTGCATGCAACATCCTCCTCAGTCGTGGCAGGTACCTGGGCGCGAATGTAGCATCGCCCCGGTGCGCAGGAGCCTCATCGTCCTGCTCGTGGTGCTGTGCTTCCCCGCCGCCGCATCCGCCACACCCGTGCTGGTTCTGGGCCATGACGGACGCGCGACGCGCCACGACGACCGCTTCCTGACCGGACCGGCGATCACGCCGGCCCCGGCGAGCGCCGGTACCCCGAAGCTCTCGCGGACCGAGCACGCCGCCGTCGCCACCCGGGCCACGGCCAAGAAACCCAAGCCCAAGCCCAAGAAGCCCGAGATCACCTTCCTGTCCGAGCTGGCGCGGCTGCGCCGCATCGGGCAGCTGAGCAACGCCGCCTACCGCGCCGACGCCGGCGCCTACAACCACGCGCTGGCCACCGAGCGCAAGCTGCGGGGGACGCGGCGCACCGAGCTCACGGCGATCACGGTGAACCTGCACGACATCGCCGCGGCGCACCAGCTGACCCCCTCCCGCCTGCCGGCGCTGATGGCGATGCTGGCCGCCAACCAGCGGTGGTGGACGACGGGGCCGCTGCTCTCCAGCGGGCAGCGGGTGGAGTTCGCCGGCTCCCAGCTGGTGTGGGAGTACTACCCGGGCCAGGGCATCCAGCTCCAGGTGCTGGGAACCTTCGGCAAGGCCGATGGGCTGTTCACCGCGGGCGCGTCCCAGTATCCGGCGATGGAGCAGCTGCTCTCCGAGATGATCCCGCTCGCCGCCCAGCGTGGCGGTGGACTGACGTGGGAGTACTACTTCCACTTCGACGGCGGCGCCCCGCCCTGGACCAGCGCGATGTCGCAGGCGACGGGGCTGGAGGCGCTCACCCGCGCCTACCAGGCGTCGGGCAACGCCGACTACCTGACCACCGCCACCGACGCCCTGCCGGTGTTCAGCGCCCGTCCACCCGCGGGAGTCAACGTCAAGGCGCCGTCCGGCACGCGCTTTCTCCAGTACACGTTCGCTCCCACCACCGACATCATCAACGCCTTCCTGCAGACGCTCATCGGCCTCTATGACTTCTCCCAGGCGAGCCACAACGCCACCGCGGCGGCGCTGTTCGCCGCGGGCAACGCCGAGGCGCAAGCCGAGCTGCCGAGCTTCGACACCGGCGCCTGGTCCCTGTACCAGCCGGGCGTGGAGGACACGCTGAGCTACCACGAGCTCGTGACCGGCTTTCTCCAGCAGCTCTGCACGCGCACGAAGGCGCCGGTCTACTGCACCACCGCACAGCATTTCCAGGCCTATCTGACGATCCCCCCGGCGCTCACGCAGTTGACCACCACGGCCCGCAGCCGGGGCGCGTTCGCGCTGCGCTTTCGCCTCTCCAAGGTCTCGCACGTGGGTGTGACGGTGACCAACGCCGCCGGCAAGCCGCTGTTTGCCACCAGCGCCTCCTTCGGCTACGGGGTGCGCAGCTTCACCGTGCCGCGGATCAAGAAGGCCGGCGCCTACGGGGTGGTCCTCACCGCCACCGACCTCGCGGGCAACTTCGCGCGGATCACCGGGAACCTGCAGATCACGCGCTGAGCCCTAGACTCGCGCCGATGGGGCGGCCCCGGACGATCCTGTACACCGGCAAGGGCGGCGTCGGCAAGACCTCGGTGGCCGCCTGCACGGCGCGAGGCTGCGCCGCCGCCGGCCACCGCACGCTGGTCATCTCCACTGACCCGGCCCACAGCCTGTCCGAATCGCTGGGCGCGGACCTGGGTGCGGACCCCGTCCAAGCCGGCGACGGCCTGTGGGGGCAGGAGGTCAAAGCCCAGGAGGAGATGGAGCGACACTGGTCCGGTGTGCAGGAGTGGCTGGGCGAGCTACTCGTAGAGCGCGGCGTGGACCGCATCTCCGCCGAGGAGCTGACCGTGCCGCCGGGCGGTGACGAGCTGTTCGCGCTGCTGCGATTGCAGGCCCACCACGAGTCGGGCGACTGGGACGTGATCATCGTCGACTGCGCGCCGACGGGTGAGACGCTGCGGCTGCTGTCCTTCCCCGACGTCGCGCGCTGGTGGATCGACAAGGTCTTCCCCTTCGAGCGCCAGCTGATGGCCGCGGCGCGGCCGATCGCGCGCTCGCTGTTGGACATCTCGCTGCCCGGCCGGGCCGTGTTCAGCGACATCGAGCGCCTGTCGCAGAACCTCATCGCCATGAACGAGATCCTGCGCGACCGCAGCCACTCGACGATCCGGCTGGTGATGAATCCCGACCGGATGGTGATCGGCGAGGCGATGCGGACGTTCACCTACCTCAACCTGTACGGCTATCTCACCGACGCGGTGATCGTCAACCGTCTCTTCCCCGACGGGGTCGGGGAGTACTTCGCCGACTGGCGGCGCGTGCAGGAGGAGCACCTGGAACGGGTGCACTCCGCCTTCGCCCCGCTCCCGGTGCTGTGCGCGCCCTACTTCGAGCAGGAGGTGGTGGGGCCCGAGATGCTCGATCGCCTGCGCCACGAGCTGTTCGCCGACGCCGATCCGGCGGACGTGCTCCACGACGCGCTGGCCCAGGAGCTCGAGGTGCTCGACCGCGGCGCCCGGCTGCGACTGGATCTCCCTTTTGCCGAGAAGGGCGACATCTCGCTCAAGAAGATCGGGCTGGAGCTGGTGGTGGGCGTCGACGGCCAGCGCAGGACGATCATGCTGCCCCCCGCGATGGCCGCCATGCGGCCGGCGGCCGCCACCTTCGAGGGCGGAGCCCTGGAGATCAGGTTCGATGGCGAGCAGTGACGCTGACGAGCGGCGCGCCGAGCCGCCGCGCGAGCCAATGGAGGAGGCGCTGGGGCGCCTGGAGGAGCGGCTCGATCGCGCCTCGCGGGCGGCGGAGCGCCTGCTGGCCGACGCGGCGCAGCGGGTGACGGCCGGGCGCGACGCCGAGGAGGCCGGTGGTGCCGGTGACACCGGGGGTGCCGACGCCGGCGCCCACGACGGCGCCCCCAAGCCCCCGCCCGCCGGCTGGCAGCAGGCCGGGGCTGGGGCCGAGGCGGAGGGCGCGACGATCCCGCCACTGCTCGCCGACACCGACCTCCTGCTGGGCCTGTTCTCAGCCGTGCGCGACCGCATCCCGCCCGACCTCCAGCAGCGGCTCGCCGAGGCCATCCGCGAGGTCCTGCTCGCCCTGCGAGCGCTGATCGACTGGTATCTGGAGCGCACCGAGCGAGGGCGCTCGGGCGCTCCCGAGGTGCAGGACATCCCGATCCTCTAGGCCCCGCCGAGCTCCCGGGATCCCGGCCGGAGGCGCCCGCCTCGCCCCGTACACTTCACAGCGTGCCTCGCCGCTGGACTCCCACCGGCCCGCCGGACAACCTGGCGGCGCCGTTGCGTCACCGGCCGCAAGCCCCGGCTGGCGTGGCGGTATGAGTTCGAGCCGTCGCGCCAGCGGCGCGTCTCGGAGGGCGTCGGCGCCCACCCGCTTCGTGCGCGTGTGGCGGGGCCTCCCCCAGGAGCGGCGGCTGGCGGCGCTGGCCAGCGCCGGGCTCTTCTTCAGCCTCTTTCTCCCCTGGTATCAGGAGTCGGTCTTCGCCAACGGGATCACCAGCCTGCGCCAGGCGAGCAGCTCGCTGACGGGGTGGGCCGCCTTCTCGTTCGTGGAGGCCGCGGTGCTGCTGGTGGCCGCCGCCGTGCTCATCCTGCTGTTCGTGCGCGCCGAGGGCCAGGCCTTCCACGTTCCCGGCGGCGACGGGGGCGTCATCACGGCCGCCGGCCTCTGGACCTGCGTGCTCATCATCTGGCGCATCTTTGACAAGGAGGGGACCAGCCGCCACGACCAGATCGCCTACACCTCGGGCATCGAGTGGGGCATCTTCGTGGCGCTGGGGGTCGCGGGGGTCCTGACCTACGCGGGATCCCAGATCCGCCGCGCACATGAGCCCGAGCCTCCCCTGCCCGGCGAGGCCGACTCGTCGCGGGCCGGGGGCCGCCGGCGCTGGCTGGGCAAGGCGGCGCCCGACACCCGGCGGCGCGCGACGACCCGGCGCGCCTATCCCGGGCCCGACATGGGCGCCGAGGACGAGTGGACCCAGGAGTTTCGGGCGCAGCGCACGGCACCCCCCGCGCCCCGCGACCCGGCAGAGGCGCCCACGGTGCGCCGGCGCTCCGAAGCGGCCACCGTGCGCCAGCGCTCCGAAGCGCCCACGGTGCGCCAGCGGTCGGAGGCGCCGGCCACGCCGGAGGTCCCCGAGCCGACCACCCGGCGGCTGCGCCCCCGGAGCATCTCCGACGGCGCCAGCCCCGCCGACCCCGCCGGCCCTGCCGCCGAGGCCGGCCGCGCCGCGGCCCGCCGAGGCCGCCTGCTTGACCGCCGCGAGATCCAGGAGCTCGACATCGCCGAGCCTCCGACGGCGCGACTGGGGCGCTCCGCGTCGCCTCTGCCCTCGCCGCTGCCAGGAACCGACGACGGCTCCGACGGGCCGCCGGACCCCAGCGACGAGCAGCTCACGATCCGGCTCGACCGCCCGGACTGACGCCCGGCTGCCCCGCCCGGGGCGGCTCAGGTGACGTGGCTGAAGCCGAAGGCGAAGTACGCGCTGGCGCCGCCGATGATGAGGATGGCGGTGAGGATCAGGGTCTTGGAGCTGATGATGTGGCCGAAGACGCCGATGACCAGACCGAACACCAGCACCGCGATGAGGGCGTGGAAGGTGGTCTGCTGGGAGGCGATGAGGAGGATCACGCCGACAGAACCCTATATTTGAGGAGAGTGCCGTGCGGCGCGTCAGTCTTTCCGGCGGCGCAGCGCACGCCCCCGAGCCCATGACCACCACCGTCCCTGAGCCCCAATCCGTCGCCGAGGTCGCCGATGGCCTGCGTGGCGCCGGCTACCTTCCCGGCGAGTCGACCGCCCTCGTCTCCTTCCTGGCCTCCAAGCTGGGCAAGCCGGTGCTGGTGGAGGGACCCGCCGGCGTCGGCAAGACCGAGCTGGCCAAGGCCCTGTCGCGCTATCTGGATCGCACGCTCGTGCGGCTGCAGTGCTACGAGGGCCTGGACGAGGCCAAGGCGCTGTATGAGTGGAACTACCGCAAGCAGCTGCTGCGCATCCAGACCGAGGCGGGCGACGCCGGCTGGCAGGACGTCCAGGACGACATCTTCGGCGAGGAGTTCCTGCTGCCGCGGCCGCTGATGACCGCGATCGCCTCCGAGGAGCCGGTCGTCCTGCTCATCGACGAGATCGACAAGACCGACCAGGAGTTCGAGGCCATGCTGCTCGAGCTCCTCTCCGACTTCCAGATCTCGATCCCCGAGCTGGGACGGATCGAGGCCCGCACCCAGCCGGTGGTGCTGCTCACCTCCAACAACACCCGCGAGCTCACCGAGGCGCTCAAGCGCCGCTGCCTGTACCTGTGGCTCGACTACCCCGACATCGAGCACGAGCTGCAGATCGTCCGCCTCCACTCCCCCGAGCTCGACGAACAGGTGGCACGACGGCTGGTGGAGATCGTCAACCAGGTCCGCGAACTCGACCTCAAGAAGCCGCCGAGCATCGCCGAGTCGATCGACTGGGCCCGGGCGCTGCTGTTGCTGGGGGCCAACGATATCGACGCCGACGTGTTCCGGCAGACGATGAGCGTGATCGTCAAGCACCGCACCGACCTGGACACGGTGGCCGAGCGCGTCGGGGTCAAGCTCGACCCGGCCGCCGACGCCCGTCCCGCGGCCTGACGGCCGCCCGCCGGCCTGCGCATGCCCGCGCCCCCGTCCCCGAGCAGTCCCCAGGGCAAGCTCTACGCCAAGATCCCCGAGCGCGGCCCGGGAGGGTTTGACGGCCAGCTGCTGGCCTTCGCGGAGGAGCTGCGCGAGGAGGGGATGGCGGTGGGCACCTCGGAGCTGCTCGACGCCTTCGCCGCGCTGACCGAGATCAGCTGGACGGTCTCGGCGGACTTCAAGGAGGCGCTGGCCGCCACGCTGGCCAAGTCCCCGGAGGATCGCCACACCTTCGAGCTGGTGTTCGATCGTTTCTTCTTCCGCGCCGCCGAGGCCGAGGCGGCGCGGTGGGAGATCTCCGAGGCGGCCGTCGGCCAGAGCGGGCAGTCGCTGGAGCTCGACCTCGACGCCCTGCGCCAGCAGATCGCCGCGGCGCTGCGCGACGGCTCGGACGCGGCCATGCGCGACCTGGCGCGGCTGGCTATCGCCGCCTTCGGGCGGGGCGAGGGCTCGGGGGTGCTGGGAGTGGACGTGCAGCGCATCCGCCGGGCGTTGGGCCTGCGGACCGAGCCTCAGCCCGACCTGCCGGTCGACGACCCCCGCCGCGACGGTGTCCCGCGTGAGCAGCTGCGGCGCTTCGAGCAGCACCTGCGGCGCGAGCTGGAACGGGCGCTGATCGAGCGCACGGCGAGCCTCCCGCCCAAGCGGCCGCTCACCGACCTGGACCGCGCCCTGCCCTCGGGGCCCATCCAGGATCTCGCCGCGGTGCACCGCGTGGTGGCCCAGCTCAAGCGCCGCCTGGCCAGCCAGGGCCACGAGCAGAAGGGCCGCAACCGTCACGCCCACGTCGACGTGCGCCGCACCATGCGGGCTTCGCTGCAGACCGGCGGTGTCCCCATCGAGCTCAAATACCGGCCGCGACGGCCTCGCCGCCCCGAGATCTTCGTGCTCTGCGACGTGTCCACCAGCGTGACCAGCGCCAGCACGTTCTTCCTCAGTGTCCTGCACGCGCTGCACGACTCGTTCCGCAAGCTGCGGTCCTTCGTGTTCATCGAGCGGATCTCCGAGGTGACCGACGTCTTTGAGCGCGAGCGGGACTTCCGCGCCGCCTCGGAGGCCGTCTCGCGCGACGCCGGCGTGGCCGACATCTCCGGCTACACCGACTACGGCCGGGTGTGGACCGAGTTCCTGACCGAGATCGAGGACGAGCTGCATCCCCGGGCGACGGTCATCGTCCTCGGCGACGCCCGCACCAACGGGCGCCCACCCCGCGACGACGTCTTCGCCGCGATCACCGCCAAGGCGGGGCGCACCTTCTGGCTCAACCCCGAGCCCAAGCTCTATTGGAACTACGGCGACTCGGTGATCTCCGCCTATGCGGAGCACTGCACCGCCTTCGAGTGCTGGAACACCGATGGGCTCAGCGCCTTCGTCGACGCCCTCATGAACGATCGCCGGGAGACCCGCTGACCGCTCCCGTCGCGCAACTTGCGCGCCGCTGCCGGTGTTTGGCAGGAGTGGGGCGCATTCGAATCCTCGTCGTCATCGCGCTGGCGGCGGCCGCGATGGCCGTGCCGGTGGCCCGCGCCGACGCGGCCACCTCGGTCATCACGATCACGCAGAATCACCTGCTGCGCAACGGCCTGCCGTGGGTGCCGCGCGGCGTGCAGATCGTCGGCCTGGTGGCCCCCGACGGGGCGCTGAGCGGGAAGTACGTCGCCGCCCACCAGCAGTTCGGATTCGCCGAGCTGCAGGCGGCTGTCGCCGCCCACGCCGACCTCGTGCGCTTCCAGGTCAGCGAGTTCGGGATCGATCCCCAGGGCCCGCTGTACTCCCAGGCCTATGTGGACGAGGTGGCCAACGCCGTCCAGACGGCGCGCGGGCTGGGACTGGCGGTGATCGTCTCGCTCCAGGCGCAGCCTCCCGCCGGCGAGCCCTCCCGCTGTCCGCTGCCCGACGCGGGGGCCGAGCGCGCCTGGCAGTCGCTGTCGGCGATGTTCGCCGGCGACGGCGACGTGATGTTCGAGCTCTACAACGAGCCCGGGGTCGCCGCCACGCCGGCCGGCTGGATCCAGTGGCGCGTGGGTGGGGAGATCATCTACCCCGGCGGCAGCTGCCAGGCGGTCGGCATGCAGACGCTCATCAACGAGATCCGCACCCAGGCCCGCAGCAACGTGATCATCGTGCCGGGGCTCAAGGGACAGCAGTCGCTGGGCGGACGGCTGCGCCTCGTCGACCCGGCCAACCGCGGCGATCCGCAGCTGGCCTACGGCGTCCACTATCCGTCGCTGAGCCGCGATGCCCCCTTCTGGGACAAGACCTTCGGAACCGCGAGCGCATCGGTGCCCGTCATCGTCACCGAGTGGGATGGCAACTCCACCACCAACTGCGTGCCCAACACCCCCCAGGCTGCCCCGCTGCTGCTCGACTACCTGGCCACCAAGCAGATCGGGGTCGTCGGCTTTGCCTTTGACCTGCCCGGCACGATCGTCGCCGACTCCAGCTATACGCCGACGAGCCTGTCCGGGTTTGCCTGTGGCGTGCCGGGCGGAGGGCCGGGCCAGGTCCTGTTCGGGGACTTCGCGGCCGAGGCCCAGGCCGGGGACGGCACCCAGCCGGACCCGACGCCGGCCTGGATCCTCAGCGCGGGCCAGCTCTCGCGCTTCCAGCTCGCCGCGCAGGCCACCTCGGCCCATTTCTTCAACACTCCGCGCACGTTCGTGACCGGGGCCAGCTCCGCCACCCTGGGGCAACTGGGGATGAGCTCGGCGGTACCGACCACGAGCTTCGCCGACGAGAGCAAGCTCGCCGCCGCCGTCACCGCCGGCCGCCTGGCGCCGGGGACCGCCGCGGTCGTCTACGCGGCCGGGGCCACCCCCGCCACTCCGTTCGCGCAGCAGCGCGACCCCGCCCATTACTACGCGCTGGCGGCGCAGGTCGCCCACGAGCACGACCTGCTGTTCATCGCCGCCCCGCAACTGAGCCTGGTCAGCGCTCTGGCTCCCGGCACCACGGCGGACGGGGTGGACCGGGCGTTCCTACGACTCGGCGTGGCGCGCAGCAGCGCCCACGACGCCGATGCCTTCGAGGTCCCCGCCCAGCCCACCCAGGACGACGCCTCGGCGTTCGCCTCCTTCGTGTCGGCGGCGTCGCGCCAGGCCTCCCGGTCACATGCCGCAATCGAACTGCTGGCGGGGCTGAACGCCGGATCATCAGGCCCGGCCGCGCTGCGCACGGCCCCCACGCCCAACAGCATGTTCAACGCCTTCCTGGGCACCCGGCTGACCGTGACCGGCTACGGCTTCAGCGGCAGCGCGACGGCCGCCACGACGCAGGGCCTGGCCTTCCTGCGCCGCCTGCAGCGCCTCGACTCCTGAGCCCCCGGCCTCAGGGCTCGTCCACGAAGCGGGTGGTGAGCGTCCGCGTGTCGCCGGCGGCGTCGCGCAGGACCCAGGTGGCGACGTAGGGCCCCGGGGCCAGGGCGGGCACGGCGACGCCGCGGGGCGTGTCCACGTTGGCGGCGTGAAAGACCCGGTGCTCGGACCCGGCGGCGCGGATGGTGAGCGCGACGGGGACGCCCCCGGCCGCGATCGACCCGTGGGGTCCGGGCAGCCCGGATTGCGCCGAGGCCACGAACGAGCCGTACAGGGTCTCGTCCTGGATGGGCGCGGTGGACTCGATCATCGGGACCTGGATCTCGGTCTGGCCGCCGGAGAAGTCGTCGGTCTGGGCGATGTCAGCCGTGGACAGCCCCTTGGCACGCCCGTCGGGGGGACAGATGGTCCCGCTGCCGGCCACCCCGAGCCCGACCGCGCCGCTGATCGGCAGCCGGCTCACGGGGGGTCCCCAGTAGTCGCCCGGCTGGCAGGTCCCGGAGGCGACGACGGTCTCGTCGGCGATCAGGTCGACCCGGAGGTGGGCGACGTGCAGCGAAGTGAGCCGCCGCCCGGCCGCATCGACCAGCGTGACGACGTCGCCGCCGCGGAGCTTCAGGCGGCTGACCGTGACCGCGCCGGTCTTCCCCGACCGCCCGCGGCCGATCGTCTTACCGTGGCGCAGCAGGCGATAGGGCGCCGCCGGGACCAGCCCCGAGCAGCGCACGGCGCGAATGCGCAGCAGCGCCGTGCACGTCGGGAACCCGGTGGGGGTGAACGGCACCTGGCCGTTGCGCACCGTGCTGACGCTGTTGGGCTCACCGAGGCCGACCGTCAGGCGCACCAGCGTCCCGTTGGGGCGCGTCGCGTACTCCCCGCGGTTGTCCTCGCTGCTGAAGGTCAGCGGTGTCCCCGCGCCCAGGCGCGCAACCCGG
Organism: Solirubrobacteraceae bacterium; assembly: GCA_035503355.1. Classification (GTDB taxonomy): domain Bacteria; phylum Actinomycetota; class Thermoleophilia; order Solirubrobacterales; family Solirubrobacteraceae; genus Palsa-465. The sequence continues at coordinate 16,577 of DATJTQ010000063.1, forward strand.
ACCACCGCATCGTCGGCCGCGGTGGAGCACAGGTCCGCCGGCGACTCGGTCACCGCGCCCGCGATCTGGAGCGTCTGGACCCCGGTCTGCCCACACGGAGCGGTGGTGATGGTCGCGCCGTGGGCTGTCGAGCGCACCGCGTAGCCGTGATCGAGCTCATACCAGCCGGTCCACCCGGCCTCGGTGAACGGGTTCCCCCCGTCGCCGGTGGCGATCAGGTCAGGCACCGGGCTCGTGCGCGTGAAGCCGTAGAAGATCTCCAGCACGTCGCGGTCATCACCGATGGCATGCGGCCGGCCGGCGGCGTCGCGCAGCGTCACCGGCCCCCAGCTGCCGTCGGCTCGCGTGCGCGTCTCGCCGAGCGCCACCGCCTGGTTGGCGCGCAGCAGGCCCACGCTGACCGGGACGCGCCCGGGGACGTTGGTGTCGCCGCTCACGGTGTCGCTGAACTGGCGCAGCGCGACGGAGTGCAGCGGCGGAATCGAGGCGACGGTCGTGGAGCTCTGCACGCATCCGCCACGCGCGTTGGACCAGATGTCCTGGATCAGATAGGGGTGGCCGTTGATGAGCTGATTGAACGGCGACCCGTCGGCGGCGTAGCCCAGTGGCGTCCCCTGCTCGGGGCCGTTCTCGCACTTGTCGGCCACCTCGAGCCCGTTGGGATCCATCCACGCGTTGCCGACGGGGTTGGTGGCGGCCTCGATGGTCTCATGGGCCATCGTGTCGATCGTCTCCTCGGCCTCCGGATTGCCCTCGGGGTCGGATCCCGGCGGCGGCGTGAACTCGATCTGCGGATCCGGGATCGCCGCGTAGATGGTGAGACCGTGGCCGACGTCGAACTCGGAGTGGTAACCGGCGAAGGCGGTGGTGCCGCACGACCCGAGGCTGATGCACTCGTCGACGTCCGGCGGCAAGAGGACGAACCACACGTTGGAGAGGCCGCGGGCTGCCTGATCGTGCGCGCCGATGAGCCCGTCGACCTCGCGCTGGACCTGGGAATCGGTGACGCAGGTGGCGATCCCCGAGGGCGACGGGCATTGCCGGGACTCGGGTGGGTAGGCGTGGGTATCCACCACGGAATCGGCGGCCGCGTCGTAATGGATCTCGTAGCTCCCCACGCCCGATCGATCCCCGTATTGGTTCAGCGTGGAGAAGATGTTGGTCGTCGTCCCCGAGTCGTGAGCGACATCGGTGAAGAACTGCTGGATGAGCCCCTGGTAGCCGGCCACGCCCGGGCCGGGGGAACCGTCGAACCGGTAGCCCGCCGGGGCCCAGAACACGGTGTGGACGGTGATGTCGCGCATCACCTGACCGCCGTGGTAGGCGGCCGGGATCCCGGGGGTGCTGGAGGTGTCGTTGTCGGCGCCGTGGAGGGGCTCGATTCCCATCGCGTTGCCGATGCGCGGCCGGAACGACGTGCGCGCCGCCGCGGGGACGGCCTGGGTCATGACCACCGCCATGGCCAACATCGCGACGCCGGCGGTGACGCGTCCCCCGTGGACTCCCCTCCCGGGCATGGCGGTGATCCTAATGGACCGGTGGCGCTAGCATCCCCGGGCGCAGACCTGACAACCAGGGGGGCTGGCGGGCACGCCGGCTGAGATAGCGCCCCCCCGCGCCTCCCGCGGCCCGGCGCTGACCCTTAGAACCTGTGGGGTAATGCCCGCGAAGGGAGATGTGTGGTCTCTCCACGCGAGATGATCAAGGCTCCGGCTCCCCCCGCCGGAGAACAGCGGAAGCAGGGGGGCGTGTGCGTGGAGCACGTCAGCCGAACCTTCGCGTCGCGCCGGGGCGAGGTGCGGGCCCTGGCCGACGTCTCGCTGCACGCCGCTCCGGGGGAGATCGTCGCCGTGGTCGGCCCCAGCGGGTGCGGCAAGACGACGTTGCTCGAGCTCATCTGCGGCCTGCAGGCCGCAGACTCCGGCACGGTGACCAGCGCCCCGGCGGCCCTGATGCCGCAACGCGATCTCCTGTTGCCGTGGCTGAGCGCCGTCGACAACGCCGCGCTGGCGCTGCGCGCTCGCGGCATGGCCCGCGACGAGGCTCGTGCTGCGGCGGCTCCGTGGCTCGAGCGCTTCGGCCTCACCGGCTTTGAGCGCAGCCGTCCCGCCGAGCTCTCGGGCGGGATGCGCCAGCGCGTCTCCTTCCTGCGCTCCTTGCTGGCGGGCAAACCGGTGCTGGCCCTCGACGAGCCCTTCGCGGCGCTGGATGCCATCACGCGCGCCGAGATGCAGTCGTGGCTGGCGGCGGTCCTGGCCTCCGAGCCGCGAACGGTCGTCCTGGTCACTCACGACGTCGAGGAAGCGGTGGTACTGGGAGACCGGGTGCTGGTCATGTCGGCCCGGCCCGGCCGGGTGGTGCGCGACGTGGAGGTCGCGGTGGCCCGCCCGCGGCGGCGCACCGACCCCCAGGTGGTGGCCCTGCGTGAGCAGGTCCTCGAGGCGCTGGGGATGCCCGCGTGAGCCGGCAGAACCTGCGCGCGGCGCTCGGGCTCAGCCGCGGCGCGTCGTGGCGGGGTGCCCTGGTGGTGGTGCTGGCCCTGCTCGGCGCGTGGGAGCTCTACGTCGACCTCGGCGGCGCCGACCCGCTCATCCTGCCTGCCCCCCACGCCGTCGCCCAGTCGCTGTTCGACGACCGCGCGCTGCTGTGGTCCAACTTTCTGGTCACCGCCGAGGAGGTGGTGCTCGGCATCCTGGTCGCGACGGTGGCAGCGCTCGCGCTGGCCAGTGTCATGCACTTCTTCCTCACCCTGCGCCGGGCCTTCTGGCCGGTGTTGATCGGGTCGCAGACCATCCCCATCCCGATGCTGGCGCCGGTGCTTGTGCTGTGGTTGGGGTTCGGCATCCTGCCCAAGCTGGTGGTGATCGCACTCGTGTCGTTCTTCTCGATCGTCGTCACCACCCTGGCCGGCTTTGCCGCCGTCGACCCAGATTTGATCAAACTCATGCGCACCTTCGACATGCCCCGACGCCGCGTGTTTCTCAGCATCGAGCTCCCCTCGGCGCTGCCGGGGGTGTTCACGGGCGCCAAGATCGCCGTCATCGTGGCCGTCATCGGCGCGGTGTTCGCCGAGCAGGCCGGCGCCAACTCGGGACTGGGGTACCTGTTCGCGCAGTCGATCCCGCAGCTGCTCACAGCGCGCGCCTATGCGGCGGTCGTCGTCCTCTCGGTCTTCGCGATCGCGCTGTTCGGACTGCTCACCCTGGCCGAGCGGCTCACCGTGCCGTGGGCCTATCAACCGATTGGAGACTCAGCTTGATGACGCGACGTGTGCGACGGACCGCCCTCGTGACCGGTGCGATCCTGGCCGCGGTGGCCCTGACCGCCTGTGGCGCCAAGAAGGACGTGGTGGCGCCGTCGGCCGCCCAGACCCAGCCGCTGAACCTGATGCTCGACTGGCTGCCCAACGCCGATCACGTCGGGATCTACGAGGCGCTGGCCAACGGCGACTTCACCCAGGCGGGGCTGTCGGTCCATGTCCGCGTCCCCACCGACCCGGCCACGCCGCTGCAGCTGCTGGCCGCCGGCAAGGTCGATGCCGCCATCTCCTATGAGCCCCAGCTGATGCTGGCCCGCGACGCGGGCGAGCCGCTGGTGGCCATCGCCGCGCTGGTCCAGCGGCCGCTGACCTCGATCGTCTCGCTGCGCTCCAAGCACATCACCACGCCCCAGGACCTTCGCGGCAAGAAGATCGGAGACGCTGGGATCCCGTACCAGCAGGCCTATCTGAAGACGATCCTGGCCCACGCGGGCGTGCCTGCGGGCTCGGTCAAGAACATCGACGTCGGCGCCAACCTGGTTCCGGCGATGCTGTCGGGCCGCGTCGACGCCACCATCGGCGCCTACTGGAACTACGAGGCCATCCAGCTGCGTCAGGCGGGCAAGCAACCCAACGTGATCCGCGTCGACGATGCCGGCGTCCCCACCTACAACGAGCTGGTGGTGGTGGTGCGCGAGAACGAGATCGCCAACGAGAACAACGAGCTGCGCCGGTTCGTGCAGGCGCTGGGGCGGGGCTACCAGGCCGTCCGCGACAACCCCACGGCGGGCGTCAACGCCCTGGTGCACGCCAACCCGACGCTGAATCGCAAGCTCCAGCAGGCCAGCGTCAACGCCACCCTGTCCTCGTTCTTCCCCGCCAAGGCGAACCTGCCCTGGGGCTGGCAGGACCAGAGCCAATGGAACGCCTTCGGGCACTGGATGCTGGGGCAGCATCTGATCAAGAGCGCGCAGACGATCGCCAACGCCTCGACCAACGAACTGCTCGCCGGCCAGGGCCCGTAGACGCTCGTGGTGCTGCGCCACGACGATGCGGGGGTGCTGGCGGTCGGTCAGGCCTCGCATGCGTGGCTGTGCGGACAGTTCGCCCGGGCCTGGGGCAATGACCGCTTCGGCACCGTGGAACCGCTCGAGGAGGTGGCGCTCGGGGCCGAGCAGCACGACGTGGGCATGGCCGCCTGGGATCTGGATCCCGTGCGCGAGCCGGCCACGGGCCTCCCCCAGTCGTTCATGCAGATGGGCGCGCGGGCCAACGCCGGGCTGTGGTCGGCCGGGCCCCAGCGGCTGGTCACCCAGAGCCGGTACGCCGCCCTGCTGGCGGTCATGCACGGTCGCCGGCTCTACGAGGCCTTTGACCTGGCGGCCGCCGATGCCGCCGACGGGGAGGCCGTGACGGCGTTCCTGCGCCACGCCGCCGCGCTGGAGGCCTCGCTGCTGTCCGCCCTGCGCGCCGACCCCTTCTCCGCGCTCCACGCCACCGCCGAGCGGGTGCGCCGCAACAGCTCGCTGGTGTGGACCTGGGACCTGATCTCGCTGGCGCTTCTCCTGGGGTGGGCGCCGCGCACGCTCCAGGCGGTGCCCGCGGCGGGCGGGAGGTCGATCGACGTCGCGCTGGCGCCCGTCGCCGGCCGGCCGCTGGCCGCCGTGCTCGATCCCTGGCCCTTCCGCGCCCCGGAGGTGCGAGTCCACTGCGAGGGGCGGCGGCTGACGCACGGCTTTGCCGACGACGAAGCGCTCCGCGAAGGCCTGGCCCAGGCCCCGTGGGAGACCGTGGAGTTCACCCTGATCGCGGGCGCTCAGTTGCGCGAGGGCACCTGAGGACGCCTACGATGTGGCCGATGCGCAGATGGATCGCGGGAGCCGCGGCGCTGGCGGCCCTGGCCCTGGCCCTGGCCGGGTGCGGCAGCTCGCAGCCGCGCACGCCGACGAGCGCGTCCACGACGACGCAGGGCGCCGCGGCGCCCCACACCGTGTGCACCGGATCACAGCTGACCCTGTCCTACGCCGGCACCGAGGGCGCGACCGGGCACCTGGAGCTGCGCGTGGCGGTGCGCAACAGCTCTCAGACCATGTGCCGCTTGCGCGGGTATCCGAGCGCCCGGCTCCTGGATGGCTCCGGCCGGGCCCTGCCCCTGCACGTGGGGCGGCGCGACGGCTTCTTCCCCGACACCGAGTCACATCCGCGACCGGTGGCGCTCAAGCCGGGCGCGAGCGCCCACTTCGGGATCAGCCTGATCACCAACAACGAGTACAAGGGAGCGCGCGTCTGTCGCACCGCGGCGTCGGCCATGCTGGCCACGCCGGGAGCGGGGACGCGCTGGCAGCGAGTCTCGTTACGCCCGGGGCCCCGGGTGACCCCGTGCGGCCACCAGGTCGTGGTGTCACCGATTCACGCGTAGCTGGTTGATTCCACGACCCCGTGCAATCAACTATGCAACCGGCCGCGCGTCAGGCGGCCAGCCGCATGGCCGCGGCGTTGCCGGCGCCGCTGAGGGCGTGGAGCCCAGCCAGCCCCGCATACGGCGCGTACGGGGCGAACAGCTCGCGCACCTCCTCCTCGGTGGCGCGCGCCCGGGGAACCGGACCCCGCCCGCCCGCCCGCAGCTGCCCCACCAGCTTCAGGTAGGCCAAGTCACCGGCGGGCAGCTGATCCAGGCGCGCCTGTCCGGTGAAGGCCATCGTCTCCACCGTCCAGCTGCCCACGCCGCGGATGCTCCGCAGCCGCTGCCAGCCCCGCTCGTGATCGGGGTCTGACAGGTCGACGCGCCCCGAGGCGACCTCGCGGGCGACCTTGACCAGGGCGATGGCCCGCGTCTCGCTGAGGCCGCAGGACTCCAGCAGCGCGGGGGCTTGGCGCGCCAGCACCGCCGCCGAGGGTGAGTTGGCGAGGCCGCTGATCGCGCAGCGCCGGCCCAGCTTGGCCACCAGCCGTCGCTGGATCGCGGCGGCGCGCTCGTACTCGATCAGCTGCTCGCACACCGTCCAGGCGAGCGCCTCGAAGGCGTCGGGCCGGCCATGAGGACGGAGCCCCGGGTTGGCGCGGACCGCGGCGCCGATGAGCGGGTCAAACCGGAACCGGTCGTAGAACGGGCGCAGGTCGAGGTCGACGCCGAGGCCAACCCGCATCCGTTCGATGGCCCACTCGGCCGCCTCGCGCGAGTCGGCCTGGGCGCCGATCAGGACGCGGTCGGCCGCCGTCTGCGCCACCCGCACCACCACCGGCTGCTCATCGCAGTGCAGCAGCCGGTGCAGCACGCCGCCGCGCATCCGCGCCACGCGATCGAGCCCGACGCGGCGCGAGAGCCGGAACGTCCAGCGAGGACGCACCTCACAGCGGATCTCCAGGGCATACCCGCGGGCGACGCCAGGGCCCCCGCCCACCCTGGTCAATCCGGTTTGGCGATCAGGTGGACGTCCACCAGGAAGCTGCGCGAACCGACGATGGGCAGCGCGTCGAGCGCCCGGCGCGGCTGACGGGTCCGGGCCAGCTTGCGCGCACTGTGGCGCCGGACAAGGGCCAGCGTGGCCGCGCCGGCAACGAACCCGGTGGCCGCCACGGCAGCCGCCTGGACCGCGGGCAGCGAGGCCGGTGAGTGCGACTGGACGGCACGGACCTCGGCCAGCACGGGCACGCCCGGCGCCGTCTCCTCCGCAGCGGCCGGGACGTCGGTGTCCTCGTCGACGACGTCGGCGTCGACGATGGGCTCAGAGCCGCGACCGGTGGGCTGGTGACGAGACATGGGCGGCATATGGTGACAGCGTACGCGGTCAGGTTCAAAGCCGCGAAGACCGCCTCGGAGCGGCCCGAAGCGGGGACGACCGCGCGTTACGATTACCTTTGCTCAGATGTCCACTTCGATCGACGTCTTCGCCAAGGCGCGCGAGCACGAGCGCATCGCCCAGCTCAAGGCCGCTCGCGACCTCGACGCCCTCCCCTATTTCCACACGCTCCAGGGCCCGACGCTGCCCGTGGTGGAGATGGAGGGTCGCCGGCGCATCATGCTCGGCTCCAACAACTATCTGGGACTGACCGGCGACGAGCGCGTCAAGCAGGGCGCGATGGACGCGCTGAACCGCTACGGCACCGGCATCACCGGGTCGCGGTTCCTCAACGGCACCCTCGATCTGCATCTCGAGCTCGAGGCCGAGCTGGCCGACTGGCTGGGCGTCGACTCCGCGCTGGTCTTCACCACCGGCCACCAGGCCAACGTGGGCGCCCTGGGCACGATCCTGGGCCCGGGCGACACCGTCGTCGCCGACTCCGGCGACCACGCGTCCATCCTCGACGGGATCAAGATCTCCGGCGCCAAGCTGCGCGCGTTTCGCCACAACCGACTCGATCAGCTGGAGAAGCGCCTGGACCGCGCGACCGCGGACGGCGGCGGGATCCTCGTCGTCGTCGACGGCGTCTTCTCCACCGAGGGCGACGTGGCCCCGTTGCCCGAGATCTGCGACCTGTGCTCACGCTACGGCGCGCGGCTGATGGTCGACGAGGCCCACGCGCTGGGCGTCCTGGGGGCGCGCGGCGCCGGGGCGAGCGAGCTGCTCGGGGTCGAGGACCGCGTGGACCTGCGCATGGCCACCTTCTCCAAGTCGCTGGCCTCCTGCGGCGGGGTGATCGGCGGGCCGGCGGACGTGATCGAGTTCCTGCGGATCCAGGCGCGGTCCTTCATCTTCACCGCCTCGGCGGTTCCGGCCGCGGTGGGCGCGGCGCTGGCCGCGGTGCGGGTCTGCCGCTCCGACGAGGGCCGGGACCTCTTCGCCCAGGTCCTGGACAACGCCGCCTACCTGCATCGCGGGCTCTCCGCGCTGGGCTTCCATGTCGTGCCGCCCACCCGTCTGGCCGACGGCACCGAGGTCATCACCCCCGTCGTCCCCGTCCTGGTGGGCGACGACTGGAAGGCCGTCTTCCTGTGGAAGGCGCTGTACGAGGCCGGCGTCTTCGTCAATGTGATGATCCATCCGGCGGTTCCGCCGGCGGGCGCGCTGCTGCGCACGAGCGTGATGGCGACCCACGATCGGGCGACCCTCGACCGGGCCCTTGAGGCCTTCGCGACGGTCAAGCGGGAGTTCGAGTCCGAGCATGGGACGCTCCCCGGCGGCGAATGAGCCACCGCGGACTTGTCCGATCCTGCACAAGACACCGCGCGAGAGAAAAAAGGCGCTCTAAGCGCATGTCATCGCGGTGTGACATTGCTGTGACCGAGCGGTTTGTTCTAGCGTCTTAGACGTCGCAAGGTGATGGTCAGCCGCGCGGCGAGGAGGGCCGGCGGCGGGAGAAATCCACTTCCGGAGAGACCATCGCCGAACATCTGAGCCGAGGCTTCGGCTCCGAATCAAGTGCAGGGCCGGTGGCTCGCTGACGCCTGGTGTCACGCGCTGCCGATACTGGTCAACGTCCGCTGCGGCGGACCCGAATGTTGGGAAGTGAGAGCACTACATGACGTCGACCGCACTGAAGGCCCCCGAGCCACAGCGCCTCCGTGCGCTCGAGCGAGCCAACAAGATCCGGCTCGCGCGCGCGGCGCTGAAGCGACGTATCGCACTCGGAGAGGTCTCCGCCGCGGAAGTCATTCTCCAGTGTCCTGATGCCGCGTCCAGCTGGCCCATCGGGGATCTCCTGATGAGCCAGCGGCGCTGGGGCAACACGAGGTGCCGCAAGTTCCTCTCACGCAGTCACATCGTCGAGACGAAGCCGGTAGGGACTCTGACGGACCGCCAGCGCCGGATGCTGGCGAGCTCGTTGGATTCGTCGGACACGAGAGAGATGGAGCTGGTCGGCGCTTAGACGAGCGCGTGTCCGCGCCGGACGTGCCTGGCGACTGGGGTCGCGAGGCGCGTCCGGCCCGGTCAGACGTGGATCCCGATCGGCACGGGGCTGGTGCCGGCGATGAAGAGGAACCAGATCACGAAGACGACGAGGGTCACCCCCGCGCTGACCACGAGAACGCCTTCGAGCACCACGGGGCCCGGGTCGTTCTGGCCCCGGGACATGCAGTTGGCCCGGTAGACGTCACTCAGGCGCGACAGCAGTGAGGCCACCACGGTCACGGTGACCACCACGCCGAGGAAGGCCGCCGCCAGGGCGGTACCCAGCGACTGCGTCGCCCCCTGGATCTGCGAGCCCACCCACAGCCACAACAGCGGCGTGCCCACCCACAGCCCCAGGCTGCCGATGAACATGATCGCCACCACCAGCAGCGCGCCGGTGCCCGATCTCAGCACCCCGCGCATGCGCACCTCACGTGGGCCTCTCTGCTCGCGTGACGCACCGTCGTTGCCTGGGCCGCGGTCCGCGTCAGCGGGCGCCGCGGCCCCTGGGTAACGGACAGCCGGAGGACAGCTTGACCTGCCACCACCCCATCAGCATGCCGATCAAGCCCATCCGCGGGCGCACCTGCCACACCCCGCATCCCGGCTCGCCGAGCTCGCGGGCGGCGATGCGCGCGAACTTGTAGTCGGCCGGGTGCAGCAGCATCCGCTCGAGCACCAGGCGCTTCTCGGCGATCTCGTCGGCACGCCGGCTGATCGTGGTCCGCGCCTCGCGCAGACGGTCGGCCAGCTCGTCGCGCACGACCTCCAGCTCGCCGAGGTCGAGCAACCGGGCATGGGTGGCTCGGGGAGTCGCCAGGGTCGGCTGGGGCAGCCCGCCCATGGGGAAGGCGGTCACGAAGGCGTCGGCCAGCTCACGCTCGAGCCGGGCGATCTGCTCGCGCAAGGTCCGCCGGGCGGCGCGCTCATCGGTCGCCACGTTCGGCGCAAGCCCGACGCTGCGGCCAGGCACGGCGGCATCGGGGCGGGCGGGTAAGCCCTGGTCCTGCGAGGCAAGCACCGTTCCTCCCATGACCAACGGGACCTTAGCACCCAGCGCTCATGCCTAAAACCGGTGCGACGTGGGCGCAAGCGGGTCGGCGGCGAGCCAGAGAGCCTCCTCGAGGTGGATCTCGGGAACGCCGTCGACGGCCACCGCAAACAGGGTCACGCGCTGCGTGCGCGGCGTCACGGCACACGCCGGCACAGGGTCGCCGAACAGCGCGCCGCACGTCACGTCGCCATCGCCGACAACCAGGCCGGCGGCCCCGGCGACCCGGATCCCCAGCCCGCCGTCGTGGACCCGGGCCCCATCCAGCGCCCACACCGGGATCCCGGTCTCGATCAGCGCCACCAGACACGCGTCGGCGACCACGTTCACCGAGGAAAAGCCGCCCTGGACCAGGCGCGCCACCGCCACCGCCTCCGACGGGATGCGGTGCACGTCGGGATCGAGGCCGATCTGACGAAAGAACGCCCGGAACGCCTGCGGGATCGGCTTGGTGCGCATCGTGACCACGCCGGCCCCCCGGTAGCGGTTGGACAGGTCGCGCAATTGGGCGCGCAGGGCGGGCGGGCTGGGCCCCGGGCGCGCCGGGATGGTGATCCAGCGCAGGCGCAGGCCGGGAAACTCCTCCGCCACCAGCGGGTCGACGAACCCGGGTTGCGGCGCCGCCGGGGCCATTGCCTCAGCCTGAGGAGGCCTCGTCGCGCACCAGCTGCCGGACGTGTGGCGCCAGTGCCGCCGCGGTCTGCCAGGGGTTGCCGATGAGGCGGCTGCGGACGACCCCGCCGCGCGCAGCCATCTCGACCATCGGGCAGGCGGCCACGCCGTACAGCGCCCCCACCCGGCCGTCGTCGTCGTAGGCGACCGGGATCGTCCAGTGGTGGGCGCGGATCAGCGACGCGGTGGCCCGGTGCGAGGCGCCAACGGCCACCGCCGCGAACTGCACCGACGGGAAGCGGCCGGCCAGGACCTGCAGCGCGCTCACCTGGCGCACGCATTGGCTGGCGCCGGTGACGAAGAACGAGAGCACGAGCGGGCCACGCTTGACGGCCAGGCACACGTTCAGGGCCCGCGGGTCGTGGCGTGCCGGCGAGCACGTGGGGTGATCGTTGGGATCACCGTTCAGGGTGGTGGCGGCCAGCGGCGCGGCGAAGTCCAGCAGCGGGTGCCCGGCGGCGATGCCGGTGCTCCCCACGCCGTGGCTGGCGAACTGGTAGACGGAGACGCCGACCACGATGGTCAGGCCGATGATGCCGATCATCCACCGGTAGCGGCGGGTGCTGATGACCGGTGACTGGGAACGGGCGCCCGGCTCGCCGGGCAACGCATCCGCCCCGCCGGGATCGCTGGGATCGCTGGGATCGCCGGGGGCGCCGGCGGACGCGCCGCGCAGGTGCGCGACGCGGTCGAGATCGAGGCGCTGCAGCGACGGGGCGGCCGCGTCGCCGGGCCGGCTCTCGCCCTCCCCCCCCGGCGTCTCGCTCACGCCACCCGCGGCCGGCGCCTGAGCCGCAGCCGCGCGGGCCCGGCCGCGCGCAGCGGATCGCGCTGGCGGGCGAGCGCCCGGCGTTCGGACACGGCCAGGACGGCGGGCAGCACCAGCAGCACGCCCAGCAGCGATACCGACAGGTCGATCAGCGTGACGAACCCGAAGTCGCGCAGCATCGTGATGTTGGAGAAGATGAGGACGCCGAAGCCGACGATCGCCGTCACCCCGGAGGCCAGGACCGCGGCGCCGGTGGAACGGTAGGTCCGCGCGAGCGCCTCGGGGAGATCGTGCCCGGCGGCGCGCTCCTGGCGGTAGCGCTCCGAGAGCAGGACGCTGAACTCGGTGGAGATGGCGATGACCAGCGTTCCGAGGGTCGCCGACATCGGGTTGAGCGGGATGCCGATGAGGTACAGGATCAGCGCTGACCAGCCAGTGGCCATGGCGATCGGGGCCAGCGGCACCAGCGCGCGGTCGCGCCGGCGCAGCACCGCCAGCAGGACGAGGGCGACGGCCAGCAGGCCCGCGATCAGCGTCAGGAAGCGATGCCACGTGGACGACAGCGACGCGTTGGCCTCGGCGGCGAGCACCGGAAGGCCGGCCAGCGCGGCGGTCGTGCCCGCCGGCGGGTGCAGGTGGGCACGCATGTAGTCGATCACCTGCTCCTGGCGCGACAGCGGCATGAGGCGGATGCCGAAGGCCAGGGTCGCCTCACGGTGGTCAGGCGTGATCACGGCCTGCGAAAAGTACGAGGGGACGGCCGAGAGAAAGGCCGAGATCTGCGCCTGGGTGAGGCTGGTGCTGGTGCCGGCCCCCGACGCGCTGGCGCTGGAGAACAGGTCGGGCAGCGAGAGCGCCGGACACAGCGTGGCCGCGCCGCACCCCTTCTCCTCCAGATAGCCGAAGTGGGTGAGCAGCTGGCGTTCGTAGGAGATCATCCAGTTGACCGTCGACGGGGTGGCGACGTTGTGGCCGCGCACCGTGACGTCGATCTCGCCGCTGACCCCCGTCACCTTCTCGAGCGTGTTGAGGTTGTGCAGCGCCGGCATGTTGGTGGGGACGAGCTTGGTCACGTCGGACTGCACGGCGGTCTGGGTGTCGGCGACCCAGCCGATGACCGCGAGCAGCGCCGCCAGCGCCAGCACCCGTCCGGGGCGGGCCAGAACAGCGGAGACGATCCGGCCCGGGCGCGCCGGGCCCGTGCGCACCGGGCGTGGCCGCGGAGTGAGACGACGGCCGGCGCGCGCCACCGTGCGCGTGACCGGGGCGACGATGTCGGCGGCGCCGCGCCAGGAGGCACCCAGCCAGCCACCGTCGCGCTCACCGAGGATGAGCACCGCCGAGCCGGCGGTCAGCGCGCACAGGAAGGCGACGGCGATGCCGGCCACCAGCAGCAGGCCGAAGCCGCGCACCATCGGCACCGGCGAGAGCACCAGGACGAGGAATCCGGTGGCGGTGGCCAGCGCCGCGGTGGCGATGGCCGGGGCCGAGCGCGCCGCCGCCTGGGCCACCGCGCGCGCGGCCGACAGCGGCTCGCCACCGTCGCGCGCGGCGTTGACCCGCGCCTCCTGGGCGCGCGCCTGGAACTGGATCCCGTAGTCGACGCCCAGGCCGATGAGGATCGGCAGCACCGCGATCGAAGCCATGGTCAGCGTCGCGCCCAACAGCGCCAGCAGCCCGAAGGTGATGCCGGTGGCGGCCAGGGCCACGGCCAGCGGCAGCAGGCGGAAGCGATTGCGGAAGACCACCAGCAGCGTCGCCGCCATCACCAGCAGCGCCGCCACCAACAGCCCGGCGATGGACCCGGTGATCTCGCCGGCGAGGTCGTTGATGACCACTGGGACCCCGGTGATGGTGTAGGTGCCGTGGTAGGCCGAGCGGAACATCTTCATGCCGACCGCCTGGCGGATCCACCTGATGGCCTGCGCCTGCTGCGCGTCGGAGAGCGAGGAGCGCAGGCGGACCTGGACGAGCGCCGAGTCCTTGGTCGGGAACAGGTAGGAGAAGCGGGCCTTGGGCTGATTGACCCCGCGTGTCTGGTCGAACACGATCTGCGGGATGAAGTTGGGGTCGTCGATGGAGGGGACGCTCGAGAGGCCCGAGCTCACCGCCATCTGCTCGAGCGAGGTCAGCTGCGAGGAGTACTCGAGCTTGCCGGCCGAGGTCGCCTCCTGCAGCGCCTTCTGCTTGCTCATCCCCTCGCCGATGGCGAGCTGGAAGGCCTTGGCCTCGGCGGCCTTGGTGGCCTCGGTGGCGGCGGCGATCTGGGACTTGATGCCCGTATTGACCGCGGCCACCGCCCGGTTGAGGAAGGTCCCCGGCCCGTAGACGACCTGGGTCACGTGCGAGCGCATGATGTGCCCGCAGGGACTGTTGGGGCCGCCGTAGGCGGCGTGGCTACCGGCCTTGACCGGGGTGAAGGCCTGCAGGCTGCTGTTGGCCACCACGTACTGCCCGGCCAGGCAGGCCTCGAGCTGGGTGAGCGTGCCGAGGTCCTTGGTCTCCATCAGGTTGGGCAGCGACTCTCGGATCAGGATGACCACCGCGTCGTCGCCGAAATGGCGCTGGTCGTCGGCGGTGGCCTTGTAGCTGGCCGACGAGGAGCTGACGAAGGTGTCGATCCCGGCCGATGGCCGCAGGCCGAGCGCCTCAAGGCCGCCGCCGAGGGCGAGGGCGAGCACGACCCCGACCGTGAGGATGGGCCGTCGCGCGGCAGCGCCGCACAGCCTCTCGAACATCCGTGCCCTCATCGCGCCGAGGCTACCCGGACTGGGATCAAAGCAGCGCTGCTAGGCCCATCCGCCGGTCCTTCTAGTCCATCGTGAGGGGGCCCTGCGACTCCCCGGAGAGGAACTGCCGGATGAACGGGTTGTCGGAATTGAGCATGTCCTCCGCGGGACCGGCCTCCACGATCCGGCCCTTCCACAGGACGTTGATGTAGTCCGCGACGCGGCGCGCGCTCATGATGTCGTGGGTGATGACGCAGAACGTGGGGAGATGCTCCTTCTGGTTCTGCTTGGCCTCATCCATCATGTCGCGGTGGATCTCGAGGATCAGCTCGCCCAGCAAGGCGGTGCGGACGGGGTCCAGGCCCGAGTCGGGCTCGTCGAAGAGCACGATGTCGGGCTCGAGCACGAGCGCCCGCGCGAACCCGGCGCGCTTGCGCATCCCGCCGGAGAGCTCATTGGGCATCTTGGTGCGGCTGTGGCCCAGGCCGACCTCGGTGAGGCGGCGCATGACGATGTCCTCGATCTCGTCCTCGCCCTTCTCGGTGTGCTGGCGCAGCGGGAAGGCGACGTTGTTGTAGAGGTCCATGGAGCCGAACAGCGCGCCGTCCTGGAAGAGCAGGCCGAACTTCTTGCGCATGTCGAAGAGGTCATCGTCGGCCATGTCGGGCACCGACTGGCCGTGGACGAGGATGTCGCCCTTGTCGGGGTAGAGCAGGCCGACCATGTGCTTGATGCACACCGACTTCCCCGTTCCCGACGGCCCCAGGATCATCGAGACCATGCCCTCGGGCAGGCCCATGTTGAGGCCGCGCAGGATGTGCGAGCGTCCGAACGACTTGTAGGTGTCGATGAACTCGACGGCGTCGGGCCGGCCCGACGGATACACCTTGTAGGTGTGCCACTTGTACTCGTCGTCGTCGACGCCGTCGGGCGGTGCCGGGCGGGGGGACTCGTCCACCACCGACACGCGCGACCCCGACTCGCCGGAGCCGTTGCGCTCGCCGGACGCCTCGTCGCGCTCTGACTCGGCCGCCGGCTGATCAGGCACGTCCTGGATCTCGCCGCCGTCAGGCGCCGCGCTCTTGACCTGGTCCTCACGCTCCTCGGGCGAGAGCTCCACCTGGGCACCACGCGCCTGCGCGTTGTGCTCCTCGCTCTGGTCCGAGATGTTGCGCGGATCCTCGCTCGCGTTATCCATATCCGTGTCAGCCTCCGATTGGTGCTCTGGGGTTGGCCCCCCAGAAGAGCTGGGTTCCGAGCATCCCGATGAGGTGCACCGAGACGAGGTTCAGGACCATCGACTTGGCCGTCGCGGTCCCGACTCCGACGGGGCCTCCGCTGGCGTTATACCCGTAATAGCAGCCCACAATGACGATGACGATCGCCATCGACATGGCCTTTATCAAGCTGTATAAGAGGTCCGGCGGGTTCTGGAATTGCCAGAAGATTAAGAAGAAGCCGCCCGACGAGACGTAGCCGATCTGCTGGACCACCGCCAGGTAGCTGGCGAAGAAGCCGGCGCCGATCGAGCACAGGTACACGAAGGGGAGCACGAGCAGGGCGGCCAGCAGTCGCGTGGCGCACAAAAAGCGCATGCCGCTGATCCCCATGACCTCCAGCGCGTCGATCTCGTCCGAGATCCGCATCGAGCCGAGCTCGGCGACGATCCCGGTGCCGACCTTGGCGGCCATCATGTAGCCGAAGACCAGCGGGACCAGCTCGCGCAGGTCACACCACGCGGCAAAGACGCCGGAGTACGCCGGGGTGCCCTCGCCGTAGGTGAAGTAGGCGCCCTCGATCCCGCACTCCAGGCCGATGATGAAGACCAGACCCCAGATGACCAGCGTCGAGGAGATGATGAGGATGCCGGCCTGGCGCAGCGCCTCGCCGAAGAACCGCAGCACGCGC
>DATJTQ010000064.1:0-3378 GCA_035503355.1 Solirubrobacteraceae bacterium
CGCGGATGCTCGAGCTGCTCGAGCTCACGCCCTCTGACCGGGTGCTCGACATCGGCACCGGGTCCGGGTACCACGCGGCGCTGCTCAGCCTCCTCGCCGCCGAGGTGTGGACGGTGGAGCGCCACGCGCCGCTGAGCCGGCGGGCCCGCCTGACCCTGTCAGGCCTGGGCTATGCCAACGTGATCTGCGTGGTGGGCGACGGCTGGGAGGGGCTGCCCGAGCAGGCGCCGTTCGACGCGGTCAACGTGGCCGCGGCCACCGGCGAGAGCATCCCGCGGGCGCTGATCGACCAGCTTGCTCGCGGCGGGCGGCTGGTGGCGCCAGTGGGCACCGAACACCAGTACCTCACGCGCGTGCGCCGCCTGCCCGACGGGCTGCGCCAGGAGCGCCTGGACCCGGTCAGGTTCGTGCCTCTCGTGCGCGATCACGGGCGCTGAGGGCGGCCTCATCGGTGTCCCCGAGCCGGGAGCGCATGACCTCCATCGCCGCCGGGCTTGAGTCGATGAGGACATAGCGCCGCCCCAGCTCCCGGCACACCGCGCCCACTGTCCCGGAGCCCGCGAACGGGTCCAGGCACCAGCCTCCCGGCCGCGACGACGCCGCGATCAGCCGCCGCAGGACGCCCTCGGGCTTCTGGGTGGGGTACCCGGTCTTCTCGGCACCGTTGGTGGGCACGATGGTGTGAAACCAGACGTCGGTCGGCCGCTTCCCTCGCGCCGCCTTCTCGGGCCCCACCAGACCCGGCGCCATGTACGGCTCGCGCTCCACCGCGTCGGCATCGAAGTGGTGGGCGCCCGGCGTGCGCACGTAGGCGAGGATGGTGTCGTGCTTGGCCGGCCAACGGCGGCGGGGCTTGGCCCCGTAGTCGTAGGCCCAGATGATCTCGTTGAGAAAGGCGTCGCGCCCGAAGATCTCGTCGAGCAGCAGCTTGCAGTAGTGGGCTTCGCGGTAGTCGATGTGGAAGTAGAGGGTGCCGTGAGGGGCCAGCAGCGCGCGCAGGCGGGTCAGACGCGGCTCCAGGAAGCCCAGGTAATCGCCGAAGGCGTCGTCGTAGCTGAGGCTCTGCAGCAATTCGGTGCGATAGCGCCGACCGCCGAACCCCACGCGGGATGCGCCGTCGTCGGCGGTCGCGGTCACCGAGTGGCGCGTCTGGGCGCGACCCGTGTTGAACGGCGGGTCGACATAGGCGAGATCGAAGGCCGCCTCGGGGAGCCGTTCGAGCACCGGCAGGTTGTCGCCGGCGATGATGAGATCGTCATCGAGGCTCACCGCCGAATCGCCGTCGGCAAAGCGCATAACGCCGATCTTATGGGCGCAGGCGCTAGGATCCGGCCTGGTGTCCACGTCCGACCTGTATGCACGCGCGCGCTCGCTGCCGCTCGCGCAGCGTTTCGCACGCTCGCCGTTCGCCGCCAAGCTGACCAAGTACGCCATCGGCTCCGTGGTCGCCCTGGTCACGAGCGTGATCGTGTTCGCGGTCATGGACTGGGCGGGGATCCGCACCGGGATCGACTCCGCGGCGGCCTTCGTCGCCGGCGCCATCCCCAACTGGGTGCTGAACCGCAAGTGGGCGTGGAAGATGGAGGGCCGCGCGGAGTTCATGCGCGAGATCCTCGCCTACACGGTGATCTCCGTCCTGGTGTGGGCCGCGTCCACGTGGGCCACCGGCAACACCCAGAACTGGGCTCAGAAGCACATACCGTCCGGGAGCGGGCTTCAAGTGATCGTCACGACCGCCGCCTACGTCTTCGTGCAGGCGGTTTTCTTCGTCGTGAAGTTCGTGATCTACGACAAGTGGGTCTTCGCCGGTCAGTCGCGGCTGCGCGCCGCGGTCCGGTCGCGCCGCCAGGTGTGGAGCGCGGCGCGGGCGAATCGCACGCCGTAGAGGAAGTTCCCGCCCTTCTTGGTGCCGGTCGCATGCTGGCCGCGATCGCGCATGGTCGTGGGGACCTCACCCAGGCGGTAGCCGTGCAGCGCGGCGGAGATCATCAGCTCCGACGCCTGGTACTGGGGCTGCTCCAGGACGACGTCGGCGGTCACCTCTGAGCGCATCGCCCGCAGGCCGCAGGCGGGATCGGTGACGCGGTGGCGCACCAACACCGAGATGAGCGCTCCGAACACGATCACGCCAAGGTGGCGGGTGGCGTCGGTGGTGAGCTCTGAACCCAGGCGGCGGCTGCCGGAGATGAAGTCGGCCTTGCCGTCGAGGATCGGCTGCACGACCGCGCCGATCTCATCGGCCTCGTACTGGCCGTCGGCATCGATGGTGACGATGACCTGCGCACCCCGGGCCCGGGCCAGCCAGTAGCCCAGCCGCAGCGCGGCGCCCTGCCCGCGGTTGGCGGCGACGTCGCAGACCAGCGCGCCGGCCTGCGCGGCCACGGCGGCGGTGGCGTCCTTGGCCCCGTCGACGACGACGATCACCTCGGTCGCCAGGCCCGCTGCCTCGCCGGGGATGGCGGCGATCACCTCGGCGACCGTGGGCTCCTCGTTGTAGGCGGGGATGACCACCGCCAGGGGGGCGCCCGCCCCGGCGGGGTGCTGCTCCAGGAAGGCCTCGGCGGCGGCGCGCTCGACAGGCTCCAGGCGGTCGTACTCCTCGCGGCTGACGTCGATGGCGGTCATCGCGGCGCCGGCGCCTGGACGTCGGCGGTCGACCACTCGTCCCACACGCCCACCAGGCCGTCGGCGAGGTCGGGGTACTGAGGCGTCCAGCCGTTGGCGTGCGCGCGAGCGGGATCCACGATCACCGCCGGCATCTCCCCGGGCTTGGCCGGTCCATGGGTGAACTCGATCTCGGCGCCCGACACGCGTTTGACCGCCTCGATGACCTCGAGCACCGACAGCGAGGTGCCCGAGCCGATCACCGTCGCACCGGCCCAATCGTCGGAGGTGAGCCCGAGCTTCATGGCGTCGACGACGTCGTGGCTGTGCACGTAGTCGCGCACCTGCGTGCCGTCGCCGTAGACCTCGAACGTCGTGCCCAGCCGGATACAGCGCATGAGCCTGGCGATGATGCTGTCCTTGGCCTGCATACCGGGACCGTTGACGTTGGTCAGGCGGATGCAGGCGCAGCGCAGGCCGTAGGACGCGGTGTAGGCCGACATGAGCATCTCGCCGGCGGCCTTGGTCGAGCCGTACGGGGTGAGCGGGCGCAGCCGGGCCTCTTCGGTGATCTTCGGCTGCTCCATGGGCCCGGTGACCGCGTTGGTGGAAGTGAAGGCCAGCGACGTCACTCCGGCGGCACGGCCCGCCTCGAGCAGGGCGTGCGTGCCGGCGACGTTGGTGGCGAACGTCCGCTCGGGCTCCTCCAGGGACTTGAGCACCGAGGTGACCGCGGCGAGGTGGACGATCGAGTCAAACCCGCCGCTGAAGGCC
>DATJTQ010000065.1:0-2605 GCA_035503355.1 Solirubrobacteraceae bacterium
GAGCGAGGTCGTCGATGCGCGCGCTGCGATGGCCGAGGGCGGCTTTGACGCGGTCTTTTTGGCCGTGGGCGCTCAGCTGGCCAAGCGCGCTTACATCCCGGCGGGGAGCGCCGCCCACATGCTCGACGCGGTGTCGCTGCTACACAGCATGGAGGGGGAGGAGCGGCCTCGTCTAGGCCGCCGTGTCGTCGTCTATGGCGGCGGGAACACGGCGATCGACGCGGCACGGACGGCCAAGCGCCTGGGGGCCGAGGAGGCGATCATCGTCTACCGCCGCACCCGGGAGCGCATGCCGGCGCACGAGTCAGAGCTCGAGGAGGCCCAAGCGGAGGGGGTGCTGACCAAGTGGCTGACCACGGTCGCGCGGGCCGACGAGGGCAAGCTCATGGTGGAGCGCATGGAACTTGATGAGACGGGCTTTCCGCAGCCGACTGGACAGCTCGAGGAGCTCGACGCCGACACGCTCGTCCTGGCTCTGGGGCAGAACGCCGACCTGTCCCTGCTCGAGGGCGTCGACGGGATCCAGGTGACCGACGGGGTCGTCAGCGTCAATGCGGCGATGATGACCGGCGCGCCTGGGATCTTCGCCGGCGGCGACATGGTCCCGGCCGAGCGCACCGTGACCGTCGCCATCGGCCACGGCAAGCGCGCGGCCGCGAGCATCGACGCCTGGCTGCGCGCCGTGGATCAAACTGCGCCGCCTGACCCTGGCCAGGCGGCGTTTGAGGCGCTGAACACCTGGTACTACAGCGACGCGCCGCGCAGCGTGCGCCCGCTGCTCGAGGACGTGCGCCGCCAGACGACCTTCGAGGAGGTCGTGCGAGCGCTCGACGAGGACTCCGCGCTGTTCGAGGCGCGGCGCTGCCTCTCATGCGGCAGCTGCCTGGCGTGCGACAACTGCTACGGCGTCTGCCCGGACAACGCCGTGATCAAGCTCGAGCCCGGTGGCGCCTGGGCGTACGCGATCGACCTGGACTTCTGCAAGGGCTGTGGCCTGTGTGCCCAGGAGTGCCCCTGCGGCGCGATCCAGATGGTCGACGAGCAGATCTGATGGCGGCCTCTCGCGCGCCCCGGTTGGTGGCGGGCTATGACGGCTCCCCGGAATCGCGGCGCGCCGTGGCGGTGGCGGCCAGGCGGGCCGGACGCCGCGGGACGGTGTGGGTGGTGCACGCACACCCGTCGCCCCCCGGGCTTTACGACGTCGTCGACGGGGAGCGGTGGCGGGCTGAGCACGCCGATCGTGCCCAGTCGTTGCTGAACACACTGTTGCTCACCGGCGACGCGGAGCTCTTGGATACGAACTACCACGCTGAGCTGAGGGAAGGCTCCGCGGCGGCGGGCCTGCTGGCGGCGGCGCGGGAGCATGACGCCGACGAGATCGTCGTGGGCAGCCGCGGGCTCGGGAGCGTGAGGGCGCTGCTAGGCAGCGTCTCGCACGAGCTGCTGGCCACCGCCGATCGTCCCGTGCTCGTCATCCCAGCCGGGGCGCTCACCGCGGCGGCGGGAGCACCCAACTCGGCGGCGGAGGCCTCCTAGCCGCCGTGCTGCGACGGCGCGAGCACCCCGAGCACATCGCCGACCGCGAGTCCGTCGCCGATGGCATCTCGCAGAGGCACCTCGCGTTGGACGGTGTAGCGGGTGCGCCGACCGTCCTTGTCTTTCACGAGGTAGCCCGCATCTGTGAGGTCCTTGACGATGCTGACCACCGTTCGTTCGCTGACACCGACCAGAGCAGCGATGTCACGCAGGCGGATGTCAGGGTCGCGGGCGATGCAGACCAGGACACCGGTGTGGCTGGTGAGGAACGTCCACTCTCGCATTTCTGGTCAACTGAGAGTGCCGAAGCGGCTACGCGCTGACACTCGGGTGTAGCGCGAACGGTGGGTACTCGTCGGTGACAAGAATCGCGGCGTAGCCGGCGACACGGTTGTGCCAGGCGATGACCGCCTCGACGTAGTCGAACAGACCGCGCGGGTAGCGCCCCGTAAACAGGATGGCGAACCAGGCACCGGTCACCGCCAGCACCGCGCCCACGCTCAGCACGAAGAGGACGATGTAGTGGGGGATGGCCAGGAACCACTTGATCAGCGGCATCCACCGGTTGAGACCGAGCCGCGCGTCGGGGTAGTCGATCTCCAGGTGCACCGATTGCTCCTCGTCCGTGGAGGGGTAGCGGTCGTCCATCAGCGCGAGATACACCCCAACACGGTTGGTGAAGCGCAGCAGCTCGAGGTTCCAGTCAAACCACCACCGTGGGTACTTCTGGCGGAAGACGATCATCAGCGCCGTGGGCACGAAGAGCAGTCCCGTCCCCCCGATGACGACGGTGGTGGCCTCGGGCGAGCCGCCCTGGCTGGAGCCGGCGGTGAAGCCACCGATGCTGGCCAGCACGATCGCGATCGGGATCACGGTGAAGATGCGCAGGGCGCTGGTGACTCGGTCAAGGTTGCGGTCGGGATAGTCAACCGAGAAGCGCACCGCGGGCGCGGAGGTCACGATGCAACCTCCGCGTCGGCGACGGACGCCGGCAGTGCCGCCACGAGCTCAGCGCCCCAGCGGCGCGCCCGCTCCAGCTCCCCGTCCACGAGGGGACCCTCGTTCGCGC
>DATJTQ010000066.1:0-13870 GCA_035503355.1 Solirubrobacteraceae bacterium
CCGAGCAGCTCGTCGACCTTGGCGGTGATCTCGGCCTTGGGGCGCTTGCGGATCCGTAGCCCGAAGGCCACGTTCTCGCGCACGCTCATGTGCGTGAAGGCGGCGTAGTGCTGGAAGACGAAGCCGATCCCACGCTTCTGCGGGATGACGTGGCTGACGTCATTGCCGTCGATCATGATCGTTCCGGAGTCGGGCGTCTCCAGCCCGGCGATGATCCGCAGCAGCGTCGACTTGCCCGAGCCGCTCGGGCCCAGCAGCGCCGTCAGCGAGCCTTCGGGGACCTCGAGCGAGACGTCGTCGAGCGCGGTGAAGTCCTCGAAGTGCTTGGAGATGTTGGCGATGTCGATCTTCATCGGGCGTGCGGCCTCCTGGATGAAAACGCGGTCATGGCAAGCAGCACGACCAACGAGATTACGGCCAGCTCCGTCGCGGCCGCATACGCGGCCGTCTCGGCCCCGGGCCCGAGCTGTGAGGCGCGCTGGTAGACGAGCAGCGGCAGGGTCAGGGTGGAGCCGGCCACCGACGAGGACACCACCAGCACGGCGCCGATCTCGCCCAGCGCCCGCGCCGTGGACAGGATGACGCCGTAGATCACGCCCCAGCGGATCGACGGCAACGTGATGCGGCGGAACGTCTGCCAGTCGGAGGCCCCGAGCGTCGCCGCGGCCTGTTCCTGCTCGTCGCCGACCTCCACCAGCACGGGCGCCACCTCCCGCACCACGAACGGCAGTGAGACGAACACGGTGGCCAGCACCATGCCCGGGACGGCGAAGATGATGCGGATCCCGTGGTCGGTGAAGAAGGTCCCGAACCAGCCGTGGATGCCGTACACGAGCGTGAGGGCCAGGCCGACGATGATCGGCGAGACCAGGAACGGCAGGTCGATGAGCCCGTCGAGCACCGCGGCCAGACGTCCCCGGCGGCGGACGAGCACGAGCGCGCACGCGATCCCGAAGACGGTGTTGAGCGGGACGGCGATGATCGCCATGAGCAATGACAGCCACAGCGCGCTGATGGCCGCCGGCGTGGTCATCCATCCCCAGGCCACGCCGAAGCCGTGCTCGAAGGTCTTGGCGAAGATGATGACCACGGGCAGGATCAGCAGCGCCAGCAGGTAGAGCAGCGCCACCGCGCGCAGGGACCACTTGGCCCGGTTGCTAATGCGCAACGCGGCCTCCCAGTCGGCGGATGAGGACGAGCACGATCAGCGAGAGCACGATCAGCACCAGCGACAGCGAGGCGGCCGCCTGGGGAGCGTCGGACTCGACGTTGGCGAAGATGACGATCGAGGCGATCGGGACCTTGGCGGTGATGATCAGCAGCGATCCGATCTCCCCCACCGCACGGGCGAAGGCGAGCGCCGCCCCGGAGATGATCGCCGGGCGCAGCGCGGGCAGCACCACGCGCCGGAAGATGACGCCGTTGCCCGCCCCCAGCGAGGCGGCGGCGTCCTCCACCTCCTGGTCGATCTCCATCAGCACCGGCTGGACCGAGCGCACCACGAACGGCAACGTCACGAACAGCAATGCCACCAGGACCACCGCGCGCGTGAAGGCGAGGTGGATGCCGAAGGGACTGCCGGGGCCGTAGAGAGCCAGCAGGGCCAGGCCGGCGACGATCGTCGGCAGGGCGAAGGGCAGGTCGATGATCGCGTTGATGATCCGCTTGCCCGGAAAGTCGTCGCGGACGAGCACCCACGCAACCACCGTCCCCATCACCGCGCCGATCGCGGCGGTGAGCAGCGAGGCGCCCAACGTGGTCAGGAGCGCCCGCACCGCGAGGGTGTTGGTCACCGACTGCCAGAAGTCCGACGGGCTCTGGCTGACCGCCTTGACCGTGACCGCCGCCAGCGGCAGCAGGACGATGACGCTCAGATACAGCGTCGACAGCCCCAGCGCCAAGCCGCCTCGGCGACGGGCGACCCGTGGCACGCGACGCGCCCGAGGCCCTGGCCCCGGCCGCGCAGCCGGCGTCGCCGGACTCGCCGGCGCGGCGTATGAGCTAGCTGGAGGCAGTGGGCACCCCCGCCGCCTGCTCGATCTTGATCACCGAGCCCTTGGACGGATCAAAGAACTGGTCCTTGACCTTCGTCCAACCGCCCAGCGAATCGATGGTGAACAGCTGGGGCGGTGTCGGGAACTGCTTGGTGAACTTCTTGGCCACCGACTGAAGCACCGGGCGGTAGCCCTGCTGGGCCCAGATCGTCTGACCCGCCGTCGTCCACTGCCAGTTCACGAACGCCTTGGCCGCCGCCGGCGCCTTGGCCGTGACCGCGATCGGCGTCTGGATCAGGATGGTCTGCTTGGGGATGATGTACGAGACCTTGTCGCCGGCCTTCTCGGCCGCGATGGCATCTGACTCGTAGTCCAGGAGCACGTCGCCCTTGCCGCTGGTGAAGGTCTGCAGAGCCGCGCTCGCGCTCGAGTCCTGCACCGAGACGTTCTTGGTCAGCAGCGTCCGCAGGTAGGCGAGCGCCTGCGCGGGCGACTTGCCCTCCTTCAGCTCGGCGCCGTAGCCCGCCATGATGTTCCAGCGCGCGCTGCCCGATGTCGCGGGGTTCGGCGTGATCACGTCGACGCCGGGCTTGACGAGGTCATCCCAGCCGGTGATGTGCTTGGGATTGCCCTTGCGCACGACGAAGACCACCACCGAGTCAGACGAGATCCCCTTCTCGGGGTTGGCATCCCAATCGGAGCTGACGATCTTGTCGTCGACCAGGCGCGTCATGTCGGGCGCGGTGGAGAAGGCGACGACGTCGGCGGGCTGGCCGGAGTCGACGGCGCGGCTCTGCGCGCCCGACGCCCCGAACGACTCAGCGAAGCCCACGCCCTTGCCGCCGCTGGTCTGCGCGAAGGCGGCGGTGAGCGCGTCATAGGCCTTCTTCGGCGTCGAGTAGCCGACGAGGTTGAGCTTGGTCGACGGGCTGCTGGCGCCCGCCGAGCCCGACGACGATCCCCCTCCGCCGCTCCCACCGGTGCTGTCGGAGGACCCTCCGCACGCCGCAACCGCCACGGCCGCAACCACAATGCTCAGGACAGCGAGCCCACGCAGCCGCCACAGTTCAGTTCGTGTCTTCATCGGTTCCTCTCAACCAGCCAATTCCAGGTTTGTCGATGGGGATTCCCAAGTAGCGGCACCAGAATAGCCGACTAAGACGACATTTTTAGTGGGACTGGTCTAGTTGGTGGAAATACTTGCCTTTCCGCCATCGGACGCGAGGTGGCGGCCGGCGAGCGTCGGAAATGGCGGCCGGGCCGTCGATGCCGCGCCGCTCGCCCACTCAGCCCCGAAATCCTGAAACCCGGGGCATCGCACGCCGTCTATGTGGTACGCCGACGTACTCGTGTGCGATACCGCACGCCGCCGCCCTGCCGAGATCGCTAGATTCCCCGACCCCAGATGCGCTTCTTCGAGTACGAATCGCGGGCGATCGTGGCCAAGGCCGGGATCCCGGTCACCAAGCACGGCTTCGCCACGACCTCCGATGAGGCCCGGACCATTGCCGAGCAGATCTCCGGCCCGGTGGTCATCAAGTCCCAGGTGCTGACCGGCGGGCGGATGAAGGCGGGCGGCGTTCAGTTCGCCGACACGCCCGACGAGGCGGCCACGCACGCTGAGCACGTCCTCAACCTCGAGATCAACGGCCACATGCCGCGTGGCGTCCTGGTCGACTCCAAGGCCGATGTCGCCCATGAGTACTACGCGGGCGTCGTCTGGGACGGCACCCGCAAGCGCCCGGTGATGCTCTTCTCCGACATGGGCGGCATCGACATCGAGCAGGTCGCCGACGAGCACCCCGATCACGTCGCCCGCGCCCACTTCTCCACCCGGGCCCCGTTCTCAGACTGGCAGGCCAAGCAGCTCATCGCCTCGCTGGGGGTGACCGGCTCGGCCCTGAACCGCCTCACCCCCATCGTGGCCCGCCTGGCCCGGCTGTTCCTGGACTACGACATGACCCTGGCCGAGATCAACCCGCTCGGCGAGCTCACCGACGGCTCCTTCTTGGCGCTGGACGCCCACATGGACATGGAGAACGAGGCCCGGCCCCGCCAGAAGGCGCTGCTGCACGAGCTCGGCGTCGGCGACGAGGAGACGCGCCAGGCGCGCGAGGCCACCCCGTTTGAGCTGGCCGGCGAGCAGGTCGACGCCCAGGATCACCGCGGCGTGGCTGGCAACGTCACCGAGTTCGACGGCAATCTGGGCCTCGTCATCGGCGCCGGCGGAGGTTCGCTGACCCTGTTTGACGCCGTGCGCGCCCACGGCGGCGATCCCGCCAACTACTGCGAGATCGGCGGCAACCCCTCGGTGGCCAAGGCGTGTGGGCTGGCCAAGCTCGTCCTGTCAAAGCCCGGCGTGGACAAGATCGCGGTGATGATGTCGATCGTCTCCAACACGCGCGTGGACATCGTCGCTCGTGGTGTGATCAAGGCCTGCCTGGAGCTCGGCTACGACCCGTCGGAGAAGATCGCCATCTTCCGCATCCCCGGCGCCTGGGAGGAGGAGGGCTTCAAGATCCTCGAGCGCTACGGCGTCTCCTATGCCGACCGCTCCGTGTCTTTGAACGAAGCGGCCCGCCGCGCGGTGGAGCGAATCCAGGGGAGCGCCGCCTGATGTCGATCCTGGTCAACGCCGACACCACCTTCATCGTCCAGGGGATCACCGGCCGTGAGGCGGTCAACCTCACCCGCGAGTGCCTGGACTACGGCGCGGGCGCCAAGATCGTCGGCGGCGTCACCCCCGGCCGGCTGGGCCGTGACGTCCACGGCGTCCCCGTCTTTGACACCGTCGCCCAGGCGGTTGCCCACCACGGCGGGCCGATCGACGGCTCGGTGGTCACCGTCCCCCCCGCCTTCACCAAGGACGCCGTCTTCGAGGCGATCGAGAACGGCGTCAAGCTGGTGGTCATCGTCACCGAGCGCATCCCCCGTGGCGACGTGGCCCAGATGGTCGAGCTCGCCGATGAGCACGGCGCGCGCATCATCGGCCCCAACTGCCTCGGGATCATCGTCCCCGATGTGATCAAGATGGGCGGCATCGGCGGCCCGGCCAAGGACGCCGCCAAGTCCTACCAGCCCGGACCGGTGGGCGTGATCTCGCGCAGCGGCGGTATGACCACCGAGATGTCCTCGACGCTGACCGCCGCGGGCCTCGGCGTCTCCACCGCCGTCTCCATCGGCGGTGACGCCATCATCGGCTCATCCTACGCGGAGCTGATGCCGCTCTTCGAAGCCGACTCCGACACCCAGGCGATCGTCATCTACACCGAGCCCGGCGGGCGCATGGAGGCCGAGCTGGCCGCCTGGGTCACCGAGCACAGCTCGCGCCTGCCCATCGTCGCCTTCATGGCGGGGCGCTTCATGGACGAGATGCCGGGCATGAGCTTCGGCCACGCCGGGACGATCGTGGAGGGCAAGGAGGACACCGCCACCGAGAAGATCGCGCGCCTCGGCGCCGCCGGCATCACCGTGGCCGAGCGCATCGAGGACATCCCGGCCCTGGTGAAAGAGAGGCTCTGACCCATGCCCGGCACCTTCATCGACGTCCAGGTCGACCCCACGGCCGGCGCCGACCCCGAACTGGCCAAGACCCTCGAGGGCGTGTGCCCGGTCGACATCTTCAAGGCCGGCGACGCGGGCGTGGAGATCGTCGAGAAGTACCTCGACGAGTGCGTCCTGTGCGAGCTGTGCATCAACGCCGCGCCCGCCGGCGCGGTCCGCGTCCTCAAGCTCTACTCGGGCGAGTCGCTACCCGCGCAGTAGGCGCTGGCGCGCCGCCTCGGTCAGCGGACGGTAGCGCCGCCCGCCGCGGTCCAGGTACCACGCCCGACCGTCGCCGGCCGCGGGCAGGCCGGCATGGCGCAGGGGCCGGGTGAGCGGCCGAAACCAGGTGGTGACGGGCATCTCGTCGATCACGTGAACCACCGCGGGCCGCTGGCCCTCGGGCACCTCCCCCATCGACCGCGAGAGCATCTCGGCGGTCAGCTCGTGCTCCGAGCGCAGGGTGACCGCGGCGACGACGATCTCCTCCTCACCGTCTGAGGGCCGCTGGCCGTAGGCGACGGCGAGGTCCACGGCGGCCAGGTCACCGAGCGCATCGCGGATCGGGGCGGCCAGCACCGGCCCCTCGGTGGTGTGGATGACGTCGTAGACGCCGTCAAGGCGCCAGTAGTCGCCGTCGGCGTCACGCCGGAACAGGTCACCGGTGGACAGCCACGCGTCGTCGCGCGAGAACACCCCGCGCATCGGCGTCACCGAGGTGTCGCTGGAGCGCACCCGGGTCACCAGCAACCCCACCTCGTCGGGGCCACAGCGGCGCACGAAGCCGCCGCGGCCGAGGATGAGCTGTTCGGACTCCTGGTCGTAGGCGGCGATCCGCACCTCGGGGGTCCCCGGGAGCGGACGGCCCATCGACCCCGGCTTGGCGTCGCGGAGATTGACGAGGATCGCGCCGGTCTCGGTGGAGGCGTAGAACTCGACCACGCGCGCGGGCGAGAAACGGTCCTGAACCCGGCGCCACAGTCCCCGCGGCATGCCCGAGCCGATGAACAGGCGCACGGCGTGCCCGCGCTCGGCGGGATCGACCGGCGCGGCGACGAGATCGTGCAGCAGCGTCCAGGTGTAGGAGGTGACGGTCACGCCGTAGCGGCGCACCTCGTCCCAGAAGGTGGAGGGATCGAACTGCGAGGCCATGGCCAGTCGCGCGCCTCCGGCGATCGCCCCGCCGATGCTCATCATCAGACCCGAGGGGTGATAGAGCGGCGTGACGCTGTAGACGGTGTCTGAGCCTTTGAGAGCCGACGAGGAGGCGGTGCCGAACGCCGAGGCCGCCCACCGGCGGTTGGTGATGCGGCTCATGCGCACGAAGTCGCCCTCGCCGGTGAAGAGGATGAAGGCCAGGTCCGACGCGCGCCCGGGATTGGGTCGGTACCACGCCGGCAGCGGCACGGCGTCGGGATCGATCTGCTCCATGTCGGTGGCCAGCGGCAGCGCGAGGTCCCGGGGGCCGCCCCCACCGCCCAGCACGAAGGTGTGCACGGTTCCGAGGCCGGCCGCCTGCGCGGCGCGCTCGGGGTCGGCGATGATCCGCCGCGCCGCGCCCAGCGATGCCTCGCGGGCGGTGTTGCCGTCGGGCCGCAGCATCACCGCCACGGCACCGAGCCGGTTGAGCGCGGCGACGAGTGCCAGCGCGCTGGGGCGGGAGCCCATGAGCACGCCGACGTGCTCGCCCTGGCGCACGCCGATGGAGATGAGCCCCCGCACGATGTTGTCGATGCGCTGGTTGACCTCGCGAGCGCTGTAGGCGCGGTCCTCGTAGAGGAAGAAGGTGTCGTTCGCGCCGCGTTGCATGCGCTCTTCGACCAGCAGCCCCAGAGAGATCCGCGTGCTGGGCTGGATCTGGTCCAGCCGGGCCAGCTGCGGCAACGACCCGGCGGCTTCGCGGGCCAGCTCCCGCACGCTACGGGTCGTTCGCCGCACCCCGCCCACCATCGAGCGGGCGATGCCCGAGCTCACCGCGCTGGCCAACTCCAGGCCATAGCCGACGCGGTTCTGGAGGTGATCCCGATGGGCCAGCAGGTCGCCGCCGGGCTCGTCGGGGATCTCGGTGACATCCGCGGGCGGATCCCCGTCGCCGTCGCGCCACCGTGACCACGCCGCCACCGTCGGCCAGGTCACCGCGTTGGACTTCGACCCGACGACCAGTCCGAAGTGCCCGGCCCGCAGCGCCAGTTCGAAGACGTCGGCGCGCGGCGCCGCCTGCCGGATGGCGCGCACGCCCGCGGGGGGAGCGATCTCATCGACGGTCCCCACCACCGAGAGGATGGGGAGGCGAATGTCGGCGAGGCTGAGCAGCTTCTCGTCGATCACGAACCCGCCCTCGAGCATGCGGTTGTGGGCGATGAACTGGCCGACGAACTCCGCCAGGGCCGGCCCCGGCCACGCCACCCAGCCGTCGCCTTCCAGGAACCGCCGCTGTCCCTCGCGCGAGAGCAGCGCCTCGCGATCGTGCAGCTGCATCACGAACTCGATCCGGCTGCGGATCGACTTGACCGGATCGAGCAGGAGGAACCCGTTGCGGCTGAACCACGCCGGCAGCGCCGAGCTGCGAAAGACGTCGGCGATCAGCCCGGCCAGCCCGGAGGCCAGCTCCTCGGGCAGACCGAAGGGCATGCCCAGGCGGGTGTCGACGGGGCTGCCGAAGGTGATGAGCGAGCCCAGGCCGTCGTTGCGCCGGTAGGCGGCCACCTGGTAACAGAACATCCCGCCCTGCGAGTAGCCGGCCAGGTGCACGTCGCGCCCGGTGGCCTCGCGGACGCGGTCGACGGCGTCAGAGACGGCCAGCACGTGATCGGCCAGCGTGCGCTCCAGGCCGCCCTCCTCGCGCTCGGGGGCGCCGAAGTCCACCACCCACGGGTCGACGCCATGCTGGTGCAGGAGCGTCACGGCGCTGGTGGCCGGCGAGACGTCGTAGATCTCGGCGGCGAGCATCATCGGCGGGACCAGCAGAACCGCCGGCCCGGCCTCGGTGGCCGCATTGCCGTGGCCGTTGGCGCCGGGGTCGCCGGCCTCGTCGATGCTGGGGTAGTACCGGCGCAGCCGGTAGACGCGGTCGGCGGCGACAACCTCGTAGGGCGAGGGCTGCTCGTCGGTGGTCAGGCCTCCGAAGCGAGCGACCTCGAAGGCGTTCTGCGCGGCCGCGCCCAGGCGGCCGACGGACCCCGTGATCGTTTTGGGCAGCAGATCCATTTGTCGCACACATGTTCCCCGATCCGGGCGGTGGGGGTCCGGCGCCGGCTCGCCGGCGCTATTGTCCGCTGCCCGACGATGAGCGTGCTCAACCTCGAAACCATCGAGACCCGGCGGGAGGACCGCGTCGCGTGGCTGGTGCTCAACCGCCCCGACGCACTCAACGCGTGGACCCGCCAGCTCGGCGAGGAGCTGACCCAGGCGCTTGACGAGGCCGCCGCCGACCCTGAGGTTCGTGCGATTGTCCTCACCGGGGCCGGCCGGGCGTTCTCCTCCGGAGCAGACCTGCGCGCCGGCGTGGCCGGCAGCGACGGCAAGCCCGACGTGCGCACCCCGCTGCGCGAGGTCTACCACCCGCTGATCGCGCGCGTGCGGACGGTGCCCAAGCCGGTGATCGCCGCCGTCAACGGCCCGGCGGTCGGTATCGGCTGCTCGCTGGCGCTGGCCGCTGACCTCATCATGGCCACGCAGTCGGCCTACTTCCTCATGGCCTTCGTCAACATCGGGCTCGGGCTCGACGGTGGCGCCTCCCAGACCCTGGTGGAGCGTGTCGGCCACGCCCGGGCCTTTGAGATCGCCTTTCTGGGCGACCGTATCCCGGCAGCCACGGCGCTGAGCTGGGGGTTGGTCAACGAGGTGGTCGAGGACGGCGACCTGGAGGCGAGCGCGGGGGCGCTGGCGGCCAGGCTCGCTGCCGGACCCCCCGGTTCCTACGCCGCCATCAAGCGCACCATCAACGCCCGCGCTTACGCCGGCTTCGAGGCGCAGCTCGACCTCGAGGCCGACGTGCAACAGGAGCGCGCCTCCTCCCGTGATTTCGCCGAGGGCGTGCTGGCTTTCCTGCAGAAGCGCCCGGCCGAGTTCACCGGCGAGTAGCGACGGAGATGAACCTCGCCGGCCTGTTGACCGCCTCCGCGGAGCGTGACCCCGATCACGTCGCGATCAAGCTCGACGACATCGAGCTGACCTACGGCGCGCTGGACGGCGCGTCGGCTCACATCGCCGGGCTCCTGGCGGAGCACGGCTTCGAGCGCGGGGACCGCGTCGGGATCATGCTCCCCAACGTCCCGTACTTCCCCGTCGTTTATTACGGGGTGCTGCGCGCGGGCGGCATCGTCGTGCCGATGAACGTGCTGCTCAAGAAGCGCGAGGTGGCCTACTACCTGTCGGACTCGGGCGCCAAGCTGCTCTTCGCGTGGCACGGGTTCGCAGACGACGCCCAGGCCGGCGCCGAGCAGGCGAGTGCGGAGTGCCTGGTGGTGGAGCCGGGCGAGTTCGAGCAGCAGGTGGGAGCAGCCAGCCCGAACGCGGACGTCGCCGACACCGCCGACGATGACACCGCCGTCTTGCTCTACACCTCGGGCACGACGGGCCAGCCCAAGGGCGCCGAGCTCACCCACGCCAACCTGACGCTCAACGCGCGGGGCTCGGCGGAGCTGTTCGACATGGGCAGCGAGGGCATCCTGCTGGGGGCGCTGCCGCTCTTTCACTCCTTTGGCCAGACCTGCGGGATGAACGCCACCATCAGCGACGGCGGGACACTGACGCTGCTGCCTCGCTTTGACCCGGGCAAGGCCCTGGAGATCATCCAGCGCGATCAGGTCAACGTCTTTCAGGGCGTGCCGACCATGTATGGGGCGATGCTGCACCACCCTGAGCGCGAGCGCTACGACGTGAGCACGGTGAAGCTGTGCAGCTCCGGTGGCTCGGCGATGCCGGTGGAGCTGCTGCGCGGCTTTGAGGAGGCGTTCGGCTGCAAGATCCTGGAGGGCTACGGGCTATCGGAGAGCTCGCCGGTGGCCTCCTTCAACCACCGCGACCGTGAGCGCAAGCCCGGCTCGATCGGCACGCCGATCCGCGACGTGGAGATGAAGATCGTCGACGACGAGGGGTCCGAGGTGGACCAGGGTGAGGTTGGCGAGATCGTCATCCGCGGCTACAACGTGATGAAGGGCTACTGGGAGCGCCCCGACGAGACCGCTGAGACCATCGTCGACGGCTGGCTGCACACCGGGGACATGGGCCGGATCGACGAGGACGGCTACTTCTATGTGGTGGACCGCAAGAAGGAGCTGATCATCCGCGGCGGCTACAACGTGTACCCGCGCGAGATTGAGGAGGTGCTCTACGAGCACCCCGCCGTGCGCGAAGCCGCCGTCCTGGGCGTGCCCCACGACGAGTACGGCGAGGAGGTCGGCGCCGCCGTGGCGCTGAAGGACGGCGCCGAAGCGACGCCCGACGAGCTGCGCGACTACGTCAAGGAGCAGGTGGCCGCCTACAAGTACCCGCGCGTGGTCTGGCTGGTGGACGATCTGCCCAAGGGGCCGACCGGCAAGATCCTCAAGCGCGAGATCTCGCCCCCGGACGAGCCGTGAGCGCCGCCGGCGAGGTCCGCGTCCGCGCGGCCACGCCCGACGACGTGCCTCAGATCCACGCCTTCATCGTCGAGCTGGCGGTCTATGAGCGTGAGCCTGACGGGGTGACGGGGACTCCG
Source organism: Solirubrobacteraceae bacterium (assembly GCA_035503355.1). Classification (GTDB taxonomy): domain Bacteria; phylum Actinomycetota; class Thermoleophilia; order Solirubrobacterales; family Solirubrobacteraceae; genus Palsa-465. The sequence goes on from DATJTQ010000066.1 coordinate 11,239, forward strand.
GAGATGCTCCGCGATGCCCTGTTCGGCGCTCATCGTTCCGCCGGGTGCCTGATCGCCGAGGTCGGCGACGAGGCGGTCGGCTTCGCGGTGTGGCACTACACGTTCTCCACCTGGGAGTGCCAGCCCGGGATCTGGCTGGAGGACCTGTTCGTGCCCGAGCGACACCGCCGCCACGGGGCCGGCTACGCCCTGCTCTCCCACCTGTCCGCGATGGCCCTGGAGCGGGACTGTCCCCGGGTGGAATGGCATGCCCTGGACTGGAACGAGCTGGCGCTCGGGTTCTATGAGCGGCTGGGCGCCGAGCGGTTGCCGGAGTGGGACCTGCACCGTCTGGAGGGCACCGCGCTGGAGCGGGTGGCGAGCGGCGAGGCGCGCGCCCGTCAATAGAAAAGCCCCGCCGGAGCGGGGCTTTCCCTTAGCAGACCTATAAGCCGGATCTTGTCAAGAACAGTCATCCATCTGAGCGGCCTACCCGGACCTTGGCGGGTCACCTACAAACGGTCCTGCTTGGCCTAGCATCGAGTGGGGTTTACCTGGCCGCCGCGTCACCGCGACGCCGGTGCGCTCTTACCGCACCATTTCACCCTTACCGGCCTGAAGCGCTGCAGCGGCCCCAGGCTTAGGCGGTGTCTTTTCTGTGGCACTTTCCCGCGGGTTTCCCCGGGTCGGCGTTACCGACCACCCTTCCCTGTGATGTCCGGACTTTCCTCGAAGGCGTACCTCCGCGACTGCTCAGCCTGCCGACCGAGCATAGCCTCGCCGACCCCATCTGACCAGCCCCGCAACCCCGCCGCCGCCCGCACGTAGCGGACTCTACGGGCCATTGGCCCCCTCAGCTCAGCCGTGTCCCGCAGCTTCGGCACGCACCCCCGATCGGCCGCGCGTGCGCCCCGTACGCGGGCAGCATCTCCTCGCCGCACACCGGGCACCCGACGGATCTATGGGCGGCGAGTCCCTCCCACACCTCGGCCACCAGGGTGTCCAAGGTGGGCTCGCCGCCCAAGTCCGTTCCGCCGCCCGCCCCGGCGACCTGCACCCCCAAACGATCCAAGGCGCGGCTTACGCGTGGCTCCAGCACGAGCGCGCTCACGAGATGTTCCTCATCAGTCCCACCACCTTGCCCAGCACCCGCACGTCGCGGCTGCGGATCGGCTCCATCGAACTGTTCTCCGGCTGCAGGCGCACGTGATCGGACTCCTGGAAGAAGCGCTTCACCGTCGCCTCCTCCCCCACCAGCGCGACCACGATGTCCCCGTCCTGCGCGTGATCCTGCGAGTGCACCACCACCAGGTCACCCTCGATGATCCCGGCCTCCTGCATCGACTCGCCGCGCACGCGCAGCAGGAACTCGCCGTCCTCCCCGCCCGCAAACGACGGCGTCTGGATGTACTCCTCGATGTTTTCCTCGGCCACGATCGGCTGGCCGGCGGCCACCTGCCCCACGAGCGGCAGTCCCGGCTGCAGGAACGTCTGCACGCCCGCCGTCACTCCGGCGGCGGCCCGATCGAGCAGCTCCAGCGCGCGCGGCTTTGTCGGATCGCGGCGCAGCAGCCCGATCTTCTCCAGGTTGGCCAGGTGCGCATGCACGGTCGACGACGAGGCCAGGCCCACCGCCTTGCCGATGTCGCGCACCGTCGGCGGATACCCGTACTTTGCCGAGTAGCGCTTGATGAAGTCGAAGATCTCCTGCTGTCGCTTGGTCAAGTCCATGCGGTCAACTCCTTTATCGGGTCAGCCCGCTAGGCCGCCGTCGAACATGTGTTCGTAAAGGTAGCGCTCTTGTCGGACGAACTCAAGAAATGAGCCTGCAAAAGCCCAGGTTGTCTACCCGATCCGAGGCATCGCGGATCCGCCGCGGCACAGCCGGAGCGCTGCCGAGACGCCGTCCGTCACACGGCCCCACCCGGCACCCGGCCAGGCCGACGCCTCGCGCGTGCGGCTCTATACTGGCCGCCCACGCGCCTGTGGCGGAATTGGTAGACGCGCAAGGTTGAGGGCCTTGTGGACTGAATGGTCCGTGGAGGTTCGAGTCCTCTCGGGCGCACTGTGGAAAGCCCCGCAATGCGGGGCTTTTTTCATGTCTTGGCTAAGTCGTTGCCGGCGTCCGGCATGGTGGGTATCGTTGCCACGTGGCAACAACCCACATTTTTACCCACATCGCGGCAACGAAGTGTGGGTACATAGCAACGTGCTGTGGGTACGCGCGATGAGCGTCCGGTATCACCGCGGCGGGTGGGAGACGCGGTGGCGCGACGCGACGGGTCAGAGCCGTTCCAAGCGATTCAAAGCCGAGGAAGCCGCTCGTGCTTACGACGAAGCGGTGCGCGACCTCTCCCCCGCCGCCCGCCGTTCGGACACCGCTCGGGGCGGGTCGGGCGTCTATGCCTACTCCACTCGCGAGGGGCTCCGCTGGCGGTTCGTCGTGCGGCGCAGCGACGGCAGCCAGACGTCCAAACGCGGGTTCACAAGCCAGCGTGCGGCCGCGGACGCCCGCCGACGCCTGGTTGAGCAAGTCGAGCGCCGCGAGGTCGTCCACACCACCGAGACCTTCGACACCTATTGGCACCGCTGGCTCGGGCGCCGCCGCCCCTACCTCGAGCAGGGCACCTGGGCCGATTACGAGGTCCACGGT
>DATJTQ010000067.1:0-8052 GCA_035503355.1 Solirubrobacteraceae bacterium
CGCTCGCGAGCGAGATCGTGCAATGCCAGGGAGTGCTCAAGGGCTACGGCGCCACCTGGGCGCACGGCAGCGAGAGCTTCACCAAGCTCATGGCCGCCGCGCGCACGCTCCAGGGAGCTCCCGACGCGGCCGAGCGGCTGGCCGCCCTGCGCACGGCCGCCCTCGCCGATGAGGACGGAGCCGCGCTCGACGCCGCTCTGGGCGGCGCGGCGCTCACCGGCTGAGCGCGCGCGCCGCGTTCTCTCAGACGGTCGGCCCGCCTCAGACGAAGGCCAGCACCCGTGACGGGCTGCCGGTGCCGCCGACCAGCTTGAGCGGCGCCACCACCACCAGCGCCCCGGTCACCGGCAGCGCCTCGAGGTTGGCCAGCTGGGTCAGGCCGTAGCGCCCGGAGCCGAGCAGGAAGTTGTGCACCGGGAAGGCCGGATCCATGCCGCCGGCGGCTCCGGCGTCGATGCCCACCGTCTCGACCCCGAAGCCGACGATGTTGGGGTGCTCGGCCAGCCACTTGGCGGCGGCGACGTCGGGCCCCGGGCTGACCGGTCCCTCGGCCCCGGCGTTGAGGAACGCCGCCTCGTCCTGCGCGCGGGCGCTCCAGCCCGAGCGGAAGAAGACCCATGAGCCGGGGGGCAGCTCACCATGTTCGGACTGATAGGCGTCGAGGTCGGCGGCGGTGAGTAGATAGCCGGGCTCCTCGGCGACCTCGGCGGTCTTGTCGACGACGCTGACGGGACCGGTGAGACGGGCCGGCGGGATCGAGGCCACGTCGACACCGCTGTCCTTGCCGGTGATCCAGTGGATCGGCGCGTCCAGGTGGGTGCCGGTGTGCTCGCCGAGCTCGAGTACGTCCCACGCCCACGCCGGCCCATCGTCATCGAAATGGCTGAGCGGGCGGCGTGACAGGTGGGGCGTGTTGGCAAACGGCTCGGGCAGGACGAGGACCGGCGTGGTCTCCGACAGGGGCTGGGTGAGGTCGATGACCTCCGCCGAGCCGTTGGCGAGGTCAGAGGCCAGATCTCTCACGCTGGAGCTGCTCATGCGGGGTCTCCTGTCTGTGGATGTCTTCAGCGGGCGTGGTGCGTGCCGGACGGGGTGCGTGCGGTGCGGGCATCCTACAAATGGCCCGGAGACCAGCGGCGAGGGTCAGGCGCGCCGGAACGCCCGCACCGCCAGCGGCACGAACACCAGGAGCAGACCGACCAACCAGGCCAGCGTGCCGAGCGCCGGGCCCAGCGCGGGCCCGTCACCGATGGTGAGCGCGCGGGCGGCGTTGACGGTGAGGGTGACGGGGTTGATGTCGGCGAACCAGTGCAGCGCTCCCGGCATCGAACTGGTCGGGACAAAGGCCGAGGAGGCGAACACCAGCGGAAACACCCAGATGAAGCCCACCGACTGCGCCGCCTCCGGGTCGCGCACGGAGATCCCGATGTAGGCACTGATCCACGAGAACACATAGGCGAAGGCGAGCACGATGACCAGCGCCAGGGCGACGTCGTACACCGGCTGGGTGGGCCGGAAGCCGACGGCGATGCCGAGCCCGAGCATGAGGATCACCGTGACCGCGTTGAGGGCCAGGTCGGCGGCGGTACGCCCGAGCAGAACTGCCGAGCGAGCGATGGGCAGCGAGCGGAACCGGTCCACAGCGCCGGCCTTCATGTCCTCGGTCAGCCCCAGGCCGGTGGTGAGCGACCCGAACACGGCGGTCATCACGATGATGCCGGGGAGCAGGTAATCCACGTAGGCGATCCCATGGGTGTTGATCGCGCCGCCGAACACGTAGCGAAACAGCAGGACGAAGATCACCGGCTGGACGAACAGGTAGACGATGTACATCGGCCGGCGCAGGATCTTGCGCAGCTGGCGGACCAACATGATCCGGCTGTCGGCGAGCGTCTCGCCCAGGGTGAGGCGATCGCGAGCGGAGATGGCGGGGGTGGCGGTGCTCATGCTGCGGCCTCCTGGAGGCGCTCGGCGTGGTCAGGGTCAGGCGTGTCCCCGGCGGGGTGGCCGGTGAGGGTGAGAAACACGTCGTCGAGACTCGGCTGCTGGAGCTCGACCGAGACGAGGGCGAGCTGGCGCTCGTCGCAGCGGCGGATGGCCTCCGAGGAGGCCCGGGGGTCATTGACGGTGAGGCGAATCTCGCCGTCTGAGACGTCGACGTGCGGCGCCTCGCCGACGGCCAGGGGGGCGACGGCCTGCGCGGCCTCGCCGAGGCGACCGGTGTCCTGCACGCGCAGGGTCAGCACGCTGCCCCCCACCATCGCCTTCAGCGTCGACGCCGTGCCCTGGGCGACGATGCACCCCCGGTCAACGACGGCGATCTGCGAGGCAAGACGGTCGGCCTCCTCCAGGTACTGGGTCGTGAGCAGGACGGTGACGCCGTCCCGGGCCAGCTCGGCCACGATCGCCCAGAGCTCCTGGCGGGCACGGGGGTCGAGGCCCGTGGTCGGCTCGTCAAGCAGGACCACCGGCGCCCGGCCGATGAGACCGGCGGCGAGATCCAGCCGGCGGCGCATCCCGCCCGAGTAGACGGCGGCGCGCCGCTCGCCGGCCTCGACGAGGTCAAAGCGCTCGAGAAGCTCGTCGGCCCGGGCACGAGCCTCGCGGGCCGAGAGGCGGTTGAGCCGGGCGATCATCTCGAGGTTCTCGCGGCCGGTCAGCTCGCCGTCGACGGCGGCGTACTGCCCGGCGAGCCCGATCCGGCGGCGGACGGCCAGTGGCTCTGCGACCACGTCGTGGCCATGGACCCGGGCCTGCCCCGACGTCGGCGCCAGCAGGGTGGCCAGGATGCGGACCAGGGTCGTCTTGCCGGCGCCGTTGGGTCCCAGCAGGCCGAACACGATCCCGGCGGGGACGTCGAGCTCGATCCCGTCGAGCGCCGTCACGTCCCCGAACCGCTTGTGCAGGTCGCGCACCTCGATGGCTGTGGAGGTCATGTCTGTCCTTCTCCGTGTCAGTTCGCGCCGCGGTGTGCGCGGTTGATGGTGATGTCGCCGTAGCCGCTGTGCGCCCGCACTTCCACCGACGACTCGCCGGGCTCAGGCGGACCGCTGCGGTCCAGGCGGTTGTGCACCTGGCCGTAGCCGGTGTTGAGGTCAAGCCAGGCGGCCGTCCCCTCGGGAATCCCGACCTCGATCTCGCCGTAGCCGGTCCGGGCCTGAACGGAGCCTCGGACGGCTTCGGTGACGCGCACGTCGCCCATGGCGTTCTTGAGCACCGCGGCGCCGTGCAGGGCGCCGGCGCGGATGTCGCCTGTGCCCGTGGAGAGCTCCGCCGCGCCGGCGACACGGCCGACCTCGACGTTGCCCATGCCGCTGCCCAGTCGCGCGCTCGCCGCGCCGTCGACGTGGATGTCGCCCATGCCGGTCTTGACCTGCAGGTCGCCGAGTTGGCCGGTGGTGCGCACCGACCCCATCCCGGACTTGAGCAGGACGCTCGAGCCGGTGGGAACCTCGATGCGCACATCGACCGCGCCGCCATAGCCAAAGGGGCTGTAGACGCGCCAGGTCTTCGGGGTCCTGACCAGGACGCGGCCTGGGCTGTGCTCAACCTGGGTGCGCTCGGCGGCGCCGGCGTCATCGCGCTTTGACTCGTCGGCGGGCCGGACCTCCACCATCGTGTCGGTGCGGTCACTGGCCTCGATCCGCACCTCGGCGACGACGAGGTCGAGCTCGAGCGCGATGGGGGCCGCGGTGTCGAAGCGAGGCATCTAGCGCCCCCATCCCTTGTAGTGCTGGACGCTGGAGCCGCGGGGCGCCTGGACCGGGTCCGACCGGCCGCGATCGATCACGGCGGCCACGGCCCGCACGAGCCAGGCGTTGATGGAGAGGCCCTCCCGCTCGGCGGCCTGCTCGACGCGGGCCTTGAGCTGCTCGGGCAGACGCAGGTTGATGCGGGCCAGGGCGCCCTCGCCGGGCGTGCCCGCGTCGCCGGCGAGGGGCTCGTCGGCGAGGCCGGAGGCGCTTGCGCTGGCGCTGGCGTCGGTGGCGCCGGGCGCTTCCTGGAGCGCGGGGGTGGTGACGACGAACTCGGGCTCAGTGCCGCGCAGTCGCAGCTCCACCGATCCCGGCGCGAGCTCACGCGTGATCTCCGCCGCCGCGGCGGCCAGCACGTCAAGCAGCATCAGCTGCACCGAGTCATCGAGGGCCGCGATCAACCGCTGAGCCGCCCGCGCCTCCGGTTCTGAGCCGGTGTCCGCGGCGAGCGAGAGCCGGTCGCGGAGTCGTTCGAGATGGCGATCAAGTTGCATGGCACCAGTTTGGCACCAGTTTGGCACCATGTCAAAGCCATATTGATGCCGCACTGGCTCAGGTCTGGCACGCCGGTGTCGGAGCGCCGTCCGGGCTGATACCTCATTGCGCGAGCCGGCGGGTTAACCGTCCAGCTGTCGCGGGGGCACCCGCAGGCGTGGCGCGACGGCAAGCCCTAGGCTGGCGCCGATGCCCGACTTCGCCGATCTCACCCTGGCCGAGGTCATGGATGCCGTGGCCGCCCGCGATCCCACTCCGGGCGCCGGCCCGACCCTGGCGTGGACGTGCGCGCTGGCGGCGGCGCTGGTCGAGATGGTGAGTGCCGTGACGTTGCGCCAGGAGCCCACGGATCCGGACGCGGTGCAGGCTCGCCGCGAGCGCGCCGAGGTCCTGCGGACTGAGGCCTTGGCGCTGGCCGACCGCGACGCCGCCGCCTACGCGAGGGTGCTGGCGGTCCAGCGACGGCGCGAGGAGCCCGGCCATCCCCAGCGGCTGCGCCAGGCGCTGGCCGACGCCGCGGACCCGCTGGTGAGCATCGTCCAGACGGCCGGCGAGGTGGTCGAGCTGGCCGTGGCCGCCGTGGGCGACGCGCGCGGCGGGGTGCGCGGGGAGGCGATCACCGCGCTGGTGCTCGCCGAAGCGGTTGCCCGGGGCGCCGTGCCACTGGTGGAGCTCAACCTGGCCGGCGCTCCCTCGGACCCGCGGTGGGCGCTGGTGAGCGACGTGGCCGGCGCGGCGGCGGAGGCGCTGCACCGGACTCAGGCTGCGCGACCGGGCTAGAAGATCGAGCTCAGCCCGTGCACCGCCGCGGCGCCCAGGATGATCTCGAGCGCGACCCCGGCCACCAGGACCACCAGCCCGGCCGCCACCACCAGGAAGTCCTCCAGCAGTACGCCGAGGGCGAGGAGCACCACGGCGAGCGACGGCAGGGTGTCGAGGCCAGTGAAGGGCGGGGCAAAGAAGGCGCCGGCGGTCCCGGCCAGGACGAGGATGCCGAACACCACCCGCGACAGGCGGTGGTCAAAGAGAAAGGCCAGCCGAGGGCGCGACAGCCGCTCCAGCCGGCGAATGAGCCGGGTGAGCCCGGCGATGAACTTCTGCTGCTTGTCGCCGCCGAGCTTCAGGCGCTGCCAGCGCTCGGGTAGCCACACCTGCCGTCGGCCGATGATGAGCTCGAGGGCGAGCAGCGCCGCGATGACCTCGAAGACATGGGTGGCGCCGCCGGTGGGCAGGGGCAGCGCCGGGATCCCCAGCAGGACCACGAAGATGATGGCGAAGCTCTTGTCGCCGAAGGCATCGACGAGGGCACCGAGGGTGCGGTCGCCCTCACCGGTCAGCCACTCCTCCAGCTCGTCGCTGAGCTTCTTGTCCGCGTCAACATCGGTCGGAGCCGCTGTCACATCGGGGCGATCGGGCTCGTCGGGCCCACCGGTCATGAACGAAGTGTGCCGCGGCCGGCCAGCACCGGCCGCGGACTCTTCGGTATCGGAGCCGCTAGGCGGCCAGGGCGACGGCACGGTCGTGGCCGCGACCGGCGTCCAGCGCCCGCAGGCGCCGCACCCGCTCGGCGATCGGGGGATGGGTGGCAAACAGCGTGGCCATGCCCCGGCGCGGCAGCGGGTTGACCGCGTACATCGATGCCGTGGCCGGGTTGACGTTCATCGGGATCGCCTCTGAGCCGTGCTCCAGGGTCTCGAGCGCGTCAGCCAGCGGCGCGGCCCGTCCCAGCAGCGCCGCGCCGGTGGCGTCGGCGAGGTACTCGCGCTGCCGCGAGACGCCGAGCTGCAACAGCGTGGCGGCGATCGGGGCCACGATGATGGCGACCAGGGTGCCGATCAGGCCCAGCGGCGACTCGTCGTCGTCGCTGCCTCCGAACAGCAGCGAGAACTGCAGCACCGTGGCGACCGCCGAGACCGCGCCCGCGATCATCGCCGCGATCGATGACACCAGGATGTCGCGGTTCTTGATGTGGGCGAACTCGTGGGCGAGCACGCCCCGGACCTCTTCGGCCGGGAGGTGGTTCAGAAGCCCGTCGGTGACGGCCACCGCAGCGTGCTGCGGGTTGCGGCCGGTGGCGAAGGCGTTGGGCTGCTCGGAGCCGATCAGGTACAGCCGCGGCACCGGCACCTCGGCACGGCGCGCGAGGTCGGCGGCGATCTCCTCGAGCTCAGGTATCTCCCCCTCCTCCAGCGGGCGGGCGCGACTGGCCGCCAACGCGAGCTTGTCGGAGAACCAATAGCCGGCCACGTTCATGAGGACGGCCAGCGCGACGAAGAGGTACAGGGCGCCGCCGCCGATGGCACCGCCGATCGCGATGAGCAGCGCGGTGAGGGCTGCGACCAGCAGCCAGGTACGGATCTGGGTAGCGAAACGAGTCGCCGTGATGTTCATGGTCTCGAGTCTCCTTTCGACTGAGCGCCGTGATTGGACGATCAGCCGAAGGTTTCTCCCGCCCCGGTGTGGGGCCGGCGCGCCCGGGCTCTGTGATGAGCCGTACTGACGAGCGTCGCCCGTTCGGGGATACTGCCCCCCGGCAGGCCTTAAGCGTAGCGTCACACCGGCTGAGATCAGAGGGCCCGGCCCGCATTCTTCAGACCTTCTTCGGAGGCCATCGATGGACGAGCAGATGCCGCTGGCTGGCAGCGGGCCGCGGTTGGTCAGCCCCGCTGAGTTCGCCGCGGTGCTCCGCGTCACCGAGGACGACGTGCGGGAGTGGATCGGTCAGGGCAAGCTGCCCTTCGAGCCGGGGCCCGACGGCGAGCCGCTGCTGCGGATCACCGAGGAGAGACGCGCGGACGAGGGTCCGTCAGATGCCGCCGCGGCGATCTCGGCCAGCCTCGTCTTCTACTCGACCGGCGAGCTCACGCGCGAGAAGCTGGATGGGCGCCGGCGCGAGCGTCAGGTCGAGTCCTATGACTACGACGGGCCCATCGACCTCGGCGCCCTCGTCGCGGCGCTATCGCGACGGATGGCCGCGGTCGTGCCGGACGGCTCTGAGGAGGCGCCGCACCAGGGCGTCGTCTACGGCGTCGACGTGCCCGCGGCGTTGGCCGGGGGCGAGGACCGCGGGGTCGAGGAGCTCGTCGCGGGGATCGCGGAGCGGGTGATGGAGAGCGCGTCGGAGCGAGTGGCCGACGACACGGCGGAGCCGTGGCCCGCGCGGGCCGGGCAGTTTGAGGGTGGCTTTCCCCCGGTGGGGACGGAGGTGCGCGACGGGGCCGTGTGGATGTGGTGGGGGTTGCGTGAGTCGCCGGTGCTCGAGCTCGAACCGCTTTTGATCGAAGAGGTGCTGACGGGGTTCACAGCCTCTTAGATCGATGAGTGGGAGATAACAATCACCACGTAACCCTTATCTCCCACAGACGGTCCCCGCGAGGAGGCGATCGCGGCCTCGCTGGAGGCCAGGCTCTAGAGCAGGTGGCAGAAGAAGTGCTCGCCGCCCTGACCGTGGGCCGCCACGGCGCCGGCGCTCGAGGCCGGGACCGAGCCTGAGGGGCCGGTCATGGCCATCATGCTGGCCATGCTCATGTAGGCGGTGCACGCCGCGAGGATCACGGCGAGCTGGCAGACGCCGAGGCGAACCCGCGGACTCACCGGCCGCGCGAAGGGCGCGCAGCGCCAGCACAGCCCCGCGATCACCAGGGCATCGAGCGCGCACAACAGGTCGAACTGGCCGACCGGCAGCCGCCCGATGCCGGGCAGGCCCACCGTGCGCGTGACGATCCACAGCACGGTCAACACCAGCTGCAGCGCGATGCCGACCCGGTACACGGTGGCGCTCGACGACCGCGCGGCGGCCAGG
>DATJTQ010000068.1:0-6328 GCA_035503355.1 Solirubrobacteraceae bacterium
TCCACTGACGGGGAGTCTAAGGAGCGAGCGGATCGCCAAACTACGGGCGGTGGACAATCGCGGGATCGCCGAACGCCTGGACGCGTTCGCGATGCTGCTGGAGCTCTCGGAGGCCAACCCGTACACGATCCGCGCCTACCGCCGCGCGGCCGAGACGGTGCGCGGTGCCGCGCTGCCCGTCGCTGAGCTGGTCGCGGCCGGGCGGGTGCGCGAGCTCCGCGGGATCGGCAGCGGCATCGAGTCGCGGCTGCGCGAGCTCGTCGACACGGGGGAGATCGCCGAGCTGGCCGAGCTCGAGCGCGAGCTCTCGCCCGAGCTGGTCGGACTGGGCCGCTACCTGGGGCTGAGCGCCCAGCGGTCGATCCAGATCGCCCGAGCGCTCGACATCCGGACCGCCGCGGAGTTGCGTGAGGCGGCCGCCGAGGGGCGGCTACGCGACGTGCCGGGCATCGGCGAGAAGACCGAGGCGCGCCTGCTGCACGCCCTGGCCCGCGAGGGCGAACCCGAGTCGGCGCCGTCGCGCGGGCTGCTGCTCAATCGCGCGTGGGAGCTGGTGTGGGCGATCGCCCAGGCGCTGGGCGGCGAGGTGGCCGGCGACGTGCGCCGCTGGCGCGACGAGTGCCACGACCTGGCCGTGGTGTGCGCGGCGCCGGATCCGGCCCCCGTCCTGACCGCGTTCGCGCAGCTGCCGCAGATCGTCGCCGTCATCGGCCAGGACGACCGCCAGGCGCTGGGCGTGACCGTGGACGGGGTCGCCGTGCGGGTGATGGTGACCCCGGCGCGGGCGTTCGGAACAGCGCTCGCCCGGGCCACCGGGACGGCCGCGTATGTCGCGGCGTTGGAGCCCCTGCCCGACGCTGCCGATGAGGAAGCGCTCTATGCGGCCGTCGGGGTGCCGTGGTGTCCGCCCGAGCTGCGCGAGGCGCCGTTTGACGGGGAGCCGCCGGCGCTGCTGAAGCTCGGTCAGATCCGCGGCGACCTGCACTCCCACACCACCTGGTCAGACGGCCGCCAGACGGTCGAGGAGATGGGGCGCGCGGCCCGCGACCGCGGCTATGAGTACCTGGCCATCTGTGACCACACCCCGGCGGTGGGAGCGGTCCAGGGACTGTCGGCTGACGACGTGCGCCGCCAGGGCGAGGAGATCGCCGCCGCCAACGAGGTGCTGGCTCCCTTCCGGGTGCTGCGCGGGATCGAGTGCGACATCCTCGGCGACGGGCGGCTTGACCTCCCCGACGCGGTGCTCGCCGACCTCGACTGGGTCCAGGCCAGCGTCCACGGCGGCCAGCGCATGCCCGAGCGGGAGATGACCAGGCGGGTGCTCGAGGCGCTGCGCAACCCCTACGTCCGCTGCCTCAGCCACCCCACCGGCCGCTACATCAACCGCCGCCCCGAGAACGCCCTCGATCTCGAGCAGGTGTACGCGACGGCGGTTGAGCACGGCGTGGCGGTGGAGGTCAACGGCCTGCCGCTGCGCCTGGATCTCTCCGCCGAGCACGCGCGCGACGCGATCCGCGCGGGCGTGACGCTGGTGTGCTCGACCGACGCGCATTCCACGGTCGGGCTGGCCAACATGACCTACTCGGTGGCGACGGCGCGACGCGGCTGGGCCACCGCGGCTGACGTCCTCAACACTCGGCCGCTGGCGGAGATCCTCAGGCGCCGGTAGCGCGGTAGTGCACGTAGACCACGCGCGAGCTGAACGTGCGGGTGTCCACGAGCTCGAGGCCGACGGGTGTCTCGAGTGCGGGGAAGAAGGGCGTGCCGCCGCCGACGATGACCGGGTGAAAGAACAGCTGGTACTCGTCCACCAGGCCCAGCGTGATCAGGCGCGCGGCCAGGCCCGCGCCGCCGACGCCGATATCGCCGCCGGGCTGTGCCCGCAGTCGCGCCACCTCCTCCTCGAGCGGAGCGGTGGCCAGGCGGGCGCTGCCCTGCACCGCGTCGAGTGTTGTCGAGAAGACGATCCTGTCCAGCCGGGCCCAGGCCTCAGCGAACTCCTCGGCCACCTCGCCGGGCGGCGGGTCGGTCTCCCACACCAGCATGGTCTCGTACAGCCGCCGGCCCAGCAGCTGCGCGTCGAGCTCCGCGACCCGCTGGTTGTGGAAGCGGTGCAGCTCCTCGTCGGGGGCTGACCAGTCAAAGGTCCCGTCGGGCTCATTGATGTAGCCGTCGAGCGAGAGGCTCATCGAATAGATCAGCTTGCGCACCGGAGCGGATCATATACCCATATCGGTATGGGTGCGATGAAGATAGGCTGCACGCCGTGGATCTCGGAATCCAGGACCGCGTCGCGCTCGTCGGCGGCGCCAGCCAGGGCATCGGCCGCGCGGTGGCCGAGGTGCTGGTGGCCGAGGGCGCGCGTGTCGTGATCACCTCGCGTGACGCGCAGCGCAGCGCGCGCGTGGCGGAGGAGATCGGCGCCGTGGCCGGGTTCGGCTGGGACAGCGCCGACCTCGACGGCGCGCCGGCCCTGCTGGACCAGGTGGCCGAGGCGGCGGGTCCGGTGGAGATCCTCGTCACCAACACCGGCGGTCCGCCGCCCAACTCCGATCCGCTCAGCTTCACCACCGAGCAGTGGGAGATGGCTCATCGCACGCTCGTCATGTCCCCGATGCGGCTGCTCGAGCTGGTGCTGCCCGGCATGCGCGAGCGCGGCTGGGGCCGGGTGGTCGCCATCGCCTCCACCACCGTGCGCGAGCCCAACGCCGCGCTCATCCTCTCCAACGCCGAGCGCTCGGCCCAGCTGGCCGCCTACAAGACGCTGGCCCGCGAGGTGGCCCGCGACGGCGTGACGATCAACTCCCTGCTCACCGGCTCGATCGCCACCGAGCGGCTGGCCTCGCTCGCCGGCTCGCTGGAGCAGGCCGAGGCCGGCGCGGCCAAGACGATTCCGGCCGCCCGGCTGGGCCGCCCCGAGGAGATGGCCTGGGCGGCGGCGTTCCTGGCCTCCAACCGCGCCGCCTACATCACCGGCTCGGCGCTCGCCGTCGACGGCGGCGTGCTGCGCGCGATCTGACGCGCGCCCCGGCCGGGCCAGTACCCAAGTAAAATTATAAGTTTACTTGGCTGGTGGCGACGCCGAGGATGCGCGGGGTCACCGGGTAGGCGCGCGCGTTCTCGGGGAAGGGGAAGCCCCGGCAGCGCTCGAAGGTGAAGCCGGCCTGTTCGATCGCGCCCAGCGTGTCGCGGTCGGCATGGCAGCCGCCGAACAGCCGCGTCCACAGCGGGTCAACCCGGCGCTGCCAGCGCGCGAAGCCCGGTCGTCGTGAGCGCACGTGCTCGTAGAAGCGCAGCTCGCCGCCGGGGCGCAGCACGCGGCGAAACTCCGCCAGCGCCGCCGACTGATCCGGCACCGAGCACAGCACCCCGCAGGCGATCACCGCATCGACGGACCCGGGCTCGAGCCCCAGCGCGTCGGCCACGCCGGCGACGACCCGCACCGGCACCGGCGCTGTCTCGGCGGCCTTCTGCGCCTGAGCGCGCAGGTAGGGCTCGGGCTCGACGGCGATCACCTCGGTCACCGTGGACGGGTAGTGCGCGAAGTTGATGCCGTTGCCCGGCCCGACCTCCACCACCCGGCCGGTGGCTCCGGACAGCATCTCGCGGCGCAGATCACGCTCGCCCTTGCCCCGGTCACGCCCGCAGAAGCGGTGAAAGAAGCGTGCGAACAGCGGGTTCTTGATGTCCTGCGGCATCGGTCACAACCTAGCCGGTGCGCGCACCAGGGGCATCGTTGCTTGGGCAGGACCGGTTTTCGGCCGATACGCACGTGATGCCGCGTCATGTTCGCCTGATACTCGTCGTCACCGGTGGCTGGATCGCCGCGTGTGAGGCCCACGCCCTGGGCCTGCACTGGCTGCCCATCGGGCCCCAGAAATGGCTGCATCTCGTGGCCATGGGGATCGGTGCCGCCCTGTGCCTGGCGCGTGCGGCAATTCGCCGGCGCGACCGCATGGCGTGGTTTCTCATCGGCCTGGGCGTGTTCGCGTGGGCCTTCGGCGAGCTGTACTTCACCGTGGTCCTGTGGAGCGACTCGTCCCCGCCGGTGCCCTCGCCCGCCGACGGCGGGTACCTGTCGTTGCCGCCGCTCATCTTCGTGGGACTGCTCCTGCTCGCCCGGTCGCGCATCAAGGACCTGCCCAAGACCATCTGGGCCGACGGGGTGACCGCCGGGCTGGCGGCCGGCGCCGTCAGCGCGGCCATCGTCTTCAAGCCGGTGCTCGCCGCGGTCAGCGGCGACAGCCTGTCGGTGGCGACCAACCTCAGCTACCCGATCATGGACCTCATCCTGCTCGGCTTCATCGCCGGCGTGCTGGCGGTCGGTGGGTGGCGGATGGACCGCCGCTTCGGCGTCATCGCGGCGGGGGTCATGTGCTTCTGGACCGCGGACACGATCTACCTGATCAAGGCCGCCGAGGGAACATGGGTCTCGGGTGGCCCCTATGACCCGGGCTGGTGGACGATCGCGGTGGCCTGTGCCACCGCGGCCTGGATGCAACCACGCGGGCGAGCCACGCGGGCACGCAGCGCGGAGGCCATCAGCGTCGCCATCGCCTCGGCGCTGGTGAGCCTGGGGATCCTCGTGGCGGGGACCTTCACCGACGTCACGCTCCCGGCGATCGTGCTCGCCGCCGGCGCCCTGGTGTGCGTCCTGCTCCGCCTCGTCCTCACCTTCCGCGCCCACCAGGGAGTGCTGCGCCGCACCACGCGCGAGGCCCTCACCGATCCGCTCACCGGCCTCGGCAACCGCCGCGCCTTCGCCGCCGCGCTCGATGACCGCCTCGACGACGACGATCCCGAGCCGCTGATCCTGGCCCTCTTCGACCTCGACGGCTTCAAGAGCTACAACGACAACTTCGGCCACGCCGCGGGCGATGCGCTGTTGCAGCGTCTGGCCCAGGGCCTGGAGTCGGTGATCGGCGCCGACGGCGGGGTCTACCGGATGGGCGGCGACGAGTTCTGCGCGCTGCTGCCGGGCGGCGAGCGCGGCGACGCGCTGCTCCGCGCCTCCGTCGGCGTCCTCGCCGATCACGGCGACGGGTTCACCATCCGGGCGTCGCTGGGCAGCGTCCGCCTGCCCGAGGAGACCACCGATGCCGAGGAGGCGCTCCGGCTCGCCGATCAGCGCATGTACGCCCACAAGAGCGCCGGGCGGCGCTCCACCGCCGCCCTCGAGGTCAAACACGCGCTGCTGTCGGCTCTCGCCCATCGCGACCCCGAGCTCTCCGAGCACGTCGACGACGTGGCCGAGCTGGCCGCGGGCGTCGCGGCGTCGCTCGGCTGCGAGCCCTCCGAGGTCGAGGCCGTGCGGATCGCCGCCGAGCTGCACGACATCGGCAAGATCGCGATCCCGGAGGCGATCCTCGACAAGCCCGGGCCCCTCACCCCCGAGGAATGGACGCTGATGCACCAGCACACCATCGCCGGGGAGCGCATCATCCACGCCTCGCCCGCCCTCTCCGACGTCGCGCCGCTGGTCCGCTCCTCGCATGAGCGCTGGGACGGTGGCGGCTACCCCGACCGGTTGGCCGGCGAGTCGATCCCGCTCGGTGCCCGGATCATCACCGTCTGTGACTCCTACCACGCGATGACGAGCGACCGGACCTATCGCAAGGCGCTCAGTGCCGAGGTCGCGCTCACCGAGCTGTGCGCGTGCGCGGGCAGCCAGTTTGACCCCGCGGTCGTCGAGGCCTTCCTGCGTTACCGCGCCGCGGCGGCCTTGCGGCCGCGACGCGCCGAAATCGAGTACCACGGGGTTCCCCTAGCGGTCCGGTCCTGAATCGTTTTCGCGCCCCGACGGGTCTATGTGGGTGCGAACACGAACACCGAAAGGACCGCATGCTGAACTTCACCAAGAAGGCTGTCGCTGACCGCGGGGCGGGCTCGCGCGACGGTCTGCCTGAGAGCGCCGAGCGCGCCACCTTCGCCGCCGGATGCTTCTGGGGCATCGAGGCCTCATTCCGCGAGATCGAGGGAGTCCTGAAGACCACCGTCGGCTACACCGGCGGCACCGTGGCCGACCCGTCGTATGAGCAGGTCTGCTCCGACACCACCGGCCACGCCGAGTCAGTCGAGGTCTGGTTTGACCCGTCCAAGGTCAGCTACGACGACCTCCTGAAGACCTTCTGGGCCATCCACGACCCCACCACCCGCAACCGCCAGGGCTGGGACTTCGGCAGCCAGTACCGCTCGGCGATCTTCTTCCACGACGGCTCGCAGGAGCAGACGGCTCGGAAGTCGCTCGATGAGCAGCAGGCGGCGCTGGCGCGGCCGATCGCGACGGAGATCACGGCGGCGACCGCGTCGCGCGACGCACGCCAGGAGA
>DATJTQ010000069.1:0-27007 GCA_035503355.1 Solirubrobacteraceae bacterium
GACCGTCATGTTGCTGACGGTGATCGACGGCGCCGGGACGAGCTCCCACCACGCTGAGTACGACGGGGCGCCGGTGGAGTCGACGTCCTGCTCGGTGCCGGTCTGGATGAGCGTCGAGTCAGTGACGGTGCAGCCCGCGTCGACGCAACCGCCGCCGATGCCGATCCAGTCAGAGGAGGCCTCGGCCGTGCCCGACGTGTGCTGCGTCGCGGCCGGGACGGTCCAGTCGCCGGAGATGGAGTTGAACAGCTTGCTGCCCTGCTCGAGCGTGCCCTGGCCGTACCCGAACCAGTTGCTGCTCTGATTGGTGTTGAGCTTGGCGGTCGGGGCCAGGTGCAACGACTGGCCGTGAGCCGTGAGTCCAGCTGCGCTCGCGCTGCCGGCGCCCACCGCGACGGACGCCAGCGCGACGGTCACCGACGCAGCCAGGCGTGCCGACAGCCGTCCGCCGAACGGCCGAGAACCCTGAAACATGAGTGTCCTTTCTGGGCGGCGCGGGCCCCTGAAGCCGCCAGCCTCCCGTCTCTGGCCCGCACCGATCAGTTACCCGATCCGCGTCCACTGAACACCGTTGTTTAACAAAGATTAGGGTCTCGGCACTGGGGTGCCGGCGTCGCCGCCATCGATTGGGAGGTCGGCGATCAGCGGGCGTACTCCACCGCGCGCGACTCCCGGATGACCGTCACCTTGATCTGACCGGGGTACTCGAGCTCTTTCTCGATCTCGCGAGCGATCTCGTAGGAGAGCAGCGTCGCCGCGTCGTCGTCGATATCCCCTGGGGCCACCATCACGCGGATCTCGCGTCCGGCCTGCATGGCGTAGACCTTCTCGACCCCCTTATGGCGGGTGGCGATCTGCTCCAGGTCGCGCAGGCGCTTGACGTACTGCTCCAGCGACTCGCCGCGCGCGCCGGGCCGAGCGCCGGACAGCGCGTCGGCGGCCTGCACGATCACGGCCTCGATGGTCTGGGGCTCGACCTCGTTGTGGTGGGCCTCCATGGCGTGGGCCACGGCGGCCGACTCGCCGTACTTGCGCGCCAGATCCCCGCCGACCAGGGCGTGGGGCCCCTCGATCTCGTGGGTCACCGACTTGCCGATGTCGTGCAGCAGGGCGGCGCGGCGCGCCGTCTTGGCGCTGGCGCCGAGCTCCTGGGCCATCATCGCGGCCAGCTGGGCCACCTCGATCGAGTGGGCGAGCACGTTCTGGCCGTAGCTGGTGCGAAAGCGCAGGCGGCCGAGCAGCTTGACCAGCTCCGGGTGCAGCCCCTGCACGCCGGCGTCGAAGGCGCCCTGCTCGCCGAGCTCGACGATGTGGCCCTCGAGCTCTGACTTGGTCTGGTAGTACATCTCCTCGATCCGGGCGGGATGGATGCGCCCGTCCTGGAGCAGCTTCTCGAGCGTGAGCCGGGCGACCTCGCGCCGCACGCCGTCAAAGCCTGAGAGGACGACCGCGCCCGGCGTGTCGTCGATGATGAAATCGACCCCGGTGAGGTTCTCCAGCGCGCGGATGTTGCGGCCCTCGCGGCCGATGATCCGTCCCTTCATGTCGTCGGTGGCCAGCTGCACCACCGAGACGGTGGTCTCCGCGGCATGCCCGGCGGCCAGGCGCTGCATCACCACCGAGAGGATGTTGCGCACCCGGCGTTCGGCCTCGCGTTTGGTCTCCTCCTCGATCTGACGGATCCGCCGCGCCGACTCGTGCTTGGCCTGCTCCTCGATCTCCTGCAACAGCAGTTCCTTGGCGCGCGGCGCGGAGATCCCGGCGACGCGCTCGAGGCCGGCTTCCACCTCCGTTCGCTGTCGTGCGAGTTCCTCACGCTGGGCGTCGAGCTCGGCCTCGCGGCCGTTCAATGCCTCCTCGCGCCGCTCCAGGGCCCCGTTGCGCTCGGTGAGCGCCGCCTGTAGCGCTGCCGCGGTCGCGGTCTCGCGTTCCGCGCCCGCCGGGCTGGCACCGTGCGTGCGCCCGTAGAGAACCGCGGCAACCACGATTCCCACCGCAATAAGCGCTGCGGCACCGATGATTTCCATGGTCGTTTCCTCTCATCCGGCCCGGATCGCTCCGGACCGCAATCCCACTGTTCATGTTGTTGGAGAGCGACCGAGCGGCCCGTGCGGACGCACGGGAGAGCCATCCCAGGCACAACGGCACTAGCGATCCAGCTAGACAGCGCTGCCGACTAGCCCGACACCGATTCTGGACCGTCGCACCGGCCCGTTGTGGATTGCCGTCAACAAGAAGATCTCAGTGTTCTATATCTGGGTATTTGCTGGCGTTTTGCGGCCACGTGGACCGTTCGTTCACTGCGTCAATCGTAGTACCGGAATGTTGGCAGCGCAACGCGTTCGTAACACACGGCGCGAGCTGCAAGCCGGCGCTCAGCCCGCTTCGGCGGCGCTCAGCGGCTGGCCGGGGAAGAACGGCCACTCTTCGAATGCCCGGCAGCGGCCGTCGGCGTTCAAGGTGATGATCCACAGGTCGCGGTACAGCGCGGCGGGCGGGCGCTCGTAGGCCACCTCAACCCGCGCGACACCGACGTCACACTCGACGGCGACCGGCTCCCAGGTCAGCGTGAACGGCTCGTCGGGGCCCTCGCGCTCGGCTTCCCAGAAGCCGGCGATCGCGTCCAGGCCGGTCACCGTCGGTTCAAAGGGCCCGGCGCGATAGGTGGCCTGCGGCGCGAAGAGGCGGCCGAGCCCGTCGGTGCCCGCGGTGCGCCATGCCCGCTCGTAGCCCTCGATCCAGCGGGCGAGGTCGGTGCGGTCCATGTGCGCGTCGCCGTGTCGCGGGGTTCAGTCGCCCCGGGCGTGGGCCGCGAGGGCGTCGTAGGCCAGCTCGGACTCGTAGCCCTTGCGGATGAGCATGCCCAGCGCTCGGTTGCGGCCGCGGTTGTCCTGCGGCGGCTCGGGGAAGCGCTGGCGCAGCAGCCCCAGCGCCCGATCGAACTCCGACTCGGGCTCCTCGTCAACCGGTCCGGGGCCGAGCGCGCTGAGGCCGCGCGCCTCCGGGCCGAGGCCGTGCGCCTCGGGGCCGGGCGGCTCGGCCAGCGCCGCCTCCACGAGATGGCGTTCGATACCACGCGTGAGCAGGCCCCGGCGGATGCGCTCGGCGCCCCATTGCTCCAGGGCGCGCTTGTCGGCCACGAACAGGCGGGCGTAGCGCGCATCGTCGATCAACCCCTGCCGGTCCAGCGTCTGGATCGCTGTCTCGGCCAGCTCCTCGGACACCCCGCGGCGCTCGAGGTGCCGGCGCACCTCGCTGACCGTCCGGTCGCGTGGGTTGAGGTAGGCGTAGGCGAGGTCGAGCGCCTTCTGCAGGCGCTCGTCCTCGGTGCCCACTGCCATCGGCCGCTGCCTACGCCGCAGGCGCGACTGCGGCCAGCGGCGCGTCGTCGCGCTCGATCTCCTTGACGAGATCCCGGCCAATCCCGAGCGCGGCGTAGATCTTGTCCTGGATCTCGGCGGCCATCTCCGGATGCTCGTCCAGGAAGGCCTTGGCGTTGCCCCGGCCCTGGCCCAGGCGCTCGTCCCCGTAGGAGAAGAACGAACCGGACTTGGTGACGATGTTGTGCTCGATGCCGTAGTCCAGCAGGCACCCCGAGGTGGAGATGCCCTTGCCGAACTCGATGTCGAACTCCGCCTGCTTGAACGGAGCCGCCACCTTGTTCTTGACCACCTTGACCCGCACCCGGTTGCCGACCGCTTCGGTCCCGTCCTTGAGGGTCTCGATCCGGCGGATGTCCAGGCGCTGAGAGGCATAGAACTTCAGCGCCCGTCCGCCGGGCTGGGTCTCGGGCGAGCCGAACATCACGCCCACCTTCTCGCGGATCTGGTTGGTGAACAGGCACAGCGTTTGGGCGCGGTTCAGGTTGCCGGCCAGCTTGCGCATCGCCTGGGACATCATCCGGGCCTGGGCGCCGACGGTCTGGTCCCCCATCTGGCCCTCCAGCTCCGCGCGCGGCGTGAGCGCCGCCACCGAGTCGACGGCGACGAGGTCAACCGCGCCCGAGCGGATCAGCATGTCCACGATCTCGAGCGCCTGCTCGCCGTAGTCGGGCTGCGAGACGAGCAGCTCATCGATGTCCACGCCGATCTGCCGCGCATACAGCGGGTCCATGGCGTGCTCCGCGTCGACGAAGGCACACACCCCGCCGAGCTTCTGAGCCTCGGCGATCACGTGGTAGACCAGCGTCGTCTTACCGGAGGACTCCGGGCCGAAGATCTCCACGATCCGGCCGCGCGGAACTCCGCCGATCCCGAGCGCGATGTCCAGCGACAGCGCGCCGGTGGGGATGGCGTCGACGTTCACCCGCGCATCGGGATCGCCCATGCGCATCACGGTCCCCTTGCCGAACTGACGCTCGATCTGCGTCAAGGCGCCCTGGAGGGCAGCCTGACGCTTGGCGTCGGCCTTGGGGTCAGACGCGCCGACGGTTGCGCCTCTCTGATTCTCGCTCATGCTTCGCTCCGGCTCCTTGTCTCTGCGCGTTTGAACCCATCACGGTACGTCCGCCGGCGGACGGAAAAACCACGCTAGCCCGGGGTCCTGTAACGAAACAAGACGCGGGTGTGACGGACCACAAACAAATGCGTGACGATTCTGCGCATGAAGCCGGATGGCTCCTTCGCCGACATCCCCGACGAGGTCCGCCGACGCGTGGCCGCCGACGAGCGCGTCGCACTGCTCTTCCTCGACGCCCTGGGCCTGAGGTTCCTGCACCGCCACGACGATCACCCCCTGCTGGAGCGCCTGCAGATCACGCCGCTGCGCTCCCAGTTTCCCTCCACCACCACCGCCCACGTGAGCACCATCCACACCGGTCTGGCCGTCCAGGACCACGGCCTGTACGAGTGGAACGTGCTCGAGCCCGAGCTGGGCACCATCATCTGCCCGCTGCGCTTCAACTCCCCGAGCTCCAAGGTGTCTGACGATCTCGAGGGCCGCTTGGATCCGGCGGTGCTCCTGCCGGGGCCGACGCTCTACGACTCGCTGGACGCGCCCAGCTTCGTGCTCCAGCCCGCGGCGATCGCCTCCTCGGCCTTCACGCGCCGGGCCACGCGGGGCGCTGCGGTCCATGGCTTTCA
Organism: Solirubrobacteraceae bacterium; assembly: GCA_035503355.1. Taxonomy (GTDB): domain Bacteria; phylum Actinomycetota; class Thermoleophilia; order Solirubrobacterales; family Solirubrobacteraceae; genus Palsa-465. The sequence goes on from DATJTQ010000069.1 coordinate 5,082, forward strand.
GACGCCGGCCGAGGGGCTTCGTCTGCTGGCCGACCTCATGGCCGGCCGCGACGGTCCCGCCTACGCGCAGCTCTACTGGGACGCGATCGACCGCGCCGGCCACGAGAGCGGGCCCGACTCACCCGAGTTCGCGGCGGCAACCCGCCAGACGCTCGACGCCATCCACGCGCAGCTGGCCGACCTGGAGGGCGTCACCGTGCTGCTCACCGCTGACCATGGCCAGGTGGCGGTGTCGCCCGAGCGCGTCGACTATCTGGACGAGCTGTGGCCCGAACTGCCCGCGCTGCTGTCGCAGCCGCGCCCGGCGGGGTCCTCGCGCGACGTGTTCTTGCACATGGCACCGGAACACGTGGACACCGTGATCGCCTCGCTGGGGCCGCGGCTCCAGGACGCCGCGCCCGGGAGCCGGGTCCTCCGCGCCACCGAGCTCTTTGACCGCATCGGGCCCCGCCTGGCCGCGCGGCTGGGCCAGGTGGCGGTGCTGGCGGCACCGGGCCGGCAGGTGTGGCTGCGCTCGGCGCCGGCCAACGAGCGGTGGTTTCGGGGACAGCATGGTGGGCTGGAGGCCGCGGAGACCGAGACCTACCTGGCGGAGGTGCAGGGGTAGCCGGGCGCGGCCGCTGGTGGTGAGACCGGCGCTCGTGGGAGGGTCCCATGCGTTCCCGCCCCCGCCGCACCGCCGCCGGCTGACCCCAGGCGCGCAGTCCCTCCAACGTCACCAGCGCTGGGGAAGAGCAGCATCCCCTCCCAGTCTCACTGTGCCCCGCGCGACAGAGACCGCGGCTACGCCGCTCCCGCCCCCGACCTCGCTGGCGCTCGGTCAAGCGCACGCGACCACCAGGGGGGGGCCAAATCTCGACCGGCTGTGTAATTTCGCGACGGCGCCGGCGGGCGAAATCTTGACGTCACAGAGCACACACTCCCCGGTTTCGGGCGGTGTGCTTCAGAGCGCGTGTCCCGTTGACACCTCAGAGCACACGCCGTCAAAACACGGGGTGCGTGCCGTGTGGTGTCAAGGTGTGGAGTCAAGTCGCGTGGGCTCCTCCACCCGGGCATCCCGGCCCACCGGGGGTCGCGTGATCCTGATCGAGCGCCAGCGAGATCGATGGCGTGAGCCGACGCAGTCGGCGGTCTCGGTCGCGCGGGCCGCAGCAGGGCCGAGACCCGCGCTGCTCTTCGTCGCTGTCGTTCGCGTTGAGGCGCCGCGCGCGGGCGGGCCGCCCGGCAGGACCGAAGCTGGTTACATGGAATCTGCCTAGGGGGATTGGAACCCTGTCCGTCCCTGGAGCTGGGCGCCTGCGCCGCTGCGCGCCGGGCCTCCCGCCGCCCTAGTTGCGAGAATCGCAAAGTAGACATAACTACCGACCTTTTGGAGAGACCGTGTCCCCTCTCGTGGAAGCTCTCAAGAACGAGCACACCAAGCGCATCCTCTATGTCACCGGCGTGCGTCGCCCGTCGCTGACCCAGCGCGAGACGCCGCATTACCGCATGCCCAAGCTTCAGGCCAACGGCGGCTATCTGCGCCTGAAGAAGTACGAGGGCCCCGAGATCCCGCGTGAGGAGTACGAGAGCCTCACCTACACCACGTACTCCTCGGACGACGCCACCACGTTTGCGCCGATCACCTCGGCCACGGGCGAGCTGGAGCTCAAGGGCTTTGAGAAGTACGGCAAGGCCGACCTGGACGGCGTGTGGACCGAGAACGCCAAGAAGTGCCCGACGATCGTCAAGTACGTCGAGTCGATCGGCGCCCGCTTCGGCCGCGTCCAGCTGCTCAAGATGAAGCCCAACACCATGCGCGAGTGCCGCTGGGGCCTGCACCTGGACAACAACAACGCGGCCAACAAGCCCGAGGAGAACGGCTGGGTGGTGCGTTCGTGGTTGGAGCTCACCGACGACGACTCCAGCGCCCTGGTGGTGCGGCGTGACCAGTTCTCCAAGGCCTCGGAGGTCAAGATCGCGCTGCCCAAGTACCAGCAGGCGGTGGTCGACTCCGAGTTCCTCTACCACGGGGGTTTCCACCACGGTCCGGGGACTCGCTATGCGCTGATCACCAGCATCGAGAGTGGGCCGGCGGCCGAGCAGTGGATTGAGTCGCAGCTGCCGTAGCGGGTGGTCTGACTTTGATGTTGAGCCGGTGAGATGGGCCCCGTTCGGGGCGTGCGGGTGCAGGTCTGCGGCGGCCGGAAGCGTGCGGTTGCTCGCGCGAGCACGCCCGAACGGGGCCCCTCTCCCCGCTCGGCGGCTACCCCAGACCCACGCTCGACAGGGCCTCGTAGTGCGCGGGGCCGTGGCCGAGGCGTGACTGGAAGAGTGTGACCCGATTGCTTGTGAACCGTGGCTCTTTTGGTGCCGGGGGCTCGATGCGCGGCGAGTGGGCGTCGCGCCTCACGCGGGCGACCGTGACGTGGGCGAGGAAGGGGCGGGTTTCGGGGGTGTAGAAGCCGCCGGCCGCGAGCGCGTGTGCCAGCGCGGACTGGATCGTGGCCAGCCGCCCCGCCTCGTCGGTGAGCTTGACGGTGAGGACGCGGGGGCGGCGCGGTGGGAGCCAGACGGCGGCGGCGACCTCCAGGTGCGGTGCGGCGAGCCGCGAGACCGCCGTCCGGCAGGTGGTGGCGATCTCGTCGACCTCGGTGGCGGGACGGTTGCCGAGGAAGCAGAGGGTGACGTGGAGCGAGTCGGGGTCGACGAGGCGCAGGCGCTCGGCTGAGCCGGCGTGCTCGCGGGCCCACGCCCACAGGTCACTGCGGACGGGCGCGGGCAGCTCGAGGGCGACGAAGAGCCGGACGCTGTCGGTGGGGCTCACGAAGCCGGCGTGACGCCGGCCGCCGGTGTCGGCTGATCATCGGACTCGCCGAGCAGGACGCGGCGCAGCATGTGCATGGCCACGGTGACCGAACGGTCGCGGATGTCGGAGCGGCCACCCGGGAGAACGCTGCGACGGGTGAGCCGCCGCGCGGTCTGGTCTCCCCCGCGCATCCACACCGAGAAGCACACGAGGCCGACGGGCTTCTCCGGCGTCCCTCCGCCAGGCCCGGCGATGCCGGTGATCCCAACGCCGAGATCGGCGTCAAAGCGCTGCGCGATGCCCTCGGCCAGCGCCTCGGCGACCTCGGTGGACACCGCTCCGACGCGCTCGATGAGCTCAGCGTCCACCCCGGCCAGATCCACCTTGGCCTCGTTGGAGTAGACGACCCCACCGCCCAGGAAGTAGTCAGAGGAGCCGGCGCGATCGGTGATCCGGCCGGCGAACAGCCCCGCGGTGCACGACTCGGCGGCGGCGAGGGTGTGGCCGGTGAGCAATTCCGCGAGCTGGTCATCGATGGTCGAGCCGTCCTCGGAGTACAGCGTGTCTCCGTGGCGTTCGCGGATGAAGTCCAGGAAGGCGTCGTAGGCGCCCTGGGCGGGCGGCTCAAACCGGGTGGAGACCTCGATCTCGCCGCGGCGCAGGCACGTGGTGATCTCCAGCGGCGCCAGATCCAGCCCGGCCGCCTCGGCGTCGCGTAGGGTGTTGGCGATCTCGGACTCCGGGATGCCGAACAGCCGGACGATCTCGCGCCGGTACTGCACCGCCCCGGTGATCGCGGCGGCGAAGGCCTCGGTCCGGCTGGCCACCTCCCACATCGGCTGAAGCTCGCGCGGCGGCCCCGGGAGGACCACCACCGTCGGGCCCTCCCCGTCGGCAGGCGGTACCACCAGCCCCGGCGCGGTGCCGATCGGCTCAAGGATCGTGGCGCCCTCGGGGATGATCGCCTGCTTGCGGTTGGAATCACGGACGGAGTCGGGGTCAAGGTCAGGCCAGCGCTCCATCAGCGGCTTCAGGATCTCGGCGATTCGCGCCTCGAGCGGCGTATCGAGCACCATCTTGCGCCCGCAGAACTCCCCCACGATCTCCGCGGTGAGGTCGTCGGCCGTCGGTCCCAGGCCACCGCTGGTGATGATCAGGGCCATCCCGTCGTCGCGCATGAACTCGAGCGCGGCCAGCAGATCGGCGCGACGATCGCCCACGATCTGGATCATCGCGGCATCCACTCCCACCTCGCGCAGACGCTCGGACAGCCACGGCCCGTTGCGGTCAGAGATGATCCCGGTCAACACCTCGGTCCCGGTGACGAGGATCCCGGCGCGCGGCGGGGTGGTGGCGGGCGGCTCGCTCATGCGCACTGGGGCTGCTTGGCGGCGGGCAGCATGGCGTGCGACTGCGGGGTGAGGTCAAAGCCGACCGGGCTGCCGGTCGAGGGCACCGCCACGGTCACGCCGTTGACCTTCATCTTCACCGAGGCGTTGCCCAGCGTCAGCAGCAGCTTGGCCGAGGTCTTGGTCGGGATCGTCTGGCCGACATTGAAGATCTCGCCGGGGATCAGGCGCTTGCCGCTCCCGTCGACGAGGCAGACATAGACCGCGCCCGTGGGGACCAGCTGGAGCTTGACCGTGCTGGCCACCGCCCGCGCCCGATGGGTGCGGTGGTGGTGCTTGGCCTTGGAGGGCGTCGTGGCGGCGTGCGTGGGCGTGGAGCTCGAGGTCGTCGAGGAGCCCTTGTTGTGGTTGCCGACGAAGTAGAGCGCCGCCACGATCGCCACCAGCACCACGCCGATGAGCGCCCACGGCGGGATCAGCGGCCCTCGTGGCGGTCGCGACGCCCGGGGCGCCCGAGGCGCGCGCTGCACGCGCGATCCTCGCTCCCGGCGGTCGCGTTCGCGGCCCAGCGGGGCGATCTGGCGCATCTCGTGGTCTGAGGGCCGCTCGTAGCGGCGCTTGTAGTCGTCGATGATCTGGCGGCTGTCGACCCCAAGGTAATCCGCATAGGTGCGCAGAAAGCTCTTGACGTAGACATCGCCGGGGAGCAGAGCCCATTCCTCATTCTCGATCGCGCGGAGATATTTGGCACGGATCTTCGTGCGCGTCTCGACCTCGTTGATGTCGATCTTGGCGCGCATCCGCGCCTCCCGCAGGGTGGCGCCGATTTCTGCCATCGCCCCGAGAAGGCTACCGGCGCCGGGTGGCCAGGCCGGTGCTGGGATCCACCGCTCTAGCCCTCGAGCCCGTCGCCCGCGCCCGGGTCATCCGGCTCACCGCCCGGCATCTCGCCGGTCTCCTCGGGCGCCGGCGGAGGCTTGGGCGTCCCGCCGCCTCCACCCTCGGCCTCGGCCAGATGAGAGAGGATGCGGGGCACGTCGGCCTCGGTGATGAGCACCTGGCGGGGCTTGGACCCCTCGTAGCCGGAGATGATCCCCCGCCGCTCGAGCATGTCGATGAGCCGGCCGGCCCGCGTGTAGCCCAGACGGAGGCGGCGCTGGAGCATCGAGGTCGATGCCGTGCCCATGGATGCCACCAGGAAGATGGCCTCCTCCAGCAGCGGGTCCTCGTCGGCGCTCAGCGCATCCTCGTCGCCGCCGGCGCCGTCGCCCTCGGACTCGACCTCCTCCAGCAGCTCATCCTGGAACTCGGGCTCCCCCTGGCGTCGCCACGCCTCGGTCAGCTCCAGGATCTGCTCCTCGTCGATGTACGCCCCCTGGATGCGCTGGAGCTTGGAAGACCCGACGGGACTGAACAGCATGTCGCCCTGCCCGAGCAGCGACTCGGCGCCGTTCTGGTCCAGGATCACCCGGGAATCGGTCTGCGACGAGACGGCGAAGGCGATCCGCGAGGGGACGTTGGCCTTGATCATGCCGGTGATCACGTCGACCCGCGGCGACTGGGTGGCGAGCACGAGGTGGATGCCGACCGCGCGCGCCTTCTGCGCCAACCGGATGATCGAGTCCTCCACGTCGGCGGGGGCGACCATCATCAGGTCGGCGAGCTCGTCGATGACGCACAGGATGTAGGGCAGTCGCGGTTCGCCGCGCTTGTCGCGGGCGCGATTGAGCTCGGGGAGGCTGCGGGTGCGCGCCAGCGACATGATCCCGTAGCGCTGCTCCATCTCCTTGACCAGGTTCTGGAGCGCGTTGGCGGCCATCCGCGGGCTGGTGATCACCGGGGTGAGCAGGTGCGGCACCGACTCGTAATGGTTGAGCTCGACCTGCTTGGGGTCCACCAGGACGATCCGGACCTCATGCGGAGTGGCCCGCAGAAGGATGCTCGAGAGCATCGCGTTGACGCAGGCCGACTTCCCGGCGCCGGTGGTGCCGGCCACCAACAGGTGCGGCATCTTGGCCAGGTCGGCGCCGATGGCCCGCCCGGCGATGTCCTTGCCGAGCCACACCGTGAGCGGCGACCAGTCGGCCGGTGGCTCCTGGAAGACGTCGCCCAGGTGCACGATCTTGCGCCGGGCGTTGGGGACCTCGACGCCGACGGCGGTCTTGCCGGGGATGGGCGCAAGGATGCGGATGTCGGTGGCGGCCAGCGCATAGGCGAGGTCGTCCTTGAGCTGAGCGACCTTGGAGACCTTGATCCCGGGCGCGAGGCGGATCTCATAGCGGGTGATGTGAGGCCCGGTCACGCGGCCGATGACCTTGGCCTCGATCCCGAAGTGGCCGAGCGTCTCCACCAGGGCGCGCGCCACCTGCTCCTGACCGGCCGTGTCGGGCCGGGCCGCCTCCGCCGTCGAGCGCACCAGCAGGTGCCCGTTGGGGACCTGCCACTCGAAGTCAGGATCATCGGTGATGGCCTCGCGGTAGCGGCCCTGGGGAGTCAGGTCCTCAGGATCGACCTCCGGCCGGGCCGGACGACGCTCCTCGGGCTCGGCCTCGGCACCGGGACGCTCGTCGGAGGCGGCGATCTCGCCCTCCCCGCCGTCCCCGTCGGGATCGAACAGGGGTGGAGCCGGATCCTCGTCGTCGGCGCGCCCATCGTTGGGCGGGGCCTCCACGTGCGTGGCGCGGACGATCAGCTCCGCCGTGTCGGGCTCGGGCGGCAGCAGCGGGTCGGGCAGCTGATCGGGGTCCAGCAGGTCCGGATCGATCAGGCGGTCGGCGGTGATCGGCCCATTGGGGTCGCCGGTCACGGTGACCGAGCGCGCCCGGGAGCGCGCCGCAGCGGTCGCGGTGGTGGGCCGCCGGCCGCCGAGCGTGGCCGAGAAGTTGTCGGTGGACCGGCGCACGGCGCGGCCGGTACCCACCACGCCGGCGCCGGTGGCGCGCACCACGGTGGCCAGGGTGGCGCCGCTGACCAGGATCAGCCCGGCGACGAACAGGAACACGGCGAGGATGTCGGCCCCCAGCGTGGACAGCAGATGCGACATCACCCAGAACTCCGTCTGGCCCACGATGCCGCCGCGGCGCTCGAAGGCGGCCGCCTGCCAGAACTGGCCGGCGGACGCCGCGCCGGGACCGAGGCCGAGGGTGCCGGCGGCCAGCATGAGGGTGAGGGCGGCGACGAGGCAGCCCACGCCGGTGCGCAGGGGACGTGTGGGCGGGCGCAGCTCGCGGACCAGGATGAGAAGCCCGCCGATGACCAGCGCCACGGGCACGGCGTAGCCCAGGGCGCCGAAAACGAAGCGCGTCGCGTGGACCGCGCCGTTGCCGAGCGCGCCGCCCGCCCAGTCCAGATACGACACGCCACCCAGGAAGACCCCAACCGCGATCAGGGCCAGCGCGAGGATGTCGACGTGATGGGGCTCGAGCGCGACCGAGGGCAGGGTCGGGCGTCCGGCCAGCATCGAACGCCGCGCTCGAGGCGGGGGTGATTTGCGCCGCGCTTTTGGCTTGGGGCGAGGCTTGGTGCTGGTGGCCATGTCCGAAGTGCTCGCTTCGACGGCGGCGCGCCGGCTCCTGCCCGCGCGGCGTCACGAGGCTGGACGCGCCGGCACGGCGGAGGCCGCACCTAAGGGTCTTCTAAGGGCTTCGCCGAGACCTGCCTCCTGACCCTTACCATCTGCCTGCACATGGTCGATTTTGAGCGTCCCCCCCGTGTGCTGGTCGTCGAGGACGACGACGCGATTGCGCAGGTGCTCCAGCGCTCGCTGCGCATGGAGGGCTACGAGGTGCGGGTGGCCGGCGACGGCCTCACCGCGCTCGAGGGAGCCCATGCCTTCCTGCCCGACCTGGTCCTGCTGGACCTGGGATTGCCCGGGATGGACGGGATCGAGGTGGCCAAGCGCCTGCGCGAGTCAGACGACGACGTTCCCATCCTCGTCCTCACCGCACGAGACGCAGTCGAGTCGCGCGTCGAGGGCCTGGATTCGGGCGCCGACGACTACCTCGTCAAGCCCTTCGAGCGCCAGGAGCTGTTGGCCCGGCTCCGGGCGCTGCTGCGCCGCCGCCCGCCGCGCGGCCAGGCGCACCTCTCGGTGGGCGATCTCAAGCTCAATCCCGACACCCACGAGGTCACGCGTGGCGACCGGCACGTTGACCTCACCCAGCGGGAGTTCGAGCTGCTGGAGTACCTCATGCGCAACGAGCGGATCGTCATCTCCCGCCAGCGGCTGCTCGACGAGGTGTGGGGGTATGACCCGTTCTCGATGACCAACACCATCGAGGTGTTCGTCTCCAACCTACGACGAAAGCTGGAATCGAATGGCGAGCCTCGGCTCCTCCATACGATCCGCGGCGCGGGCTACGTACTCCGCGTATAGGCGCGTCCCGGTCCGCTGGCGCCTGGCCGGCGGCTCGGCGGCTCTCACCTTCGTCATCCTGGCCTGCTTCGCCGCCATCGTCGGCGTGCTCACCAGCCGCCAGGTCCGCACGCAGTTCAACGACTCCCAGAGTTCCGCGATCAGCCGCCTCGACCAGGGGCTGCTGCGCGAGCTGAGCTTCAACGGGCTCTACCTGCAACCGTCGGCGAATGCCATCTCGCTCAGCGACTTCGCCAGCGGTGATCGCGCACAGATCCGCATCTTCGACGACAGTGACGGGACGCTGTTGGCCACCCAGGACGGTTACGCCGGGCCCGGCTACAAGCTGCCCGCGCCGGGCCGCCTCTTCGCTGCTGCGCCGTACCAGACCTCCGGCTACTTCGTGCAGTCCGGCTATCGGGTCGCCGCCAAGCAGCTGACGGTCAAGCCGAGCGGCACCGTCACCCTGCTGTACGCGCTGCCCCTGTCCAACGTCGACCACACGCTCGCTCGCGTCGAGGCCTTCCTGCTGCTCGGCGTCCTCGGCGGCACGGTGCTGGCGATGTTGGCCGGCCTGTTCGTCTCCCAGCGCGCGATGCGGCCGATCGTGGAGCTCACCGATGCCGCCCGCGAGATCGAGCGCACCCGCGACCCCGCCCGGGAGATGCCGACGCCCGAGGCCGAGGACGAGATCGCCGAGCTGGCCCGCACGCTGAGTGGAATGCTCGCCGCGCTGGAGGGCGCGCGCAGCGACACCCAGACGATGCTCGACCGCCAGCGCGAGTTCGTCGCCGACGCGTCGCACGAGCTGCGCACACCGCTGACCAGCGTGCTGGCCAACCTCGATCTGCTCACCGAGGAGCTGGACGGAGAGCAGGCCGAGACCGCGGAGGCGGCGCTGCGCTCCACGCGGCGGATGCGGCGGCTGGTGGGCGACCTGCTGCTTCTGGCGCGCGCCGACGCGCGCCGGGTCCAGCCCCACCGCCCCACCGACATGGGCGAGGTCCTCATCGAGGCCACCGCGGAGCTGGGGCCGATGGCCGAGCGCCACGGGCTCTCGATCGACGCGCAGCCGGCGATCGTCGAAGGAGTGCGCGACGAGCTGCACCGCCTCGTGCTCAATCTGCTGGAGAACGCGGTCCGCCACACGCCGCCGGGCACGCGGGTCGAGGCCTCGACCGAGGCCCGCGACGGCGCGGCCGTACTGACCGTGCAGGACTCCGGGCCCGGGATCCCCGCCGAGCTGTCATCGCGGGTGTTCGAGCGCTTCGTCCGCGGGGGGCGCGACGGGGCCAAGGGCTCCGGGCTGGGCCTGGCCATCGTGCGGTCAGTGGCCCAATCTCACGGCGGCACCGTCGAGCTCGAGACCCCCGAGAGCGGCGTGGGCACGCGCTTTGTCATCCGCATCCCGACACCGCACGTCGCGCTGGAGACGGCGCCGGTGGCTGAGCCCGCCGAGAACGGCGCGGGTCAGACCTCGACGACGACCGGCAGGACCATCGGACGCCGGCGCAGCCGCTCGTAGACAAACGCCGCCAGGTCGTCATGGAGGGACTGCTGGAGCAGATCGATCTCGCGCACGCCCTCCTGGGCGGCCACCGCAAGTGAGCGCTCCACCTCCTCGCGGATGTCGGAGACGAGCTCATCGGCCTGCTCGATGAAGGGAACCCCGCGGAAGATGACCTCCGGCGGGACCACCGAATCGCCGCTCTGCTCAGAGACCGTGGCCACCACGATGAAGATCCCGTCGGCCGACAGCATGCGACGGTCGCGCAGGGCCACGTCGGCGGGATCGCCGATGTCGACGCCGTCGACGAAGATCATCCCGGCGGCCTGGCGCTCGCCCACGGCAGCGCCGCGGTCGTCGATGTCGAGCGGTAGTCCGTTCTCGAGCTGGAACACGGCGTCGGGATCGATCCCGACGGCGTCAGCGAGCTGAGCATGCAGATGGATGCGCTTGTGATCGCCGTGGATCGGCATGACGTAGCGCGGGCGCACGAGGTTGAGCATCAGCTTGAGCTCCTCGGCAAAACCGTGGCCCGAGGCGTGGATGGGGGCCTCGCGGGGCGTGATCACGTTGCAGCCGATGTGGTAGAGCCGGTCGACGGTCTCGTTGACCGCGCGCTCGTTGCCGGGGATCGGCGTGGCGGAGAAGACGACGGTGTCGCCGCCGCGCAGTGTGATCTGGCGGTGGTCGTTGTAGGCCATGCGGCGCAGGGCCGAGAGCGGCTCGCCCTGCGACCCGGTGGAGATGACGACGATCCGGTGGTCGGGCCAATCCTCCACCTCGTGGGGCTGGATCAACATCCCCTCGGGGACCTCGATGTGCCCCAGGGAGCGCCCGATGTTGACGTTCTTGCGCATCGAGCGCCCCACCAGCGCCACCTTGCGGCCCAACGCCGCGGCAGCGTCGATGACCTGCTGGACGCGGTGGATGTTGGAGGCAAAGCTCGTGACCACGATCCGCCCTTCGGCCCGGCTGAACACCTCCTCCAGGTGGGGCCCGACGTCGCGCTCGGAGGGCGAGAAGCCGGGCCGGTCAGCGTTGGTGGAGTCGCCGCAGAGCAGCAGCACGCCATCGGAGCCCAGCTCGGCCAGGCGCGAGACGTCGGCCGGCGGCCCATCAACCGGCGTTTGATCAAACTTGTAGTCACCGGTGAGCAGCACCGTGCCGAGCTCGGTACCGACGGCCACGGCGCATGAGTCGGGGATCGAGTGCGTCATGTGGATGAGCTCGATGGAGAACGGGCCGAACTCGAGCTGCTCGCCGGCGGCCACATCCTCGAGGTCCACCTCGCGCAGGTTGTGCTCGTCGAGCTTGGAGCGGGCCATGGCGACGGTGAGCGGGCCGCCCAGCACGGGAATGCCGCTGCCGTTGTCGAGCTCGCGCAGCACCCACGGCAGGGCGCCGAGGTGATCCTCGTGGCCGTGGGTGATGACGATCGCCTCGATGTCACTGGCCCGCTCGCGCAGGTAGGCGAAGTCCGGCAGGACGAGATCGATGCCAAGCATGTCGGCCGTGGGGAAGCGCAGACCGGTGTCGATCACGACGATGCGGTCCTCGTACTCGACGACCGTCATGTTCTTACCGATTTCGCCCAGGCCGCCCAGCGGGAGCACCCGGAGCCTGCTGGTCACGCGTTCACGCTGTCATGCGGTCGATGCGCCCGGTCACGCGGCGGCCGCGAGCATGCCGTGGCGCTCCAGCAACGCGCGCACCACCGCCTGCTCGTCGGCGTCGAGCTCAACGTAGGGCAGCCGCGGCTTGCCGACCGGCAGGCCGATCATGTTCAGGGCCGCCTTGTTGCTACAGGCCAGCGGGGCAATGGCCAGGTCCCGGTAGACGTCCTGGAGGCTGGCGTCGATCTCGCGCCGGTTCTCGGGCTCATCGGCCATACGGCGCATCTCGTCGCCGAAGACGTGGCTGCAGGTGAGGATCCCGCCCGCCTCGCCCATCTCGAGCACGTCAACGAGCATGTCGTCGTTGCCGGCGTAGATGACCAGCCCATCGACGTGGTCCAGGTTGGCCGCGTTGGCCTGCTTGACCCCGACGATGTTGTCCAGCTGCCCCAGTTCGGCCAGCAGGTCGTTGGGCATGTCAGAGCCGGTGCGCTGCGGGATGTTGTAGAGCAGGATCGGCAGATCGGTGGCGCGGACCACCTCGCCGAAATGAGCGAGGATGCCCCGACGGCTCGGGCGGTTGTAGTACGGGTTGGCCGAGAGCAGGCCGTCGACCCCGAGCGCGCTGGCCCGCTCGGTGAGCATGACCGCGTGGCGGGTGTCGTTGGAGCTGACGCCGGCGACGATCGTGCACGTGTCGCGCATCTCGGTGGCGGCCAGCTCGATCATCCGCAGGTGCTCGGTGTCGTCGAGCGTGGATGCCTCGCCCGTGGTGCCGCAGATAACCAGCCCGTCGGAGCCGTGCTCGACGAGGTGGTGCATGAGGCGCACCGCTGCATCTTCGTCGAGCGCGCCGCGCTCGTCGAATGGGGTGACCATGGCGGTCAGGATCGTGCCCAGGTTCGCTGGCATCGCCGCCATTATCGCAGGGGCCCGGGCGGCTTTCAGTCTGACGCGCTGGGCGCCGACGGCGCGGCACCCGGTTCCAGCAGTCGTTCGTAGACGCGCCAGCGTTTGACCAGGCGGCCGCCCATGGCCTCCAGGCCCCGGTTCATCGAGCTGTTGACCTCCAGGATGAAGCTCGCCTCGCCGTGGTGCTGGCGGGTGCGCTCACCTGCGTCGAAGTGCTCCATGTACAGCGCGGCGGCCACGCCGGTGTGCTGGTACTCGGGCAGGACGCCCAGGAAGCCCACGCGCACCCGGTCGATGATCCGGCCGCGCATCAGGTAGTAGAGCCAGCCCAGGGGGAGCAGCCGCCCCTGCATCTTCTTATAGACCTGGTGGATGTCGGGGATGGTGATCGCCATCGCCACCGTCTTGCCCTCCTGCTCGGCGATCATGAACCAGTCACGGGAGAACACCAGCTGCATATCGATGGTGTAGGCGTCGAGGTCGGCCTTGGAGTAGGGCACGAACCCCCAGTTGTGCGACCACGCGGCGTTGTAGACGTGGGCGAACTCGTCCATGTCCGAGCGCAGGTGGCGCCGGGACATGTGGCGGATAGTGATGCCGTGCTTGCTGTGGGCCCGCTCGGCGACCTTGGGCAGGATCGGGTTCATCCCCGCGCGGTCGTTGATCGACAGGTCCCAGCCGAACAGGTCCATAGCCTTGATCAGCCCCGGCGCCGCCTCGCAGCGGGCCTGGTAGTACGGCGGGTTCCACGGTTCGCGGATGAGCGGCTCGCGCTCAAAGCCCTCGATCATCACGCCGGCCTCGTCGTTGATCTGGAAGCACATCGGCCCGACCATGCGGTCACAGCCGCGCGAGCGACACCAGGCCTCGGCTTCGCTGAGCAACGCGTCGACGACCTCCTGGTCATCCTCGAACTCCAGGAAGCCGAACATCCCCCAGCGGCTGCCGTGAAACTGGTTGAAGGCGAAATCGACCTGAGCGGTGACCCGGCCCACCACCCGACCGTCGCGCCGGGCCAGGAAGTACCGGGCCTCTCCGTGGCTGAAGAACGAGTTCAGCGAGCGGGTCAGGAAGGCGTAGCGCTCGAGCTTGAGCGGCGGGATCCAGGGGGTGCCGGCGTGCAGGCGAAACGGCAACGCGACAAACTCCCGCAGGTCGCTGAAGCCGCTGACGGGTGTGACGTCGATCGGCATGGGCTCGCAACCGTATCGGAGGTGAAACCGTTGAGTCCCGACGAGGACCCCGCCCCGCTGCTTGACCACGTGCAGGTGGCGGCCCCTGCGGGCGGCGAGGCGCAGGCGCGCCGGTTCTACGGGGAGCTGCTGGGCCTGGCCGAGGTGACCAAGCCCGCAGCACTCGGCGACCGCGGGGGCGTGTGGTTCGCACTGGCCGCCGGGACCCAGCTGCACGTCGGCGTCGCCGAGGCGTTCGGCCCGGCACTCAAGGCCCACCCGGGCCTGCGCATCGCGACGGTCGCGCGGCTGGAGGCGCTGGCGGATCGCCTGGCGGCGGGCGGGGCGCCGGTGGCGTGGGACTCCGCGCTGCCGGGGGTGCGCCGCTTCTTCACCGCCGACCCGTTCGGCAACCGGTTGGAGTTGTTAGCGGTCGGTTAGGCGCGCGATCCGCGGTCAACCACCGCAGCCCAACGAGTCAAGGAAGCCGCTGAGCGCCGCCCGCCACTCCTCGGGGCGGTCCAGATGCAGGTCATGGGCGGCGCCGGCAAGCTCAACGAGCTGAGCTTCGGGCAGGCGGGCGACCATCGCCCGGGCGGTCTCGGGGTCCACGAGGCCGTCCCCCGCTCGGATGACGAGGGCCGGGCACGACACGCGCTCCCAGTCCGCCCAGGCCGGCGCCCGCGTGACCTCGCAGAGCATGCGCTCCATCACGTCGACGTCGAAGGCGGGCCACCAGCCGTCGACGCGCTCCTCCAGGCCGGCGGTCCACGCCGTCGCAGCGACCGGCCCGCCGAACCGTTCGGCGAAGAACTGCGCGGCCTCGGTCAGGGAGTCGAAGGGCACCGGCCACTGATGCAAGGCGGCGCCCACGGCCCGGCCGGCGGCCTCGGCCGCCTCCAGGTTGCCCTCGGGCGAGGCGTCGGCCACCACCAGGCCATGCACCAGATCCGGGCGCCGCGCGGCCAACGACAGCGCCGCCACGCCTCCGAGAGACTGGCCGACGACGATGACCGAGCCGCCCGCCGGGGCCGCCGATTGCACGATCGCCGCGGCATCGGCGACGAGGGCGTCACGTGAGACATCCACCGGCCGGCGCTCGCTGCGCCCGTGCCCGCGCGCATCGGGCGCAAGCACACGGTGTCCGGCGGTCAGCCACGACGCGGTCTGCGCCCACTCCCCGCCGTGACCGGCGAGCCCGTGCAGCAACAGGATCGCCGGGCCGTCGCCACCGAAGTCGCGGTAGGACAGCCTGACGCCATCGCGGGTCAGCTCATGTCGGGTGGCCATGGCCCCGGGTCCTAGCACCCGGGGCCGCCGACCGCATTACGCGACGCTGGCCGCCCCCGCCTGCTCACCGCTGCCGCGCACCCGCGGGCCGTGGTAGGGGCCCGGCTTGGGCCGCGCCTTCCCGCCGGGCAGGGCCAGGCGCAGGATCGTGCGCTGGACCATGCCAAGCTGCTGGTGGAAGGGCCCGGTGTTGTAGGGCAGCTCGTAGCGCTCGCAGATCTCGCGGACCTTGGGGGCGATCTCGCCGTAGCGGGTGCTCGGCATGTCCGGGAAGAGATGGTGCTCCACCTGGTAGCCGAGGTTGCCGCTGATCACGTGGAACATCGGGCCGCCGTCGATGTTGGCCGCGCCGCACAACTGGCGCAGGTACCAGCCGCCGCGGCTCTCGTCGTCGGTCTCCTCCTGGGTGAAGGTGTACGTCTGGTCGGGGAAGTGACCGCAGAAGATGATCGCGTAGGACCAGACGTTGCGGATGAGGTTGGCGACGATGTTCGCGGTGAGCGTGCGGACAAACGGCTCGCGGAACGAGCGTCGGGCGATGAGCTTGGACAGCAGCCGATCATCGTCGCCTGCCCTGCGCGCAGCCTTGCGCAGCGCCCGGCCTGCCTTGCGCGAGAGCCCTTGGGCGCGGCTCTCATCCGCTGCCTTGGCCGCGATCACACCGGCCTCGATCGCCGTCATCACCAGCCCGCTGATCAGCGGCCAGGCAATGTAGTCCTTGGTGATCTGCGCCCGGGCCTTGCCGCCGATGCCCTTCAGCTCCTTGCGGACCTGCTTGAGGTCCTTCTCGCCGGCTCGGATGGCGTCGAAATCGAGGTCATGGACGGCCACCCCCCACTCGAACAGCATCGCCAGCAGGATGTTGTAGAAGGGCTGGAGCAGATAGAAGGGGTGCCACTTCTGCGCCGGGTCGATCCGCATGATCTCGTAGCCAAGATCGCGGTCCTTGCCGATGATGTTGGTGTAGGTGTGGTGGATGAAGTTGTGGGAATGGCGCCATGCCTCGGCCGTTGAGGCGGTGTCCCAGTCCCACGCCCGGGAGTTGATCACCGGGTCGTTCATCCAGTCCCACTGGCCGTGCATCACGTTGTGGCCGATCTCCATGTTCTCCAGGATCTTGGCCAGCCCCAACGTGCTGGCGCCCAGCAGCCACGGCACGCGCCACCGCGAGGCGATGAGCTCCGCGCGCCCGATGAGCGCGAGCTTGCGCTGGAACGCGATCATCGACCGGATGTAGGTGGCGTCGCGATCGCCCAGGTCGGCTTTCACCTGCTCATGGAGTTCATCGAACTCGCGGCCCAGCGCTTCGATCTGCTCGGGCGTCAAGCGGTGCAGCGGATTCTCGGACTCGGCGGCGTCGGGAGCCGGGGCGGCCCGGCCGTTGCCATTGTGAGTGGCGGTCGTGGTCATGAGGTCTCCTCTTGGTTCTGGGTGTGAGCGTTCAGGGCTCTAGAGCTCGATCTCGACGGGACCCTCGGGGGCGTGGATGCAGGTCCGGATGACCTCACCCTCCTCGCCGTGGACGTTGCCGTTGCGCAGGTCGCGGACCTGGCCGGAGCGCAGCTCGCCCACGCACGTGTGGCAGATGCCCTCGCGGCAACCGTAGGGCAGGTCCAGGCCGGCCTCCTCACCGGCGACGAGGATAGGCTGGCTGCCGTCAGACCGGGCCTTCTTGTCAGAGACGAGGAAGGTGATCTCGCCGCCTTCCCCCTCCTCCCCGTCGCCGAGGCCAAGCTTGGGCTGAAAGCGCTCCATGTGCAGGCGCTCGCTGGCCTTCGCCTCCTCGTAGTGCTTCGAGAAGTCGTCGAGCATCTCGTTGGGCCCGGAGATGAACATCTCGCGCTCGAGCCAGTCGGGGCACAGGCGGTCCAGGTCGGCGGGGCCCATGCGCCCGTTGTCGGCGGTGAGCTGCTCGTGGAGCACGAAGCGGTCGTGGCGCTTGACCAGGCCACGCAGCTCGTCGCCGAAGATGACCTCGTCGGTGCGGCGGGCGGAGTGCAGCAGCACGGCATCGTCAAGCTCGCCGCTCTGGTCCAGATGGCGGAGCATGCTCATGATCGGCGTGATCCCGCTGCCCGCGCTGATGAACAGCAGCTTGTCGGGAAGGCGGTCGGGCAGCACGAACTCGCCCTCCACTCCGCCGAGCGAGACGATCGTCCCCGGGCGGCCCCGGCGCACCAGGTAGGGCGAGACCTTGCCGTCGTCGACGTTCTTGACCGTGATCGAGATGAGGCCGTCCTTGCGCTGTGGGTCCGAGGTCAGCGAATAGGCGCGCCAGTGGCGCACGCCCTCGATGTCCAGGCCGATGCGGAGGTACTGGCCCGGTTCGTGACCGCCCCAGCGGTAGCCGGGCTTGATCAGGACGGTGGCCGCGTCGCGGGTCTCGTGTTCGATCGACTCGATGCGCCCGCGCAGCTCACGCGTGGACCACAACGGGTTGATGAGTTCCAGGTAATCGTCGATCAGCAGCGGCGAGCTGAGCGACGCCAGCGCATCGAGGATCCGGCGCTGGACGGGATGGACGTTGGGTCTGGCTCCACGTTCGGGCATGTGTACCTACTCAAGAGTAATATCCGTTTCAGTAGATTCCTACCCGGTTTGTCCCAACCTGAGGCCACATCTGCTGGCCGAGGCCGGACCCGGGCGGGAACGCAGGGCATGCCGCGCTCCGTGCGCGAGCAGCTGATCCTCCGCGTCGCCGGGCAGGTCTTCGCCGACGGCGGCTACGAGCGCGCTTCGATGGATCGCATCGCCAGCCTGGCCGGAGTGTCCAAGCCGATGCTCTACGCCTACTTCGGCTCCAAGGAGGGCCTGTACCTGGCCTACATCGAGCGAACCGGCGGCGAGCTCGTCCACCGCCTGGTCAACGCCGACCGGCGAGACGGAGCTCACTCACCCTCTCAGGCCCGGGCTGGGCGCCTGCGCGCGGTGATCAACGAGTTTCTGGCCTTCGTGGAGGAGCACAGCGACGGCTGGACCGTGCTCTTCCTGGAGCTCAACGCGCGCCAGCCGCTCGCTGAGCAGGTGAGCCAGCTGCGTGCCGAGGTCGTGGCCGAGGTCCGGCGCATGCTCGAGGGAGAGGGCGAGGGAGAGCGGGACACCGATTCCGCCCGCCCGGGCCTACGCCCTCCCGCCTCAGAGGGCGTCGCCGAGGCGATCGTGGGCGCCGGCGAGGCGTTGGCCAACTGGTGGCTCAAGAAGCCCGAGGTTCCGCGCCAGGAGGTCGCCGACTGGTACGTGGGGCTGGCCCGCGCGGCGATCTCCACCGCCACGGTGCGCGACGGCTAGAGGTTGTGGGGCGCCACCACGTGAAAGTGGCGGCGCAGCCCGGTCACGTCCAACAGGCGCTGCACGGACGGCGGCCCGGCGGTGATGGCGACGCGGTGGCCCGGGCGGGCGGGCGACGCGAACGAGAGCAGCGGACGCAAGCCCGTGAGGTCCATGAAGGCGACCCGCTCGAGGTCCACCAGGACCGCGCGCGCCCCGCGGACCGACCCGAGGGCGAGCTCACGCTCGAGCAGGGGCGCGGTGGCCAGATCGACCTCTCCGCGCAGGGCCACGATCACCTCGTCGTCGCGGCTGACGCTGACGACGTCGAAGTCGGCGGCAAAGCACGACAGATCCGGTTGCGCAAAATCGTCCCCATGCCGCTGTCGTCCTGACATTCAGGCGATTGTCCGCCTCCGCCGAGGCGAAGTCCATCCCCAATATCGTGGACTCAGCCGCCGCCGTCGCTCAGATCGAGGCGGATCTCGCCGCGGCGGACCCCGAGGGCGATGGCATGGGCGCGGTTGCGGGCGTGGAGCTTGACCAGGCAGTGACGAACATGGGTCTCGACGGTGGAGGTGGAGACGCCGAGCGTCGAGGCGATCCACGTGCTCCCCATGCCCATCGCCACGAGGTTGAGCACCTCGCGCTCGCGATCGGTGAGCAGCTCGGTGCTGGCCGCGCGACGACCCGGCTCGTTCTCGACGTCGCCCCCGGCCGGCGGGAACATGAGGATCGACAGGTGCCGGCCCGGCTCGACGTGGGCGGTGGCGCTGTACTCCACCGCCAGGCGCGGCCCGTCGGGCATCTGCAGCTCAAAGGTCCCCCGCTGGGTGCCCTCGCGCAGGAACGTGGCCCACAGCTCGTCCATCTGCCCCCGCGCCTCGGCCGGGGTGAGATCGTCGACGCGCAGGCGCAGGACGGTCGCCTCGGGCAGCCGCAACAGCAGGCAGGCCGCGGGATTGGCGTTGACGTAGCGCCGCTCGTCGTCGGCGACGACCATCGGAAGCAGGCTGGAGCGAAACGAGGAACCTGGCCCTGACATGCGCAGATCCTTTCCGCACCGGGCGGGAATCGAAACGCGCGGCCGCGCGGCCCCCTTAGTCGAGCAGCTTCTCGAGCCCCACCGTCGGGGACTCGGCGAGCCCGGCCACGCGCCGAACCGCCAGCAGCACTCCCGGCATGAAGGAGATGCGGTCGACGGAGTCGTGACGGATGGTCAGCGTCTGCCCCACATCGCCCAGGATCACCTCCTGGTGGGCCACCAGGCCGGGCAGGCGCACCGAGTGGATCGGCACCTCTGCCCCGCCCGAGTCGCGCATCAGCGCCGCGGTCCGTGCCGCGGTGCCGCTGGGCGCGTCGAGCTTGCCGTCGTGGTGCAGCTCGATGATCTCGGCCCTGGCCATGTGCCGGGCGGCATCGACGGCGAAGCGCATCATCAGCACCGCCCCGATGGCGAAGTTGGGGGCCACGAACACGTTGGCCTTGGCGTCGCGCAGATCCTCGAGCTCGGCCGGATCAAAGCCGGTCGTGCCGATGACGACATGCACTCCGGCGGCCACGGCGAGGCGGGCGTTGGCCAGCGCGGTCGTCGGGATGGTGAAGTCCACCAGTACGTCGGGGGCGGCCGACAGCGCATTCTCGAGCGACATCCCAAGCGCCGGGTCGGCCTGGGCGACGAGCTCCATGTCCTCGGCGCCCTCGACGGCGTCGCACACCGTCGACCCCATGCGCCCCGCGGCGCCCGCGACGGCGACCCTGAGTGGCGAGCCCGGCACTCAGCCGACCGGGATCTCGGCCAGCTCGGGCGCCACGGCGCGCAGCGCCTCATCAAAGCGCTCGGCGTCGGGGCCGATGCCGGCCGCCGACAGGCGCTCGGGAGCCCACAGCTCCGTGGTCAGGGCCACGAGATCCGAGACCGTCACCGCGTCGATGCGCTCCACCACCTCGTCCAGGGCCAGCAGCGGCGACTCGGCCAGGATCTCCGAGCCGAGGCGGTTCATGCGCGCCCCGGTGGACTCCAGGGCGAGCACGACGCGCCCCTTGAGGTTCTCCTTGGCGCGGTGCAGTTCCTCGGCGGTCGCGGGCTCGGCGCGGAAGCGCTCCAGCTCGGTGCCGACGACGGACAGTGCCTGCACGAGGTTGTCGGCCCGGGTCCCTACGTAGAGGCCGATCTGGCCGGTGTCGGAGTAGGCGCTGGTGAACGAGTAGACCGAGTAGGCCAGCCCGCGGCGCTCGCGCACCTCCTGAAAGAGGCGGCTCGAGGAGGTGCCGCCGAAGATCGTGTCCAGCACCCGCAGGGCGAAGCGGCGGTCGTCGTGGCGTGAGAGCCCGGTGCCGCCCAGGCACACGTGGTACTGCTCGGTGTCCTTGCGCTCAAAGCGCCCTCCCGGCCGGCGGGCGACGACGGCGGCATGATCGGCCGGCGTGGGAACCGACGCGGCAGCCCCGTTGGGGCGTGGCGGCGGGTCACACCGCTCGCGGGCCAACGCGACGAGGGCGTCATGGTCGATCGCCCCCGCGGCCGCGATGACGACGTTTCCGGGCCGGTACCGGGCGTGATGAAACAGCGCGATCTCGGCCGGCGGGGTGCCCGAGATGACCTCGGCGCGGCCGATGATGGCCCGTCCCAGCGGATCGGCGCCGAACACCGCCTCGCCGAGCATGTCGAAGACCTTCTCCTGAGGATCGTCCTCGTACATGGCGATCTCTTCGAGGATGACCTCGCGCTCTGAGTCGATGTCGGTCAGCGAGGGCCGAAAGACCATGTCGGCCATGACGTCGAAGGCGTCGAGGAGATGCTCGTCGATCACGCGGGCGTAGACCGACGTGGTCTCCTTGCCGGTGCCGGCGTTGAGCTCGGCCCCCATGCCGTCGAAGATCTGGTCGATCTCCAGCGACTCGTATCGGGCGGTGCCCTTGAACAGCAGGTGCTCGAGCAGGTGTGAGAGCCCGGCCTCCGCGCCCGACTCATAGCGCGAGCCGGTGCCGATCCAGAAGCCGAGCGACACGGACCGGACGGAGGGCATCGCCTCCGTCACGATCCGGACGCCCGACTCCAGCGTCGTCAGCCGGTGCTGCTGCTCCACTATGAGAGTGGCCTGGCGGGGCTAGGAGCGCGGCCGGTCAGGATCCCGGTCACGCACCCGACCGCGGTCACGGTCGCGATCGCGATCGCGGTCCCGGTCGCCGCCGCGCCCGCCACGGTCACGGCCGCCGCGGTCGCGGTCACGCCCGCCGCCGCCGTTGCGCTCGGGGCGGGAGCGGGTGTTCTCAGCGGCGGCGATGGCCGACAGCTCCTCCGGGGTCTTGCCCTGGATCTCGGGATCGTCGGCGAGCCGCAGCCCGATCCGGCCGCGCTCGCGATCGACCTCGACCACCTTGACGGCCAGCTCGTCGCCCTTGTTGAGGACCTCCTCCACCGTCCCGATCCGCTTGCCGGGAGCGACATTGGAGATGTGCAGCAGGCCGTCGGTGCCCTTGGAGAGCTCGATGAAGGCACCGAAGGTGGTGGTCTTGACCACCTTGCCGGTGAACTCGTCGCCGACCTCGACCTCCTTGGTCATCGAGCGGATCCGCTCCACCAGCGCGTCGCCGCGCTCGCGGTCGGCCGCGTAGACGAGCACCATGCCCTCGTCGTTGACGTCGATCTGGGACTCGTACTCCTCCTGCAG
>DATJTQ010000070.1:0-2478 GCA_035503355.1 Solirubrobacteraceae bacterium
GCCACCGCGACCGACGAGTGGTGCTCGGTGCGCAGGTAGCGCGCCAGCTTGCCCGTCGCGGTCGTCTTGCCGGAGCCCTGCAGGCCAGCCATGAGCACGATCGTGGGCGGCCGGGGAGAGAACGACAGCTCGCGTGAGGCCCCGCCCATGAGCTCGGTGAGCTCGTCGGAGACGATCTTGACCACCTGCTGGCCGGGGTTGAGCTTGCCGACGATGTCGGCCCCCAGGGCGCGGTCCTTGACGGCCGTGGTGAAGCTCTTGACGACCTTGAAGTTGACGTCGGCCTCGAGCAGCGCGAGGCGGATCTCGCGCATGGCGGCGTTGATGTCGGCTTCGGTCAGGGTGCCCCGGCCGCGGACCTCGGACAGGGTGGCTTGGAGCTTTTCGGCAAGGGAATCGAACATGGTGGTGCTGCCTGCTGAGGTTAGCTGTGCCCGGGCGGCCGACCGTCCTGCCGGGCAGCCGGCGCGGCGGCGTCCTGGTTGCCGGCGAAGGCCCTGGTGATGCCGCCGAACGCCTCGGCGAACTCCGACGGGATCACAAACACCTTGTTGGCGTCACCCTTGGCCAGCTGCGGCAGCATCTGCAGGTACTGGTAGGAGAGCAACTCGGGGTCGACCCGGCCCTCGTGGATGGCCGAGAACACCGTGGCGATGGCCTGAGCCTCGCCCTCCGAACGGAGGATCGCCGCCTGCTTCTCACCTTCGGCGGTGAGCACGGCGGCCTGCTTGAGGCCCTCGGCGGTGAGGATCTGGGACTGCTTGACGCCCTCCGCGTTGAGGATGGCGGCGCGCCGGTCGCGCTCGGCGCGCATCTGCTTCTCCATCGCCTCCTGGATGGAACCGGGCGGGTCGATCGACTTGATCTCGACCCGGTTGACGCGGATTCCCCACTTGTTGGTCGCCTCGTCCAGCACGGTGCGGAGCTGGGCGTTGATGTGATCACGGCTGGTCAGCGCCGCCTCGAGGGTGAGCGATCCGATCACGTTCCGCAGCGTCGTCACCGTGATCTGCTCGATTGCCTGCAACGGGTTGGCGACCTCGTAGGTGGCTGACTTCGCGTCGTTGACGGTGAAGTACAGGACGGTGTCGATGCCGACGACGAGGTTGTCCTCGGTGATCACCGGCTGAGGCGGGAACGACACCACCTGCTCGCGCAGGTCGATGAGCGGCTTGAGCCTGTCGATGAAGGGCATGAGCACGGTCAGTCCCGGCGTGAGGGTGCGGTTGTAGCGGCCGAAACGCTCCACGATCCCCGCCCGGGCCTGGGGGACGATGCGGATGGTCCGGGCGAACAGGATCACCAGGAACACCACGATGACGATGGCGATGATGGCTCCGACCATGACCCCTCCTATTCGCTCACTAGCGCGGTCGCGCCCTTGATGTCAACGACCTCGACGCGTGCCCCCGGCTCTATCTCGTGGTCATCGTAGAGCGAGCGGGCCGTCCACACCTCACCGTCGATCTTGACGATCCCGACGCCTTCCGCGTTGGCGATGCGCTCCAGCACGATCGCGGGTTTGCCGATCAGCGCCGCGCTCCCGGTCCGGATGGCGGGCGGCATCTTGACGTGCGCGCGCACGATCGGCCGCAGCAGCGCCAGCGACATGACGGAGGCGACCAGGAACACGATCACGCCGGCCGTGCCCCCCGCCACCGCATCACCCGCCGCCGCGAGCGCCGCCCCCAGCGCGAACGGGGCAAGGAAGAAGCCGCCCGAGAGCATCTCGCCGACGCCGAAGGCACACGCCAGAACCACCCACAGGACCCAACCGGGCATTTGCCGGGCAGCGTAGCGCGGCGCCGGGGTTGGCTGTGCAGGCTGGGCGGGGGCGTGCGGGGCGGGCCGGGCTGTGCAGGCCGTGCAGGCCGGGGCGGGGCTGGGCAGGGCGAGCCGGGACGTGCAGGGCGGGCCGAGCCGGGCCGTGCCAGCCGGGGCTGGGCGGCGCCGGGGCCCAGCCGTGACGGGTCTACCGCCGGCGACACCGCGGCCTGGGGGCGTCTACTGCGGCTGGGGAAGAGGGTGCGTCGGTCGGACGCGTTGACACCTCGGAGCGCACGGTGGCCGATTGATGACTGCGTGCTTTGACGAGTCAACGGGGCATGCGATCCAGAGCACACAGTCCGGAAATCGCGACGGTGTGCTCTAGAGAGTCAAGATTTCGCCGCGGCGCTCCGCGCTGCGCAGGCGACGCTCCCCGGGTGTCGTGAACGCCACCCCTCCCCAGCTGTCGTGAACGCCACCCGTCCCCAGCTGTTGTGAGCGCCGCCCTCCCCGGCTGTCGTGAACGCTGTGCGCCGCAACTCGCGTTGGGACCGAACCGACAGCGCCAAGCGCAGCGACGGCCGACGACGACGTCAGGAGACCAGCGCGCGCGCGAAGTCCCCGGCGTCAAACGGGCGCAGGTCCTCCAGCGTCTCCCCCACCCCGATCAGCTTTACCGGGATGCCGAGCTCCTGGGCGATGGCGAGCGCG
>DATJTQ010000071.1:0-27474 GCA_035503355.1 Solirubrobacteraceae bacterium
TGGTGGACGATGAGGACCTGCGACTCGTGAAGCGTCCCGATTCTCACTGCCTCCTGCGCCCTGGCCGCCAACGAGTCTGACCAGTTCAGCGCGCGGGCCCGCAGCTCGTTGCCGTCCAGATAGCTGGAGCCCATGTGCAACAGCGCCGCGCCGAGCCGGTACTTCCCGGTCTCCAGGTCCTGCTCGACGAACCCCACGCCCTGCAGAGTCCGCAGGAGTCCGTGGACCGTGCCCTTGGGCAGCTCCAGTTCGCCGGCGAGGTCGACGACGCCCAGTCGCCGGGTCCGCCCGGACAACAGCCGCAGGATCGCCGCGGCGCGTTCGATCGACTGGATGCTGCCTGGCATGCCGCGGCGCCGCCGTCCTCAGGCGTCGTGCGCCGCGTCGCTGACGACCAGGACGGGCACCGGGGCGCCGACCAGCAGGTCCTGGGTGATGCCCTTGAGCAGCATGCGCCCCGCGCGGCGCTCGTGGTGCTGGCCGCAGACGATCAGATCGGTCCCGTGGCGATGGACGTAGGCGAGCAAGGCGCGCGCCGGCGTGTCGCCCTCGACGATCTCATGGACGGCCTCCACCCCGGCCCGCTCGGCCCGGTCCTTGACCTCGTCAAAGGTCGTCTCCAGGTAGCGACGCGCGGCGTCGGTGGACTCGGCCCGGTCGGCCGCCGTCTCCGCGTGGGCCGGCGAGTAGGCGATCGAGACGACGGTGAGCTCCGCCTCGTAGCGGCGGGTGATATCGATGGCGGCGTCGAAGGCGCGCAGGGCAACCTCAGAACCGTCCCAGGCAAGCAGGATTCGTTGGAACATCAGCGCAGGATGGGGATCAGGCACAGGGCCAGGATGAGGGTGACGAGCAGGTACAGCAGATACAGGGAGAGACGGCCCGATTGGATGCGCCGCACCACCGCGGCGCTGCGGATCACGAGGGCGGCCAGCGGCGCGTAGACGAAGCGGTCGATGGCCAGCACCACCGACGTCTCCAGACGGAACTGCCGCCGTCCGGCGGTGGACGCGCCGTCGGAGACCAGGCGCGTGCGGTAGCCCAGCGGGCCGCGGAGGATCACCCGCATCGGGTTGGAGTACGCCGAGGGGCGGTACTGGACGGCGGCCAGCTCGGCGCCGCTGCCGGTGACCCAGACGGGGGCCCGCCGCACGGGCCGGCCGCGCAGAGCCCGCGGTCGCGTGAGCCTGACGGCCAGGACGGCCAGCACCGCGTAGGCGGGCAGCGTGACCGTCAGCCAGGTCGGGTCCAGCACCGAGAACCCGGCGAACACCGGGGTGAGCTGGAGGGGGTGGCTGATGGTGGTCGACGCCAGGTCAAGGCCGAGGAGCGGTTGCAGAGCGGAGCCGATCGCGTGGATCTCCCAGGGGGCGACGGTGCCGAGGAAGAGCAGGATGACGCCGAGGCCGACGAGGCCGACCGGCCAGCGCGTGGGCTCGCGGACGCGATCGAGGCGATTCCGCGCCTTGCCGAGGAAGATGAAGCCGTAGAACTTCGCGAAGGCCAGCAGGCCGAGCCCGGCCGTCAGCGCCAGAGCCGCCGCGGCCAGCGCGCAGAGCAGGCGTGACAGCAGGGTCGGCATCCGGAAGCCCTGGAGCAGTGCCTCGAAGGTGAACCACTCGCTGACGAAGCCACCCAGCGGCGGGATCGCCGCCAGCGTCAGCGACGAGACCCCCAGCGCCAGCGCGCTGAGCGGCAGCAGCCGGTCCAGTCCCCCGAGGGGGTCAAGGCGGCGCTGGCCCGTGGCCTGCTCGACGCGGTCGACCGTGACCAGGGCCAGGGTCTTGGCCAGGTTGTGGGCGCACACGTGCAAGGTGGCGGCGAGGAGGCCCGCTGCCGCCAGAGTCGGCAGGTGCGCGGACTGGCCGAGCAGCGCCACGCCGAGCCCGACGAGGACCACGCCGGAGTGCTCAACGGTCGAGTACCCCAGGAAGCGGCGCAGGTTGTCCTGGGTCAGCGCGTAGGCGATGCCGACCAGCGCCGTCACGGCGCCGAGGATGAGCATCACGTCGCCGCACCACACGGGCAACGGCCCCAGGATGGCGAACCCGAACCGCCAGAGGCCGTAGAACCCCGCGCAGAGCGCGACCGAGAGCCACGCGGCGCCGAGGCGGGGGGCCGCGCCGTAGCCGGCGGGCAGGCCACCCTGAAGGGGGAGCGCCCCGATCTTGGTGGCAAAGCAGGCCAGGAGGAGCATGAAGGCGACGCCGCGTGTCCCCGGCGACAGCGAGGCGTGCGCCCACGCCGACAACGCGAAGCTGTGGGTGTGGGCGTAGAGCAGGCCGATCGCCGCCAACAGCGCACCACCGCCGAGCTTGGCCAGACCGCCGGTGAGGTAGCCGGCCCGCAGGTCGTCGTCGCTGCGCCCGGCGCTGGCGATGAGATAGACGGCCACGGTGAGCCCCTCCCAGGCGATGAAGAAGGTGAACGCGTTGTCGGCGCCGACAGCCACGGCCACGCACACCACGATCACGCCACCCAGGCAGCTGAGCCAGCGTCCGGGGGGCAGGGCCGCGGAGGCGAGCGCGACGGCGGCGCCGGTGAGGCCGGTGAGGGCCAGGAAGATGCCGGCCAGGCCGTCGGCGCGCAGCGCGCTGTCGCCCAGGCCGATCCAGCCGCCCAGCTCCAGGACGGGTCGGGCGCCGCCGGCGGCGGCGTCGATACCGACGATGACGAGGAGCGCGCATCCTGCCGCCGTGGCCAGGGCGCCCGCGCGCGGCTGCCAGGCGGCCCCGAGCGCCCCGACGACCAGGACGCTCATGGCGACCGCGAAGACAACGGTCATGCCGTCACCCTCGACGGCTCCAGCAGTCCCACCGCCAACAGCAGCCCGTGCATGATGGCGATCGG
The DNA here is from genome assembly GCA_035503355.1 of Solirubrobacteraceae bacterium. GTDB lineage: Bacteria > Actinomycetota > Thermoleophilia > Solirubrobacterales > Solirubrobacteraceae > Palsa-465. The sequence goes on from DATJTQ010000071.1 coordinate 2,851, forward strand.
CGCCGGCGGCGACCCGGGCACATACACGTCGACGGGCAGGACACGATCGACCCCGCCGGCAACAAGCTCGCCCTCGCCGGCCAGCCCCCCGGAACACGCATCGGTCCCCACCGCGACCACCGCCTTGGGCGACGGCATCACCTCCCAGGTGCGCTCCAGCGGACCGCGCATCGCCGCCGTGACGCCGCCCGTGACCAGCAGGACGTCGGCGTGGCGCGGCGCGTTGGTCAAGAAGAAGCCGAGCCGCTGGATGTCGTAGTACGGATTCCACAGCGCCTGGATCTCCCACTCCTCGGCGCCGTCAGAGCCGCAGTCGATGTGACGGACGTGGATGGAGCGCCGCAGCGCCGCGGCAGCCTCACCCAGCGGCTGGCGCAGCGCCGCCTCCGCGGGCGACGGCTCGGGGACGACCAGCGCCTCCCGCGAGCGGGCCGCGGTCTCATAGACACCGGCAAAGCGGAAGCGCTCGGGCGCCGCGAGCACGCACTCGCCGCACAGGATGCACCGCCCCCGATCGACGGAGACCTCGCCCAGCTCGTCGACCGAGATGGCGCCGGTGGGACACACCTCGGTGAGCGCATCGGTGCCCAGGCGCGAGTCCACCACCTCGATGCGACCCCGATAGCCGGCCGGCGGCGGCTCGGGGGCGCGCGGATAGCCCGTGGTGATCCGGCCCTGGCGCAGGCCCCGCAGCAGCCACTCGAGCATCAGCGATCCGCTCCCGCCGGGGTGAGCCCGAAGCTGTGCTCGATGAAGGCGAAGTCGGTGAGCACGTCACGCGGGAAGGCGTGATCGAAGAGGGCCCAGTTGCGCAGCGAGGGCGAGGCCAGGTGCACGCGGTGCACCACGCCCTGCCGGATCTCCACCCACACCACGAGTTCGCCCTGGGGGGCCTCGGCCCAGCCGAGGGCGGCGCCGTCGGCGTCCGACGGGATCGGGGTGATGAGCGGACCGTCGCCACGGCGCAGGTGGTCAATGGCCTGGCGCAGGATGCGCAGGGACTCGAACGCCTCCCCGAACCGCACGTTGATGCGGCTCATCGCATCGCCCTCCCGGTGGGTCACCACCTGAAGGCCGAGGCGGCGGTAGTCCCCGTAGGGACGCTCGTGGCGTGCGTCGGTGGAGACCCCCGACCCGCGGGCCACCGGACCGACCGCCGCGTATTCCTCGACGAGCTCACGCGACAGCCGCCCGGCGCCGATCAGGCGGTCGGTCATCGAGGGCGTTCCGAGGAAGAGCCGCCGGTCTCGGGTCAGTTGAGTCTCCAGGCTGTCCAGGGCGGCGGCCAGCCCGTCCAGGCCGACCGCGCCGGTGTGGCGCACCCCTCCCGGGACGATGACGCCTCGGGCGAACCGGTTGCCAGTGAGGCCGGCACGGAGACGGGTGACCTGCTCCTTGAGGATCTGAAACCGGGCCTGGCCCACGTACAGCGCGGTGGTCTCCGCCTCCTTGGCGATGATGTCGAAGTGACAGGCAAGCCGCTCGAGCTCCGCGTAGACGGCGCGCCACCGCTCCGCCGTCGGCCCCGGCTCGACGCCCACGGCGCGCTCCACCGCCTGGCTGAAGGCGCTGGCGTAGGCGACGGTGGCGATGCCGGCCACTCGCTCGGCGACGTACACCGCGCGATCGGGGGCGAGCCCGACGAACCGCTGCTCCATCCCCCGGTGCTTGAAGAACGGCCGCGTCTGCAGGCGCTCCACCGTCTCGCCTCCGCTCTCGATCTGGAACTGGATCGCCTCGAACACTCCTGAGCGCACCGGGCCGTACGGGATCACGAAGGCGTCCAGCCCGTGCACCGATCGATCGATGGCGTCGGCATCGGGAGCGGTCAACGGGCCGGCCGCCGGCGCACCCAGGGCGTGCACGCCATGTCGCTCGGCGAGCTCGCTCTCCGCCCAGCGCGCCGCAGGCCAGAACTCCCCCAGGGAGCCGAAGGTCACCGGCTCGGCTCCGTCGCTGACAGCGCGGACGACGACCAGCGAACCGTGCAACGCGAACACGCCGACGAGCGCCGGCTCCGGGGTGTCAGCGAGAAAGAGGGTCACGAAGCGCGCGCCGGCGCTCTTGAGCACGTGGGCGGCGCGCCGAAAGCCCAGCGGCTTCACGCGCAGACGGATCTCGTGGGGCGGCCCGGGCTCACCGATCGCCCCGAGATGCGCGGGCAGCTCGCCCGACAGTTCGCCGGTCCGCTTGGAGAGGTTGGTCATCCCGGCACCGCCAGGCGATGGACCGCATTGCTCAGCAGCGAGCCGAGCTGCCCGGGGAGATGGACACCGAGCGCGACCGACACCAAGAGGCACCCCAGCATGCCCGCCACCATCCACATGCTCCGCTCCCCCACCGCGACGGCCGGGCCCGCCGACGCGCCGTCGCCGCCGGCCGCCGGGCGGCTCAGAACCATGCGCGCCGCATGCCAGATCACGCCGAAGAAGGCCACGTTGACGCCGACCAAAAGAAGGGAGACCCCGACGTACTGGGGCCGGGCAAAACCTCCGGCGACGATCTCGAACTCGCTGCGGAACACCCCTGACAGCGGCAGTCCGCACAACGCCAGGGCCGCGGCGAAGAACATGCTGCCGGTCCATGGCATGGCGTGCACCGCATCGGTGATGCCGTCGACCTCCTTGGTGTCATAGCCGCGCAGCAGGGAGCCCGCTCCGAAGAAGGCCAGGCCCTTGGCCGCGGCGTGGGTGAGGACGTGCAGCAGCGCACCGGCGACGGCCAGCGGCGCCCCGAACCCGATGCCGAGGGCGATGATGCCCATGTGCTCGATCGAGGAGTAGGCGAGCAGGCGCTTGTAGTTGCGCTGGCGGATGACGAACAGCGCCGCCACCGCCAGGGAGAGCGCACCGAAGACGATGAGCACGTGCTCGGCAAAGGAGCGCTGTCCGGCGGCCACGGCGACCTGGAAGAAGCGCAGGATCGCGTAGAGCGCCGCCGACAGCAACGAGCCCGACAGCATCGCCGAGACCGGCGCCGGCGCCTCGCTGTGCGCGTCGGGCAGCCAGGTGTGCATGGGCACGAAGCCGACCTTGGTGCCGAAGCCCACCACCGAGAGCACGAAGGCCAGAGCCACCGCATCGTGCGACAGCCCGTGGGCGTGCACGAGGAACCGCTCGAACCTGGGGATGTAGGCGGACCCGAGCAGATGCGTGCCGGCGGCGTAGACGACGATGATGGCCAGCAGCGCGATGCCGAGCCCGCTGGAGGCGATGAGGATGTACTTCCATGACGCCTCGAGGGCCGCGTCGGTCCGATCGATGGCCACCAGCAGCGCGGAGATGATCGTGGTCAGCTCCACGGCCACCCACAACGTTCCGAAGTCCGAGGCCAGCGGGACCAGGAGCATCGTCCAGCCGAACAGGTTCAGGTAGGCGAAGTAGCGCTTGGCAAAGGGGGCGCCGTCGGGATGGCGCTCGTCCACCGCCAGGTAGCCGATGGAGAACACGGCCGCGATGGCGTAGAGCAGCCCGGTGGCCAGCAGGAACACGGCGCCCAGCGAATCGACGCGCATCCACCCCCCGGCGCCGGCGATCACCCCGCCATGCCGGACCCGCAGGGCGATGGCGACGGTGAGCACCAGCGAGACGGCTCCGGCGGCCACGGTGGCCGCCCGGGCCAGACGCCACCCGTCGACGAGGGTGAGCACCACCGCCACCAGCGGAACCGCCACCAGGGTGTAGAGCGCCCAGCTCACCCGGTCAGCCGGTTGAGGACGTCGGTCCGCACGGCGGTGCGCTCGACGGCCAGGTATTGGACGAGGACCACGAACACCAGCACTCCGACCAGCACGTCGAAGAGGAGGAGCAGCGCCAGGATGATCGGCAGGCCGGGAGCGATGACCAGGCTGGCCACCGACACCGCGTTCTCCAGGACCAGGAACCCGAGCAGCTGGGACGGCGCGTAGGGCCGCAGCACCATGAGCAGGAAGGCCACGAGGACCCCGCCGACGGCGACGGGCAGCGCGGAGAGCGGGAGCGCCGCCTCGGCGCCGATGTGCACCGGGCGCAGGACGATGAAGGCCACGGCGCACAGGGCGACTCCGATGAGGATGCCGCTGGGCACCCCGATCACCGACGGCACGCGAGCCTCGGCCTCCAGGCGGCGCAGCACGAATCTGATGCCGAGGGGGAAGAGCAGCGCCTTGAGCCCGATGGTCGCCGCCGCGAGCACGTACAGCCCTCCCCCGCCGTGCCCGGTGGCCGCGGTGCCGATGGCCAGGGCGGCCACCACGGCGGAGCCGAGCGCGTAGAGGCGCAACTGCTCCCAGACGTCCTGCGAGCGCAGCATGCCGTACTCGAGCAGGAGCACGAGCACCGCCGCGATGGTGGCCACGGCCCCGAACACCGTCAGCGTCTCGTCGCCGAAGGACGGCTCGAAGAGGAAGATCACCACGGCCAGCACCGCCAGCATGAAGCTCGCCACGGTGAACTCGGGGATCTTGTAGAGCCGCAGCTTGGCGTAGCTGGACTCGATCACCACCACCACGAAGCCGACGACGAGCGCCTTGGCGAAGAGCAGGACGATGGCCAGCGCCACCACGTCGAGCCGCCCGCTGCTGGCCATCCCCCACGGCACCACCAGGACGTTCATGAAGATGGTGAACAGGAGCAGCTGCTTGATGCTCGAGCCCCAGCGCAGCAGCGCCAGGCCGGGGCCGGAGTGCTCGGCCACCCGCCCCTCCTCGATCTGGCCGAACTCGAGCGTCCCGCCGTGGTTCTCGACCGGGATGCGGCCCGTCTCGGTGAGGACCAGCATGAAGAAGGCCGCGATCATCAGCAGGTGACTGGGGCGCACCACCTGAACCGCCGAGGACCGGATGGTGGCGCCGAAGGCGTAGGGCAGATCGGTGTGTGTGGTCAGCGCCAGGACGAAGGTGACGAAGATCACTGTGGGCTCGTTGAAGGCGCCGAAGGAGCGCAGCCGGCTGGAGCCCAGCTGCGCGTAGGGGCTGCCGCTGTCCACCGCCGCCAGCGACACCGCGAAGCTGGTCAGCGCGAAGATGAGGCCGACGCCGAAGAAGTCGGCCATGTAGCCCAGCGGCAGCGGGAACGTCGTGAGCACCGGGATGAGCAGCGGGATGGTGGCCAGCCCCGCGAAGTTGACGTAGGGCGCGGCACGGAAGACCGGGCCGGCCGGGGCGGGCAGGACCGTCTCCTTGCGCAGCAGCTTGAAGATGTCGTGGTAGGGCTGCAGCACCCGCGGCCCCCGCCGCTGCTGCACCATCGCCTCAGCGCGGGCGATGATCCCGCTGACCAGCGGGGCGAGCACGAGGATCGTGACGACCTGCAGAGTCTGGATGACCCAATCGGGCAGGACCGGCATGGTCCTGTGCTCCTTTCGCTGGCTTACGCACTGTGTGGGCGAAAGGAGCCATCAGCCCTTTTTCTCGGCGGGCGGTTCGAGGTGAGGCGCCGCCTCACCTACGCCAGGACTCCATCTGTGCGGGGCGAACCATAGCGCACCGTCAGACCGGATCGTGGGGCGTCCTCGGGCGGCGGGTTATGATGAGCACAGAGGCGATGAGGCCCGCCTGACGCAATGCCGACCCGGCTGATGGCTTCTACCGAACCCCCCATCCGGTGGAAGTGACGTGTCATCTGGACCCCTCAGCCTCCTGTATCGCAGCGCCGGCGAAGCGCCCCCCGAGAGCACCGCCGACGAGCCCGACTTCTTCGCTGATCTGCGCCTCGATCAGATCGTCGCGTCGCTCACCACCGACCGCGACCCCCACCGGCTGATCCCGTTCCTGGTCCGCCCTCTGCGCTCGGTCGAGGCGGTGCGCTACCGCCACCATGTGCTGCGCGACCTCGAGCGTGCGCCGGTGCGCGAGGCCGTGGACGCCTTTGCCGCCGGGATGGCACGGATGCGGACCCATCTGCATCTCGTGCAGCAGCTGCATCACGAGCGCCAGCAACAACGCTGGTTCGTCAGTGCCGGCGCTGTCTACTGCGAGGTGGTGTCGGCCTTCAGCGACGCCCTGGCGGCCGCGGAGGTCGGGTCACCGGCGCTGCGAGCGTTGGTGGACCATCTCAGCGCGTACGGCGCCTCGGCGGCGTTTGCGTCGCTGGTGAGCGACACGCGTGACCGCGAGACCGAGCTGGCTGCGATCGCCTACTCCGTGCACCTGCGAGGCACCCGGGTCACCGTGAGCGCCTATCAGGGCGAACCGGACGTCAGCGAGGAGGTGGCACAGGCGTTCGCCAAGTTCCGCCAGGGCGATGGCCGCAGCCACCGCGTGCGCTTCCGCGACTTCTCCGACATGAACCATGTCGAGACCCAGATCCTCGATCTCGTCGCGCGCCTGTTCCCCGAGCCGTTCGCGCGCCTTGCCGAGTACCGCAGCCGTCACCGCGATTTCATCGATCCGACGATCGCGCGGTGTGAGCGTGAGGTGCATTTCTACCTGGCCTATCTCGACTACATCGCCCCGCTGAAGGCCGCGGGACTGAGCTTCTCCTATCCGAGGGTGTCGGCCCGCTCCAAGGAGACCAGCGCCACGGCGACGTTCGATCTCGCGCTGGCGGCCAAGCTCGTGGCCCGGGACGAGGCCGTGGTCTGCAACGACCTGCACCTGTCCGGTCGCGAGCGCCTGCTCGTGGTGAGCGGCCCCAACAACGGAGGCAAGACGACCTTCGCACGCACCTTCGGTCAGCTGCACCACCTGGCTGGGCTGGGCCTGCCGGTGCCGGGGCGCGACACGCGTCTGTTCTTGCCCGATCGCATCTTCAGCCACTTCGAACGCCAGGAGGACATCCGGACCCTGCGCGGAAAGTTCGAGGATGAGCTGGTCAGGATCCACGCGATCCTCGATCAGATGACGGCCGACAGCGTGCTGGTCATGAACGAGAGCTTCGGCTCCACCACGCTGCGCGACGCGGTCCTCGTCGGCACCGAGGTCATGCGCCAGATCCTCGCCGCCGATGTCCTCGGCGTGTTCGTGACGTTCGTCGATGAGCTGGCCTCGCTGGGCGAGGCGACGGTGAGCATGATGAGCACCGTCGTCGCGGAGGACCCCGCGGTCCGCACCTTCAAGGTGGTCCGCAAGCCCGCTGACGGCCTGGCCTACGCCTCGGCGCTGGCGGAGAAGTACGGACTGGACGCGCCCTCGCTGCGCCGGAGGCTGGCACGGTGAAGGCGTTTCTCATGTACGCCGATCGCGACTTCGACTCCAGCGGGGAGGTGCCCGCCAATGCGGATGCCCTCACCGAGGACCTGGAGCTCGACACGTTGCTGGGCGCGATGGCGGCCGGCGACGGGCTGCTGTGGGAGGTGGCGAAGCGGGCGCTGCTGACCAGCCTCACCGACCCCGAGGCCATCGCCTACCGCCAGCAGGTGCTGGCCGACTGCGTGGAGCACCCCGCGGTGGCCCGGGATCTGTACGAGCTCGCCGGTGAGGCTCTGGAGGCTCAACGCAGCGTGTGGGGCAGCATCCTGGAGCGTGACTCGCCGCGCCTGATCCTCCGCACCTCGGTGCGCAAGATGGAGATTCTCGCCGGCTTCCTGCGGCGGCTGCGCTCGCTGGCCGAGGCCCACCGCCGGCAGGTGCGTTCGCCGGGCCTGTCGCGGCTGTTCGCCATGCTCGTCGAGGAGCTCAGCGACGACTACTTCGAGCTGATCGAGCGCTACCTCAAAGAGCTCAACGGCAAGGGCGGCGTTCGCTTCAGCGCCCACCTGACCACCGGTAACAAGGGCACGGGGTATGTCCTGCGGCGCCCGCCCGAGCAGGGGTTCATCGCGCGCATGCTGGATCGCTCCGGCCACAGCTTCACCATCGCTGACCGCGACGAGGCGGGCGCGACGGCCCTCGCCGAGCTCGAGGACCGGGCGCTGAACATGGTGGCCGATGCGCTGGCCCAGTCGGTCGATCACGTGCTCGACTTCCTGCGGATGGTGCGCACCGAGGTGGGGTTCTACGTCGCCTGCGTCAACCTGGACGACGCCCTGACGGCGCTCGGCGCGGCCCGGGCCACCCCCGAGGTCCTGAGCGCCGACCAGACCGAGCTGGTCGCGGAGGGCCTCTATGACGTCACGTTGGCCCTGACGCTCGGAGAGCGGGTGGTGGCCAACGACGTCCACGCCGGCGATGCGTCTCTGGTGATGATCACCGGCGCCAACCAGGGAGGGAAGTCCACGTTCCTGCGCAGCGTCGGGCTCGCCCAGCTCATGGCCCAGTGCGGGATGTTCGTCGCTGCCGACTCCTACCGGGTCAACGCCTGCGGTGGTGTCTTCACGCACTACAAGCGCGAGGAGGATGCGAGCATGGAGAGCGGCAAGCTCGACGAGGAGCTGGCGCGGATGAGCGAGATCGCCGACCACATCCGCTCCGGCTGCCTGCTGCTCTGCAACGAGTCGTTCGCCTCCACCAACGAGCGTGAGGGGTCCCAGATCGCCCGCCAGATCATCGACGCGCTGCTGGCCCACCGCATCAAGATCCTCTTCGTCACGCACATGTACGACCTCGCGGCCAGCTACTACGAAGGACCGACGAGGACCGCGCTGTTTCTCCGCGCGCCTCGCGGCGAGGCCGGCGCGAGGCCGTTTCGGCTCACGGAGGGGGCGCCGCTTCCCACCAGCTATGGAGAGGACACCTATCGCAAGGTCTTCGGCGCGCCGGTGGACGCCGCCACCGCCGGGCCGTCGTGAACAGTCACGCGGGTCGCACGCAGCGAAAGCCGACGTGGCTCATGCCGGTGTCGATCATCTGCGGTCGGCGGGCCGCGGGGCGGTAGCGCAGGCAGTAGCTGTCGGCGCAGAGAAACGAGCCGCCCTTGACCACCTTGCGCGGGATTCGGAACTGAGGCTGCGCGGGGTCGAAGCTGCCCTCCCGCGTCCCCCCGCGAGGATCCTCCGGGACGCAGCATGAGCCGACAGCCTCGTGCTGCGCGGAGTACCAGTCACACGTCCAGTCCCAGACGTTGCCGGCCATGTCGAAGAGGCCGAAGGCGTTGGCGGGAAAGGTGCCCGCCGGCGTCCGGGCCCCGTAACCGTCGTGGTGACGCCAGGGGAAATCGCCGTGCCAGTAGTTGGCGAGCCGCTCTCCGGGCGCCTCGGGCTCGTCGCCCCAGACGTAGGCGGCACCATCGAGGCCGCCACGGGCGGCGCGCTCCCACTGGGCCTCGGTCGGCAGCGCCTTACCCGCCCATGCGGCATACGCCTCGGCATCAGCGTAGGCGACGTGGACCACCGGGTGATCGGGGTGCGCCGCCGCGGAGCTTCCCGGTCCGTCCGGATGCATCCATGAGGCCCCGGGTGTCCACGTCCACCACTGATTGATGTGGCGCAGGTCGACGGGCCTGGCGGTCATCGTGAACACCAGTGAGCCCGGTACGAGGTTCTCCGGCGGAGCGCCCGGAAAGTCGGCCGGGTCCAGTGGCCGCTGAGCGACCGTGACGTAGCCCGTGTCCCGCACGAACGCCGCGAACTGCCGGGTGGTGACCTGGGCGCGATCGATGAAGAACCCCGCCACCGACACCTCGTGGGCGGGCGCCTCCTCGGGGTAGTGGGCGTCGGATCCCATCCGGAACGTCCCGGACGGGATCCACGCCATGTCCTGCGTCGGCGCCTCGATCAGTTGCGCGTGCGTGATGTCGTCCGATTCCTATCTGCCGGTGGTGAGCGCCGCCTCGAGCTTGGCCACCACCTGATCGATGGTGAAGCTCGCCGCTTTCTGGGCCGGAGGGAACTCGGTGAACGTCTGGAGAAACTGGGTGACGAGAGCGGTCGCGGCGAGGATGATGTAGTCGTTATCGACGATGTAGTCGTAGTAGGTGTTCGATGTGACGTCGGCCCGCTCAAACGGGTCGGTACGCAGGTTGAACAGCTTGGGGATCCGCAGCGAGACGAACGGCTCGGCCCAGATGCGCAGGGTGCCCTGGACGCGCTGCTCCATGAACACAACCTTCCAGTTGTCAAACCGGATCGCCAGCACATCTCCGTCGTCGGAGAAATAGAAGAACAGCTGGCGCGGGCTGTGCTCGGCCTCCCCGGTGAGGTAGGGCAGCAGGTTAAACCCGTCGATGTGAACCTTGAACGTCGCGTCGCCCACCTGATGGCCACCCTTGAGCTTCTCGACGACATCCGGGTCCCCCGCCGCGGCCAGGAACGTCGGCAACCAGTCGTGATGTTGGACGATCTCGTTTGAGATGGACCCGGCCTTGATCTTGGCCGGCCAGCGAATCATCTGAGGGACCCGGAAGGCGCCCTCCCAGTTGGTGTTCTTCTCTGAGCGGAAGGGGGTCATGCCGCCGTCGGGCCACGTGTTCATGTGCGGCCCGTTGTCAGTGGAGTAGACGACGATCGTGTTCTCGGCGATGCCGAGCTCATCGAGCTTGTCCAGCAGCGTGCCGACGACCTTGTCGTGGTCGATCATCGTGTCGTGATAGGGCGACTGCCAGCGGCCGGCCTGACCGACGCTCTCAGGCTTGGGATGGGTGCGCAGGTGCATGTGGGTGGTGTTGAACCACATGAACCATGGCGCCCCCGTGTCGTTGGTGCGCTGCAGCCAGTCCAAGCCGTGCTCCAAGATCTCGTCGTCGATCGTCTCCATCCGCTTCTTGGTGAGCGGACCCGTATCCTCGATCTTCTGCTTGCCGACCCGGCCCCAGCGCTCGTGCTCGGTGTCGTCGTCCTCCTCGGTAGCCCAGCAATGCATCACGCCGCGAGGTCCGAACCGGGCCTTGAACTGCGGGAAATCGGACTCCGGCGGCCAGTTGGGCTGTTCGGGCTCCTCCTCGGCGTTGAGGTGGTACAGGTTGCCGAAGAACTCGTCGAACCCGTGCACGGTCGGCAGGTACTCGTTGCGGTCGCCGAGGTGGTTCTTGCCGAACTGACCGGTCGCGTACCCGTGCGGCTTGAGCAGCTCCGCGATCGTCGGGTCCTCGGCCTTGAGTCCGACCGTCGACCCGGGGACGCCAACCTTGCTGAGGCCGGTGCGGAACACGCTCTGGCCGGTGATGAACGATGACCGGCCCGCGGTGCAGCTCTGCTCGCCATAGGAGTCGGTGAAGCGCATCCCCTCGTTGGCGATCCGATCGATGTTCGGCGTGCGATAGCCCATCAGCCCGTCGCTGTAGCAGCTCAGGTTGGTGATCCCGATGTCATCGCCCCAGATGACGAGGATGTTCGGCTTGTCGGCCTCGGCCATGTCGTGCCCTCCCTTTGCGATCGGATCCGGTGCGGCGGAGCCTGATCGGAGGGCGGGTGATGTGGCATCACCCCCGTGGGGCGATCCGAGGCTCAGTCGTCGTCGTCCTCGCCCGGATCATCTTCGAAGGGCGGGACCTCGCCGGCGATCAGACGCCCGTGCTCGACATCCCAGTCGACCGGCCCCGGCAGGAGCGCCTTGAGCGCAGAGAGATCCTCGTCGAGCACGACGACGTCGTCTCGCAACTGCTCGCACGCGTCATCGTCAAGCTCGGCGGCGTGCGTCTCCAACTGGTACGCGATGTTGGCGATGGTGCCGCTCGACTCGGTCATCAGCCACCGCAGCCACCGAAGGAGATCGGCGCCCGCCAGCTCGTCGGGTGCCTCAGCCGAGGACCATGGCTTGGGCTCGAGGGCGGGGGGCCGGGGACGCTTGTGGACGGTCAGGTGAATCTCGACCGCGGCCACGTCGTCGCCGCCGAACTCCTGGCGCGCCTTCTCCCAGATATTCGAAAACCGGTCAGCGTCGTCGCGCCGGGCGGGCACCAGTCCGCGCGCGGGTGACGGCAGCGGGGCCGTGGGTTGCTGGCTGGCGGCGGATCGCCGGCCGGCGGCCTCAGCCGCCTCGGCGGCCTCGATGAGCTCCTGGGCCAGCGCGGGGCTCATCCCCCAGCGGTCGCGCACATACGCCTCGAAGGTCTCGTGGCTGGCGCGATACAGCCAGGTGTCGTTGATCTCCGCCAGCGCGCTGCCCACCTCGAGGTCGGCGTCGAGGCCTCGGCGCACGATTGCCTCCAGCCGGTTGAGGTGCTCGACCTCGGCGCTGGGCCGACTGTTCTCAGAGTTGAAGCTGCTCATCGGAGTGATGTCTCGTTCGGATCGTGCCCCGAGCGTCGTGTGACCTCCGGGCCATTTTGTTGGTGACCCCATACATATCGCCTCGGCAACGCGCAGTTACCGATGTGGCGTCAGGATTTACGCAACTCATAGGCACGCGAGATGGCCGCAACAATCGTCAGGAGACCCAGCGATGGATAGACCGGTGTTGTTCTGCTACGACGGATCCGAGGGCTCCAAGGCCGCCCTCACGGTCGCCGTCGAGCTCGTCATGCATCCCGCCGATGCGGTCGTCCTGGTGGTGTGGACGCCGGTGGCCGTCCAGCTGGCCCGCGGCGGCTCGCTGCTGGCCGTGGTCCCCAATGAGGGCCAGCTCGACGAGGAGGAGATCGCCGCGGCGCAACGGATCGCCGACGAGGGCGCCGCCGGCGCGCGCGGCCGTGGCTACAACGCCTCGGCCCGCGTCGCCGAGGCCAATGAGTCAGTGGCCAAGACGATCAGCGAGGTCGCCCGGGAGATCGACGCGCGGCTGATCGTGTGCGGCCAGCGGGGACGCGGAGCGTTCGCCAGCGCGATCCTCGGCAGCGTGTCGCATCAGCTGTCCGCCCACGCGGAACGCCCGGTTCTCATCGCCCCGCAGCATCCCGCCGCGTAGCCGGCGGGGGGACGGCTCGCCGGACGGTCAGGCGCGGCCGGGCGGCGCGTCCCCGATGTCCGGCGCTGCATCCCGGTCAGCCGGGCCCTCGGGCTGCGTGAGTGGCCGCCCGCTCATCCGCAGCGCATGGGCGGCGGCTTCCGCGGTGGCCTCGAGGTGGTGCGCGTAGGCGACGCCGCGCGACAGCGCCGTCCTCAGGCTGCACTCGTGCGCTCCGGCCTTGGACGGGAGGATGACGATCGCCGTCACCAGTCCGACGGCGAAGATGCCGGCCGCCCACCAGAACCCCCTGGTGTACCCGTGGATGGCGGCGAGGCCCGCCAGCCCGGCGACGCCGAGGTGCGAACGCGCGTAGTCGGTGGCGGCGCTGGCCGAGACCGTGCTCAACAGCGCCAGCCCGACCGCTCCTCCAACCTGCTGGGAGGTGTTGACCATCGCCGAGGCCACGCCGGTCTCACGGACTGACACACCGAGAGTCGCCGTTCCGATCGCCGGCGCGAAGATGCAGCCCATCCCGACCCCGATGACGAGCAGCCCCGGGAGCACGTGGGTCGCATAGGCCCCGTCAACGCTCAGCCGGGTGAAGATGATCATGGCGATGACGCCGAGCGTCATCCCAGCTGTCACCAGTGGCTTGGCGCCGGTGCGGGGCAGCACGCGCGTCTGCGCGGTGACCGAGGTGGCGACGAGCAGACCGGTCATCGGCAGGAAGGCCAAGCCGGTGGTGAGCGGCGAGAAGCGCAGGGTCAACTGCATGTAGTAGGTGAGGAAGAAGAACACCCCGAACAGGCCGGCCGCGGCGAGCAGCACGGACAGGTAGGCACCGCCGCGCGCCCGGTCGCGCACGATGTGCAGCGGAAGCAGGGGGTCCTTCACGCGGCTCTCGATGACGACGAAGGCGAGCAGCAACACGGGGGCGGCCACCAGCGGGACGATCGTCGCCGTGGCGGTCCACGATTGGGTCTCCGCGTTCGAGAAGCCGTAGACGAGGGCGAACAACCCGGCGGATGCGGTGAGCAGACCGGGCACGTCGATGCCGCCTCGCTCGGGATCGCGGCGATTGACCAGGAGCCGCAGCGCGAAGATCGCCGTCGGCACGGCGATGACGAGGTTGACGTACAGGCACCAGCGCCAGGACAGCAGTTGGGTGAGGGCGCCGCCGAGCACCAGGCCGACCGATGCCCCGCCACCCGCGATCGCGCCGAAGATCCCGAACGCCTTCGCCCGGTCAGGCGAGTCGGCGAAGGTGACCGTGAGAAGTCCGAGGGCGGACGGCGCGAGCATCGCGCCAAAGGCCCCCTGAAGGGCGCGGGCGGAGACCAGCATCGCGAAGTTCTGAGCCAGTCCCCCGATGGCGGAGACGACGGCGAAGCCGATGAGGCCGCCCACGAACGTCCACTTGCGTCCGAACAGGTCTCCGAGCTTGCCGCCGAGGAGGAGAAGGCTGCCGAAGGCCAGCGCGTAGGCGGTGACGATCCACTCACGGTCAGCCGTCGAGAAGTGCAGGGCCACCTGCGCGGACGGCAGCGCGATGTTGACGATGGTGGCGTCCAGCACCACCATGAGCTGCGCCGTCCCCAACAGCGCGAGCACGGCCCACCGGTTGGGTTCGGACGCCCTCTGAGCCCCGGTTGCCAGGCTCGCCATGCTCGTCACGGTACGCGATCGTTCATCGGATGCCAACTGGCCACTCGATATGCTGGCCGCCGTGGACGTTGGCCAGCCGATCAGCTACCAGGTGCTGGAGAAGGGCACGCCCGTCTACAGCGCCGACGGGGAGAAGATCGGGATCGTGGGACACGTGCTGGCCGTCGAGGATGAGGACGTGTTCGACGGGATCGTGATCTCCGAGCACGTGTTCTCCTCCGGGCACCGGTTCGCCGACGCCGACGAGATCGCGCGCATCGGTGAGCACGGTGTGCTCCTCACCCTTGACCGCGAGGCGTCCCGGCGCCTGCCCGAGCCATCGAAGAACCCCGCCGTCATGCGCGATGACCCCGCCGAGTCGCGCGCGGACGCGCGCCGGGACAAGCTGCGCCGCGCCTGGGACTACGTGTCGGGCAACTACTAGCGTCCCGGCCCGGGCCCGGCCCGGCCCAGCTCGCCTACGACGCCGGTTGCATCGAGGCGGCGATCGACACCAGCTCGCCGCTGGGGATCGAGTCGGTGAGGGTGTTGGAGACCCAGTAGGTACCGGTGGGAGTGCGAAAGGCGACGAGGGACAGGTTGGCGCCGCTGCCGTACTCGCGCAGCCGCCGGCCGTTGACCACGACGACCGCGGCGGGGCGGGCGAGGATCGGGGGGTCGGGCCAGGTGGTGCCCTGGATGCCGTAGTACTCGCCGAGCGCGGCGTTGGCGACGAGGGTCATCCGGTAGGAGGGGTAGCGATGATGTCCCGCGGCAGCGATCGCGTAGGCGCGCGGATAGGCGTTGACGTAGCGCGCGGCGCCGTTGGGCGCCACGCGGCAGTTGCCCGTCGCGGTGGAGCAGTAGGTGGAGTCGGCGGCGATCACCTGCGGGTAGTAGACGGGCAGGCCGGGGCTGCCCAGGGCGCCGGCCTGCGCCCGGCCGGCGGCGGCGTCGGCCACCACCCGGCCGGCTCCGGGCGGGTGGGCTGACGGTGACCCCGATGACGTCGCGGATGCGCTGGACGAGCGTGCGGCGTGGACTCCCGTGCTGAGGAACCGGGCGTAGGCCGCCGCCTCGGCGGACCGCGTCGCGGTGATCCCGCACCCCGAGGTGCCGTCACACGGGCTCAGCCGTGCGGGGAACGGGATCTGCTGGAGCGGGTGCCCGGCCGAGTTGAGGACGAGGTTGAACAGGGTGATCACCGCGTCGGCGCTCTGCAGACCGTGGTCCACCTGCCCGTACCGCCCGACGATCTGCAACAGCCGGTCGCGCGTGCTCAGCGCGGTTCCGAGTGACACGCTCTGGCCGGCCCAGCGCAGGAAGTCGCGCTGACGTGCCTCACGCACCAGATCGCTGTCGGTGTGGCGGAAGCGGACGAACTGCAAGGCCTGGGTGCCGCACAGCTTCTGGTAGCCCGCCTGCAGGTCGATGCTGGAGTAGCCGGTCTGCGCCGTGTCGTTGATGTAGCGGTGGTCCACGTCGCCGTAGACGCAGCCCAACGCGTCGACGATGGCCGAGAAGCCCTGGAAGTTGAGATCGATGATGTGGTTGACCTGCAGCCCCGGGAACACCTGCGTCCTGAGGACCTTGAGCAGCGTGGCGGGGCCGCCGAGCCCGTACACGGCATTGAGCTTGCCGGTGCCGGAGCCGGGGATCCGGACCAGGAGGTCACGCGGCACCGACAGCACGTTGACGGTCGTCGCGTCCGGGTTCACGCGGACGAGCAGCATCGCATCGGTGTTGGCGAATCGGTAGGACTCGCCGGCGCGGTGATCTGAGCCGATCAGAAGCAGCGTCTGGGCCTTTCCGGAGACGGGTAGACGCAGCAGCGACGAGCTCCCACGACTCGGCTGACCACGTGTCCGATGGTGGACGCCGAGCACGAGAAAGACCACGGCCACCACCGGGACGATGCTCGCGACGGCCAGGGCGGCGGGCCAGATACGCCGGGGAAGCCGCGCCCGCCCGCGTACCCCCGGCCGCGTGTTCGCGGTGCCGGCGCTGCCGGCGGCGCTCGCGGTGATCGCCGCCCGTAGCGTCTCCGCGGACGCGCGCTGTTCGGCGGTGAGCACCTCGGGGTCGGGGACGGGGTTTGTCGCCGACACCCGCGAGATCACGGAGTCAGTCGGGGTCATCGTGCCTCCTCGGTCAATCGCGCCTCGGGCGGAACGGCCTGCAATTGGGCGGCCAGCCGGCGGCGGGCGCGGTACAGCCGCGCCCGGAAGGCGGCCGGCGCACAGCCGACCACTCGGGCCGCGCGCTGGGGGTCAAGCCCCTCCCAGGCCACCAGCAGCAGCGCCTCACGTTCCCGGGGCGCCAACGCGGCCAGGCCCTCTGACAGGTCGCCGAAGACCTCGCTGTCGGCCTCGACCACCGGCGCCCGCGGCAGCATCCCGGCCAGCAGCGCCACCAGCGCACCGCGCCGCGCCTCGCCTCGGCGCTGGTTGGCCAGCACCCGCCGGGCCACGGCCAGCAGCCACGGAAGTGCGTCGGCCGGCACCGAGTCGATCCGCCGCCAGGCGACGAGAAACGTCTCTGAGAGCACGTCGTCGACGACGCCGGCGGTCGTGGTGCGGCGGGCGGCGTACGCCCGCACCGCGGGGTAGTGCCGGTCAAACAGCTCGTTGAAGCGCGCCTGACGGTCGTCGTCGATCGACGGATCTTCGGCCATCGCACCGATCATGTCCGGCTGTGCGGCGAACGTGACGAGGCGGCGTTTGACGCCAGACCTATGCTCGCCTCATCGGCACAGCGACGCGGGAGAGGCAGCGATGGCGACGACCTTCACCTCCAAGATCGAGCGAGCCCGGGATCTGATGCGCCGCTCACGCGCCGAGCACTTCGCGGTCGGTGCCTTCAACGTCGACAACCAGGAGACGTTGCTGGCCATCGTCCGCGCCGCCCAGGCCAAGGAGTCGCCCGCCCTGGTCGAGGTCAGCCACGACGAGGTCTCGATGATCGGGCTGGCCAACTTGCGCGCGATGGTCGACAACTACCGCGATGAGTACGGCGTCGAGCTCTACATCAACCTTGACCACAGTCCCAGCGTCGCCGCGGCCAAGGCGGGCATCGACGCCGGCTTTGAGTTCATCCACATCGACTACAGCCAGGCCAACCGCGAGGCCACCGAGGCCGACATCATTGCCGCCACGCAGGAGGTGGTCGCCTATGCCCGGGAGACGACCGGCGCCCTGATCGAGTCAGAGCCGCACTACTTCGGCGGCAGCTCCAACGTCCACACCGAGGCCATCGACTACGCCGAGATCCGCAAGACCTTCTCGACCCCCGAGGGTGCCGCGGCGTTCGTCGCCGAGACCGGGATCGACACCTACGCCGCGGCGGTGGGCAACCTCCACGGGCGCTATTCGGTTCCCAAGGAGCTCGACCTCGAACTGCTGCAGCGGATCCGCGACGCCGTCGACTGCAACATCAGCCTCCACGGCGGCAGCGGCACGCCGGGCCACTACTTCCAGGCGGCCGCCCGGATCGGGGTGAGCAAGATCAACGTCAACTCCGACCTGCGCTACGCCTACCGCACCACGCTGGAAGCACAACTGCGGGCCAATCCGGACCAGTACGCCGTGGTCAAGATCATCGGCCCGGTCATCGACGCCGTCCAGCAGGTCGTGGAGGAGCGCATCGACCTGTTCGGCTCGGCCGGCCACGCTCGGGTGTAAGGCGCGGAGGCTTGCCATGGCGAGTAGCGTCGGCGTGGCTCAGATCACCCGCGGATGAGGAGGCTCACGGATGGTGCAAATGAACCTGGCCGACCCGGTTGGCCTGGAGTCGGTGTTGCCCGAGACGGTGGACTGGAAGCCGTTCGCGGCGTTCCCGCCGGAGGCGCGCCTGGCGGTGCTGGTCGGCGATCCGACGCAGCCGAGCATGTACACGATCCGGGTCAAGCTGCCCGGCGGCGTGAGGCTGATGCCTCACCGGCATCCCGAGGATCGCGTCTACACGGTGATCTCCGGGGTGTTCTACATCGGCGTCGGCGAGCACTTCGACGAGGGACGACTGGTGGCCTATCCACCCGGAGCGGTCGTCGTGCTGCCGGGCGGGACGCCGCACTTTCACTGGGCCAAGTCCGGGGACTACGTCACCCAGGTGTCGGCGGTGGGGCCGCTGGGCCTCGAGTACCTCTCCGCAGACGACGATCCGCGCCGGCGCAATGAGCACTGACACCGAGACCCGGGCCCGGATCCGGGGGCACTGGGAGGCCTCTGAGGGCGGGGACATCGAGGCCGAGCACGCGATCTACGCCGATGACGCCATCCTCGACTACCCCCAATCGGGCGAGCGCTTCGTCGGTCGTTCCCGCATCCAGGCCCAACGTGGCGGGCACCCCGCCGAGCGTCACTTCACCATCCGCCGCATCCAGGGCGCCGGCGAGGTATGGGTGAGCGAGTGCGTGATCACCTACGACGGCGCGCCCACGTACTCGGTCAGCCTCATGGAGTTCAGCGACGGCCTGGTCAGCCACGAGACCCAGTACTTCGCGGACCCGTTCCCCGCCTCGCCCGATCGCGCCGAGCTGGCGGAGCGCATCCCCGACCCCGACGGGTGATGGACGTCGCGCCGTCGCCCGTTGTGTGATGGACTTCGCGCGGCGCACCTGGTCACGGACACGGAGAGATCGCATGGGCCGCACGACACGACGTATCACCATCCTGGCGATGAGCGCCGGAGTCATGCTGGGCCTCCCCGCCGTTGCCGGTGCCCACCGGCGCGCGGCCGCCGGCGAGACGCGGGCGATGGTCTACAACGCCAGCAGCCGCTATGTCAGCGCGGGTTCGGTCGACGAGCCGCGCTCAGCGCCACTGGCGTGCTTTGACGCCGACATCTCCACCGTCGTGCGCGGCTCGCGATGGGGCGCGTGGGGGTTCAGCCGGTACGCCATCCAGCCGGCCCACCAGGCCCAGTGCCACCTCGCCAACGGCGACACCATCGAGCACAAGATCGGCGCTCGCTGGTACGTGGTGTGGCAGGGCAGCGAGGGGTATCCGCCCACCCACACCACCCACGAGGGCTCACGCACCTTGCAGGGCGTCCCGCGAGCCGTGGCCAAGGATCTCCTGCGCGGGATCGGGTGAGGCACATGCGCTTTGCCATCTCCATCCCCCAGTACGCCCGCGACAGCCGCTTTGACGCCGTGGCCTTCCGGGCGTTCCTCAGCCGGGTCGAGGAGTTGGGCCTGTTCGAGAGCGCCTGGGTGCAGGAGCAGGTGATCGGCGCGGCGGGCAGCATCGCCCCGCTGCAGACGCTCACCTACGCCGCGGCCTGCACCGAGCAGGTGCGGCTGGGGTGCGCGGTGTTCGTCCTCCCGCTCCACAATCCCCTGCACCTCGCCAAGGCCATCAGCTCCGTGGACTGCCTGAGCCACGGCCGCCTCGAGGTCGGCGTCGCCACCGGCGGGAAGGGCCGGCCCTTTCACGCGTTCGGCGTCGACCCGGACCGGCCGGTCGCCCGCTTCAACGAGGCCCTCGCGCTCATGAAGGCGTGCTGGACCGAGCCCGTGATCGACTTCGACGGCCACTGGTGGAAGCTGCAGGGCGCCACCATGGAGCCCAAGCCGGTGCAGAAGCCATATCCGCCCCTGTGGTTCGGCGGCAGCGCACCGGCGGGAATGCGGCGAGCGGTCCGCCACGCCGACGGGTTCATGGGCGCGGGCTCCCAGACACCGGCGCAGTTCGCCGAGCAGGTCACAATCGTGCGCGAGGAGCTCCGCGCCCAGGGGCGCGACCCGGGCACGTTCCGCATCGGCAAGCGCGTCTACGTCTATGTCGACGACGACGCCGCGCGCGGTCACCGGCGACTCGACGAGGCGCTCACCGAGCACTATGGCCGGAGCGGCTGGTCAGAGCACATCCTCGCCGGCCCCCCTGAGACCTGCGTGGCCGGCATCCGCAGGGTGGCCGACGCCGGGGCGGAGCTGATCCTCCTCAACTCGCTGGTCGACGACGCGGAGCAACTCGAGCGGCTCGCCGCCGAGGTCATCCCGGCGCTCGGCTGACGCCAGGCCCGCGGCTCAGACCGCGATGAGCACGATGCCGATGGCCACGGCAACCGAGGGCAGCAGCCGCCGCCGGGCGAACGGCTCCTTGAACAGCAGGGTGGCGATGAGGGCGGCGCTGATCACGCTGGTCTCGCGCAGGGCGGACACGAGGGCCAGCGGCCCGCGCGTCTGCGCCCACACCACGATCCCGTAGGCCAGCACCGAGATGGCGCCGGCGGCGAGCCCTGCGGGGACGTCGCGCAGCATCCGCCGCTCAAAGCGCCGGTGCAGGCGGTAGCCGGCAATGGCGAGGATGGCGGGTGCCTGCAGGATGAAGAGCAGGGTCAGATAGCCCGCCGGGTTGTGGCCGTGGCGTACGCCCAGCCCATCGATCACGGTGTAGGCGGCGATGGTCACTCCGGTGAGCAACGCCGCCGCCGTCGCGGGCGCGTCGGCGCGGGTCAGCCGGCCGCCCGCGAACACGATCGCGGTGAGGGCGGCCGCGATCGTGCAGGTGCCGGCGATCTGGAGCGCGGTGAGGTGCTCGCCGGCGATCACCCAGGCGCCGGCCCCGACGAGCACGGGCGCGGTGCCGCGGGCCAGCGGGTAGGTGCGGCCGAACTCGCCCAGCCGGTAGGACTGCAGCAGGGCCGCGGTGTAGGCGACGTGGATGACGGCCGAGGCGGCCGCGAACGCCACCGCTCCGGAGCGCGGCAGGCCGACGATGGGCAGGACGACCACCGCGATGATGGCCTGAGCGGCCCCGATGAGGGCAAAGGCGACCGTCGTGTCCGAGATCGCCGAGGCGATCGCGTTCCAGGTGGCATGCAGGACCCCGGCACAGAGGACGAGGGCCACGACGGCGACGGTGAGCTGGCGAGCGGGCATCAGGGTTCTATGAAACAATATTTGACATCAGAGGGCATGATGAAACTTCTATTCTGCCGATGGGTCCCTCGGGCCAGCTGCGCGCCGGACTGGGCGAGCTGCCCGACGCCGAGCGCCGCGTCGCCGAACTGCTGCTCGCCCACCCCACCGAGGCGGGCTATGACAGCGTCGGCCGGCTGGCCGAACGAGCCGGGGTCTCGCCGGCGACGGTGGTGCGTCTCTCGCGTCGGATGGGCTACGCGGGGTACGCGGCACTGAAGCTGGCCATCGCCCATGAGGCCGGGCGCGCCGACCAGTTCGGCTACGGGCGCGCCCGCTCTGACTCAAAGGCGCAACTGCACCAACGGGTGATGGCCGACGACGCGCACAGCATCCGCGGGGGCGCCCAGGCGCTGGACGCCGTGGCCTTCGAGGCGGCGCGAGCGGCGATCGCCGGTGCGGACCAGGTGATGTTCGCCGGCGTCGGAGCGTCGGCGGCCACCGCGGCGCTGGCCGCGTTTCGCTTCTCCGCGCTCGGCCTCCGCGTGTCAAGCGCCATGGACGCGCTGGTCCAGCACCTGCACGCCGACAACCTCCGCGCCGGCGATGTGTGCGTGGCCATCAGCCACACCGGCGAGAGCCGCGACACCATCGACGTCGCCCGCGCCGCCGCGCAGGCCGGCGCGGTCACCGTCGGGGTCACCAGCTCGGCCGGGTCGCCGCTGACCCAGGCGGTCCAGATCGCCCTGGTGTGCGCTGACCAGCACGACCCGGCGGCCCGGGAGCTGTTTGCCAACCCGGTGGCCATCGTGTCCGCCCTCGGGGCGCTGCACGCCGGGGTGGCGGCCCTGCTGCCGGCCGGGACAGCGCCGTCGGCCGCGGCCCGCGCCATCACCTCACACCAGTACTGACGTGGGTCAGCCGGTGATCATGCCGGCGCCCTGCAACGCCGGCCGCGCCGAGGTGCGCATCCGGCGCAGCACCCGGCTGGAGACCGGCGTGACGTCCGGGTGCACGCCGCCGTTGGCCTCGGCCGCGGCCTGCCAGGCCTGCGCCCGACGGGTCGCCTCCTCGGCGTCGTCGAGCTCCAGGCAGTCCATCCTGTCCTCGTTGACGTCGATGACGATCGTGTCGCCGTCCTGGATCAGCGCGATCGGGCCGCCCAGGCTCGCCTCCGGCGCGACGTGGCCGATGACCAGCCCCACCGAGCCACCCGAGAAGCGCGCGTCGGTCATCAGCGCGATCGTGATGTGGCGCTGCCGGCACAGCGCGGTGATGCGCGAGGTGGGGTCCAGCAGCTCCGGCATGCCCGGCGCGCCCTGCGGGCCCTCGTAGCGGATGACCACCATGTCGTGGTCCGCGAACGAGTCGGGGTCCTGCTCGAGCGCGTCGATGAGCTGGCGTTCACTGTCAAAGACCCGGGCGCGGCCGCGGAACACCCCGTCCTCGAGGCCACCCTCGATGCCGGCGATCTTGAGCACGGCACCGCCACCCGGCGCCAGGTTGCCGCTGAGCAGCCGCAGCCCGCCGGTGTCCTTGAACGGCTTGGCCGCCGGATGGATGACGTCGCCGTCCGGCGCCGGCGGGTCAAGCCGGCGGACCTGCTCGGCAAGGGTCTCGCCGGTGCAGGTGAGCGCCTCGCCGTCGAGCAGTCCTGCCTGCAGCAGCTCCTTGACGATCACCTGCAGGCCGCCCTTGGCATCCACGTCGACCATCGAGTAGAAGCCGAACGGCCGCAGGTTGACCAGGACCGGGAGCCGTCGCGAGAGCGTGTTGAACTCGCTCTGGCTGATGACGTCCTCCCACAGGTCAAACCCGGCGGCGCGGGCGATCTCGACGCTGTGCAGCAGCACATTGGTCGACCCTCCCATCGCCACCGTCACCGTCAGCGCGTTGCGCACCGCGGCGGGGGTGACGATGTCTCGGGGCGTGATCTGCGCCGCGGTCATCGCCACCAGGCAGTCGATGAGCTGGTCGGGGAACTCGTGGAGCCGGCGCGGGTCGTCGGAGGGTGGCGCCACCATCTGCAGGGGCTCCATGCCCAGCACGGCGATGAAGGTCTGCATCGTGTTGTAGGTGAACATGCCGCCGCAGCTGCCCTGGCCCGGGCAGGCGTGCAGGGCGATGCGCGCGCGTGTGCGGGGATCCGGGTCGCCGGCGAACTGAAACCCGGTGACGAGATCGATCCGCTCGCCGCTCTCGGGGTCGGTCCCGGGCTTGATGGAGCCGTCAGAGAGCAGCACCGCCGGCGTGTTGTGCTCCAGGATCGCGGCCAGCGTTCCGACCGGCGGCTTGTCGCAGGCCACCACGGCCACCAGCCCGGCCACCTCGTTGGCGTTGAGGTGCAGGTCGATGTTCTCGTTGACCAGCTCCCGGCCGATGAGCGAGAAGCGCATGTTCGGCGTCCCGTTGAGTTGCCCGTCGGAGATGCCGATCGTGTACGCGGGCGCGATCAGGCGGACGGCGAGCTCGTCGTCGCGCACGCGCTGGGAGAGCGCCTTCTGGATCGCCGCCACCTTGCCCAGCACCCCGAGGTAGCACTGACTGTCGCCGAGGCTCCCGGTCACCCCCCACACGGGGTCGTGGATCTTGGACACGTCCTCGCCGAGGAAGCGCGCGGTGCCGACCCGCTGGACGTCGCGGCCGGGGTTGGAGGACTGAAAGCCGTCGGTGCTCAAGGTTGAGCCATATTAGTTTCCCTCAGATCAACACAGGAGCGTGGGACCTATGCGCAAGTTGCAGAGCCAGGGCGTGCACCACATCACGCTCGTGGGCGCCGACCGTCAGACCTCGATCGACTTCTGGGAGGGGGTGCTGGGGATGCCCTTCGTGTTCGAGCAGCCCAACCTCGACAACCCATCGGAGAGCCACCTGTACTTCGACCCGGGCGATGGGCGCCTCATCACCGTCTTCACCAACGAGGAGCGCGTGCCCGATCCGGAGCGCACCCCCACCGACCCCGGCTGCGTTCACCACCTCGCCTTCGCCATCTCGGCGGCGACCTTCGCCCAGACCGTCGAGCGGCTGGACGAGCGCGGCATTCGTCACTCGGGAGTCAAGGACCGTGGCTTCATGGACTCGATCTACTTCAATGACCCGCTCGGGCTGCTCATCGAGCTCGCCTCCTACCGCTTCGAACCGCCGGCCGGTCACACCCACGCCGATGTCCTGCTGGCGGCGCATCGGTTGCGCGTCGAGCGCGGCGACTACAACATCGCACCCATCCACCTCGCTGACGCCATCGAGCAGCTCAGCGCCGAGCGTGACTCGCTGTCGGAGGACCGCGCGCCCAAGGACCCGTACCGGCACGCCGGGTCCGAGACCGTGGACGCCCCCGACGAGTAGCGCGCGACGGCCGCCTAGACCCTATGGCGTGGGTCGCTCGTTGCAGGGTTGACCTGCCGGGCTGAGTGGCCGGACGCTCCTCGCGGGGGCTTGTCTGGCCGGAGAGAAGGCTCCGGCTGACCCCAAGACATTGAGGAGGTCCGGCCATGAACAC
>DATJTQ010000072.1:0-6544 GCA_035503355.1 Solirubrobacteraceae bacterium
CGGCCGCCTCCAAGATCTATGAGCTCACCGAGTGGGGTGCCGAGCTGGCTCCCGCGCTCGTCGCGCTCGGACGGTGGGGGAGCCGGGCCCCGATGCCCGATGGGGCGCCCCCGCTTGGGGTGGACGCTGCCGTGGTGGCGCTGGAGACGACCTTCGACACCGACGCGGCCGGCTGGGTGCAGGCGACGTATGAGCTGACGCTCGCGGGCCAGGTGTTCACCCTCGAGGTGGCCGCCGGTCGCCTGGAGATCACCCGCGGCCATGCGCCGGCGGGCGTGACGCCGTCCGCGTCGCTGGCCACCGACACCGCCACCCTGGCCGCCGTGGTGTGGCACGGCCATCCTATCGGGCGCGCCGTCGCCGACGGCGCGCTGCGGGTCGAGGGCGACCCGGACGCGGCGGCGGACTTCGTGGGGCTGTTCGCGCCGCCGGTCCCGGTGACCGGCGCTTAGAGCTCGGCCTCCCGCCGGCTGAGCAGCCGCCGCTCCGATTCGTTCTGAGTGAGCTCCACCGCGCGGCCAAGCTCGGCCCGCGCCTCCTCAGTCCGGCCCAGCCGGGCCAGCAGGTCCGCCCGCACGCTGGGCAGCAGGTGGTAGTCGCCCAGCGTGCCGCCGTCGACGAGCGCGTCCACGAGCTCCAACCCCGCCTCGGGCCCGTAGGCCATCGACACCGCCACGGCGCGGTTGAGCTCCACCACCGGCGAGGGGCTGAGCTGGGCCAGCGCGTCGTAGAGGGCGACGATCCGCGCCCAGTCGGTCTGGTCCGGGGTGGCGGCTCGCGCGTGGCAGGCGGCGATGGCGGCCTGCAGCGCGTACGGGCCCAGCGCGCCGCCCAGCTGCTCGGCGCGCTCGAGTGCGCGCAACCCGCGCCCGATGTGCATGCGGTCCCAGCGGGAGCGGTCCTGATCGAGCAGGAGGACGGGCTCGCCGCCGGGGCCGATCCGCGCGCGGGAACGCGAGGCCTGGATCTCCATCAGCGCCACCAGGCCGTGGATCTCAGCCTCGGCGGCCATCAGCTCGGCCAGGATGCGGCCCACCCGCAGGGCGTCCTCGCACAGCGCCGGGCGCATCCAGCCCTGGCCCGCGGTCGCCGAATAGCCCTCGTTGAAGACGAGGTAGATGACCTCGAGCACCGAGGCCAGCCGCGGCGCCAGGTCCGCGCCGGTGGGCACCTCCAGCGGGACGCGGGCCTCGGCCAGCGTGCGCTTGGCCCGGACCACGCGCTGGGCCACCGTCGCCTCCGAGACCAGGAATGCGCGGGCGATCTCCGCCGTGCTGAGGCCGCCGAACAACCGCAGGGTCAGGGCGGCCCGGGCCGGCGCGGAGAGCATCGGGTGGCAGGTGGCGAACAGCAGGCTGAGCATGTCGTCACCGATGTCGTCGTCGGCGGCGGCGGCCAGATCGAGCTCGCTGGTCTGATGCTCGCGCTCCTGGCGGCGCCCCAGCTCGTCGTGGCGCCGTTCGGCCATCCGCTGGCGGCGCAGCTGGTCAATGGCGCGGTGCTTGGCCGTGGCCATCAGCCAGGCCCCCGGATTGTTCGGGATGCCTGACTGCGGCCACTGCTCCAGAGCGGCCAGGAGCGCGTCCTGGGCGAGATCCTCGGCCCAGCCGAGGTCATGCACGATGCGGGCCAGGCCGCCGACCACCCGCGCCGATTCGATCCGCCACACCGCCTCGATGGCGGCGCGAGCGTCAGAGCGCGCGGGGATGCGCGTGCCCATCGCGGGCCCAAGCTGGGCGACGGCCGGCCGGCGGGGTCACGGTTCAGGCGGCCACGTCGAAGTCGGACGGGTCATACACCTGGCGAACCTCGATGATGTCCCCGTCGCTGGCGGGGCAGCGGCTGGCCCACTCGACCGCCTCCTCTTTGCTGCGTGCCTGGATGAGCCAATAGCCGCCGATCAGTTCCTTGGCCTCGGTGAACGGCCCGTCGGTGACTGAGGGCTTGCCGCCGGCAAAGGACACCCGAGCGCCCCGGGTAGGCGGCTGCAGACCGTCGAGGGCGAGGAGAACGCCCGCCTTGGTCAGCTCATCGTTGTACTTGCCCATCGCGGCGAACTCGTCGCTCTCGGCGAGCGCGGCAGGGTCCGAGGGCCATTCTTCCTCGGTGAGGTTGGGGATCATGATCATCATGAAGCGCATTGAGCGGGCTCCTTGTGACGGGGGTGGTTGAGGTTCGGACCGGGCCGCCGTGCCGGCGCAAACCAACGGTCCTCTAACGCGACGTCGATCGAGAACCCTCACTTTCGACACGAAGGCGAACTAATCTTGTGGCCCGATGGCATACACCACCGCCGAAGGCCGAGAGCAGGTTCTGTCCGACCTTGCGGTCGCCATCGAGCAGATCGCCGACGCGCTGGCGGCCCTGGGGGAGGCGTATGAGCAGCTCGACGAGCAACACGGCGATGAGCTCGAGGAGCAGCTGTTCCGGCCCGTCCAGTCCGCCTACGGCCGCGCCAAGCGCACGTACGCCGAGTTCGCCGCCCGCTCGCAGCTGCGCGCCCGCACCTTCAGCGATCACTCGCCCGGCGCCCAGTCGCAGAGCGTGCGCGAGCTGATCGAGCGCGCCGCCGACGCCGCCTACGACGCTGACCAGTCCATCGCGGAGCTGCAGGACTCCATGCTCCCGGTGGAGGTGGGCGATCCCGAGTTGCGCGCCGGGCTGTCGCAGGTCCGCGAGACCCTGGCGGCAGTGCCGGCCCGGGCCCGCGGGCTGATCCGCACCGTCGGGCGCTAGCTGCCGCACCGCACCGCACCGGACCGCACCGCCGGCCGGCGGCCGCGAGAGGCCCCACGCGCGGCCCGAGCGGCGCCGACGCCCACCCGGAGTAGTAGGTTGCCCGCCCATGAGGAGGAGGATCTGGCTGCTCGCCGTCGCGGTCACGCTCGCGACGAGCGTGATGTCCACCGCGGCGGCGCAGGCCACGACCGGCCGCCCGGTCGCCCACGGCAGCGTCGAGCAGGTCTACGCCGTGGGGCTCAAGCCCCACGCGAAGGTGGCGCTGGTCAATCGTCGCGGGCGTGCCGTGGCCACGCAGCGAGCCGACTCGCTCGGCGGCATCGTGTTCCGCGACGTCACGCCCGGCCCGGGCTATCGCATGCGCGCCGCCGACAGGACCTCGGCACCGGTCACGGTGATGCCCGACCGCGACGCCCCGCCCTCCACCAAGGGGTATGACCAGAAGCTGCCGGTGGGCGGCTACGGCTACCTGCGCACCCGCGACGGCACACGCCTGGCCATCGACGTGCGCCTGCCCGGGCCGGCGTCGGGCGGCCCGTATCCGACGCTGGTCGAATACGCCGGCTACGGCTACGCCGATCCCGCCGGGCCCGACAGCGGCATCGCCGCCGTCGCCAACCTCCTCGGCTTCGCGGTCGTCGACGTCAACATGCGCGGCACCGGGTGCTCAGGCGGATCGTTTGACTACTTCGAGCCGCTGCAGGGCCTCGACGGCTACGACGTCATCGAGACGGTCGCCCGCCAGCCGTGGGTGCTGGGCGGCCGCGTGGGGATGATGGGCATCTCCTACGGGGGCATCAGCCAGCTGTTTGTCGCCGCCACCGACCCGCCGGATCTCGCCGCGATCACGCCCCTCTCGGTTGTCGACAGCACCGCGACCACGCTCTACCCGGGCGGGATCCTCAACACGGGGTTCGCGCTGGGGTGGGCGAAGGAGCGCCAGAGCGATGCCCTGCCCGCATCGGCGACCACCGGTCAGGCCTGGGCGTTCAAGCGCATCCAGGGGGGCGACGCCACGTGCAAGGCCAACCAGGTCCTCCACGGCGAGGCGCCGAGCGTCGTCGGCCAGGTCCGCGCCAACAACTACTTCGTGCCGTCGGTGGCCAATCCACTGGCGCCGGTCACCTTCGTGCACAAGATCCACGTCCCGGTCTATCTGGCCTGCCAGTTCACCGACGAGCAGACCGGGGGCCACTGCCCCGACCTGGCCGAGGACTTCACCGGGACCACGCGCAAGTGGTTCACCTTCACCAACGGCGCCCACATCGACTCGCTGGATCCGCAGACGTTTGACCGCTGGTTTGACTTCATGGACCTCTACGTGGCCCACCGAAGGCCCCAGCTGTCGGATGCCACCAGAGCGCTCGCCCCCACGGTGTTCTCCTCGGCGATGGGGATCAACGACGTCACCCTGCCGCCCGATCCGATCCAGTCCGAGCCCAGCTACGCGGCCGCCCGGTCGGCCTTCCAGGCGCTGGAGCCGATCCGCGTGATGTTCGACAACGGCGCGGGCAGCGCCACGCCCGGCGCCCCCTACCCGGGCTTCGAGCACTCCTTCTCGCGCTTCCCGATCCCGGGCACGCAGGCCCGGTCCTGGTATCTGAGCTCCGGCGGGGCGCTCACCACCGGCAAGGCGGAGGCTGCCTCGGCCGACGCGTTCACCTGGAAGCCCAAGGCGCGCCCGGCCACCAACTTCACCGGCGCCGACGACGGTGAGCCCGGCGGGCTGTGGAACGCGACGCCCGCCTACCGCTGGGAGGTCAACCCGGGCGGGACCGCCGCGTCCTACGTCAGCGCGCCGCTGACCGCCAACACGGTGGTCATCGGCGGAGGGGCCGTCCAGCTGTGGATCAAGGCCTCGACGCCCAGCGTCGACCTGCAGGCGACGATCTCCGAGGTGCGGCCCGACGGCAAGGAGACGTTCGTGCAGAACGGGTGGGTCCGCGCGTCGGAGCGCAAGCTCGACGCCGCCCAGAGCACGCTGCTGGCCCCGGTCCTCAGCCTGCGCAAGGCCGATGTCGCGCCCCTGCCCAAGGGGCGCTACACCGAGGTCACGGTCCCCCTGTACTACGAAGGCCACGCCTACCGCAAGGGCTCCCGGATCCGCGTGACCATCGCCGCGCCCGGCGGCGATCAGCCGGTGTGGGCCTTCGCCGAGCTCAATCCTGACGGGACGGCCCAGGTCTCCATCGCCCACTCGGCCACGTTCCCGTCGCGGCTCGTGCTCCCAGTGGTCCCCGGCCTGGCCGTCCCGACCGGACTGCCGCCGTGCCCGGGCCTGCGCGGCGAGCCCTGCCGGACCTATCAGCCCTCCGCCAACCACGCCGTCGGGCTGTAATCGACCCCGAGGCGCGGCCTGGTGCGAGGCCGTGCAATAAGGGTGCCCTTAAAGCATTCTTACGTCATCCGCCCCTGAAACGGGTAGGCTCCCCGCGACGCCATGGGCCCCGACACCCCGACAGCGGTTGCCGCGCCCTCGACGCCTGATGCCCCGCGCATCTCCGCTCGAGCCGTAGACGTATCCACCGACGCGCCCGCCGGTGAGGTCCGTGCGGTCAAGATGCCCCTCGTCGACCGCGTAGCCAGCGCGGTGGTCACCGGAGCGCCGCCCATCCTGGTGCTGCTGGGCATGTGGCTGGGGTGGAACCACGGCCTGCTCGTGTGGCAGGACCTGCTGGTCCTGGCCATCTTCTACATGGTCATCGGGTCGGGCATCACGGTCGGGTTTCACCGCCTGCTGACCCACCGCAGCTTCAAGACCCACCGCTTCACCCGGGCCGTCTTCGCCGCGCTGGGCTCGGCCGCCGCGGAGGGCCCGGTGATCGACTGGGTCGCCACCCACCGCAAGCACCACCAGTTCTCCGACGAGCAGGGCGATCCGCACAGCCCCCACCTGGACCACCGCGACGGCTGGCGCGGACAGATGTGGGGCCTGGTGCACGCGCACATCGGCTGGGTCTTCTCCGACATGGAGGTGGCTGACGAGACGCGGTACGCCAAGGACCTGCTCGCCGACCCGTGGATCCGTTTCGTGGACCGCACCTTCGTGCTGTGGGTGGTGGTTGGCCTGGCCGCCGCCTTCGGCCTGGGCGTGGCACTGACCGGGACGGTCACCGGCGGACTGACCGCCCTGCTGTGGGGCGGCGCGGCGCGCATCTTCTTCATGCACCACGCCACCTTCTCCATCAACTCCGTCTGCCACTACTTCGGCAAGGCCGCCTACGACACCGGCGACGAGTCAAAGAACGTGTTCTGGCTGGCCATCCCCACCTGGGGCGAGGCGTGGCACAACAACCATCACGCCTTCCCCACCTCCTACCGCCACGGGCTGGGGCGCTGGCAGCTGGACCCGTCGGCGGGGATCATCCGCGCGCTGGAGATGACCGGGCTGGCCTGGGACGTGGTGCGCGTGGACCCGTCGCGCCGCGAGCGCAAGCTCGCCGTTCCGGTGGGCTGACCCGGCGGCCGGGCGTCCGGCCCGGGCGGGCGGCTGTACTAGAGTCCCGCGGCCGTGTCGCTGTCCAACACCGCACCTCTGCGCCGCGAGCTGGCGGCCGCGCTTGCGCAGCGCCCCTTCGCCGTGCGCTTCTGGGACGGCACCGAGGTGCCGGCCACCGCGCCGGACGCGCCCACCTTCAGCTTCCGCTCCCCCGAGGCGCTGGCCCATGTCATCCGCGCTCCGGGCGAGCTCGGGCTGGGCCGCGCCTACGTCCTCGGTCTGATCGAGAGCGACGACATCGAGAAGTCCCTGCGCGTGGTCGACACGTTCGAGCCGCCCAAGATCTCGCCCGCTCAGATGGCGCGC
>DATJTQ010000073.1:0-6962 GCA_035503355.1 Solirubrobacteraceae bacterium
CGACGCCCTCGTGTCCGGGCACGAACGGCGGCTGGGGCTTGACAGGCCAGTCACCGTGGGCGGCGTGGATGTCGGTGTGACACAGGCCGCAGGCCTCGATGTGCACGCGGATCTGGTCCGGGGCCAGGGGCGCGAACGCGACCTGCTCGATCGCCAGCGGCTGGTGGAAGTCATGGACGACGGCTGCCTGATACCTGCCGGAGTTCTCATCGCCCCGCTCGTGGGCGCTGGGCGTCGTGGTCGCGGACATGAAGTCACTCCTTGAGTAGAGGGGGTGGAAAGCGACTGTCTCGGGTGACGGCGCCGGGCGCATCCGCAGTACGCCGCACCAGACGTGGTGCAGATCACGGACCCCCCTCGCCGCGCCGTGTCGGCGGGTTCACATGTCGCCGCCGCGCGCCTCCAAGTAGCAGCCGTGGTGAAAGCACGGCGCGTCTGACTCATAGAGCTCGGGCTCGGCGGCCAGCGACGTGTGGCGGGGCCCGTGGGGGGTCTCGATCACCATTGGCTCATAGGCGCCGATCACGTCCTCGCAGCGCCCGCAGCGCAGTCGCGGAAGGACCGGGTCGACCTCGGAATCGCTCACCGTTCAGCCCCCGGTGATGCCATGCTCAGACGGTCGTCGGGTCGGGCTTGGGCACCAGCAGGACCGGGCGATGCGCGTGGTGCACGAGCGCGTTGGAGACGCTGCCCAACAGCCCGGACTGTACAGCCGTGCTGCCATGTGTACCGGCCACGATCAGCGAAGCGTCGACCTCGTCGGCGACAGCGAGGATCGTCTGCCAGATGCTCGAACGGTTGCACTCCTGCCGGGTGGTGACCGGGAATCCTCGCAGCTGGGCTTCGGCCTCGCCTTCGGCGAGGATCTCCGCCGCCCGGCGGGTCGCGAGGTCCTCGAGCTCCCGGTAGGTGGGTCCGTGGTCGCTCTCGCTGAGGCCGAAACTGTCGGCCAGCACCCGCTGAGGCGGGTTCCAGATGTTGAGCAGAACCATGGGCGCGCCGTCCAGCGAGCTGGCGGCGACGCTGAGCGCGCGCTGAGCGCTGGGCGAGCCGTCGTAACAGATGAGTACCGGCATGTCGACCTCCTCGATGTGGCATGAAACGTGAGAGCCGAGGCTATGCCTCACGCGCGCCGCGTCCATCAGGGTCTTCACGGACACGAGCGCGTAACGACTACGAGCCCGGCCAGGTCGATCGCGCGGGCGATCCCGGATGGCAGCGGGGTCCCGTGCTCCTACGGTGACAGACGAACCGATCAGCGAGGCAGACAATGTTTGACAAAGTTGTGGTGGGAGTCGACGGACGGGCCGGCGGGCGCGACGCGATCGCCCTCGCGCTGCAACTGGCCCGTGGTCCCGGGCGGCTGGTGCTGGCCAATATCTACGGCACCGCAACCGCGGGGATCCCTGCGCAGCGGACACCGGCCTCCCACGCCCAGGCCCACCATCTGGTGACCGCGGCACGACTCGAGCACGAGCTCAACTGCGCCACCAGCGTCCGGCGCGACGCCGAGCCCGGCCGGGGCCTGCATCGCCTCGCCGAGCACCAGCACGCCGACCTGCTCGTCGTCGGATCCTCACATCGCGCAGGCCTGGGGCGGATCCTGCTGGGTGACGACACCCTGGCGGCGCTGCACGGCGCCCCCTGCGCGGTCGCGATCGCACCCCGCGGATACGTGTTCGCCAACCCCAGGTGGGAGACGATCGGGGTCGGTGACGACGGCTCGCCCGAGAGCGCGCTCGCAATGGAGACCGCTCGTGAGCTTGCCCGCGTTCATCGCGCCCAGATCCGGACGCTGTCGGTGGTTCCGCTGCAGAGCCCTGAGGACTGCGAGGCCCCGCCGGACTGGACCGACGCAACCGCTGACCGGGTGCGCATTGAACAGTCGCGGTTGGATGCCATCGGCGACATCGCAGGCGAGGCGGTCTACGGTGATCCCGCCACCGAGCTGGCCCGACTGGCGCGCTCGGTCGACCTGCTCATCGTCGGCTCGCGGGGACAGGGCCCCGTCGGCCGGTTTGTCAACGGCAGCGTGTCCACGCACCTCTCTCGCCGCGCCGCGTGCCCACTCCTGGTGCTGCCACGCCGGCTCAGCGCCGCAGAGTCACCCGCGTCTGACGCGCCATCTCAAGATCTTCGCGTGCCCGCAGGATCAGCGTCCTGACCGCCGCACCCGCGCGGGTGATCTCGGCGTCAGGTCGAGCCCGGTCGTTGGCAGCGGCGTCGATCTCGATCCCGAGGAAACCGAGTGTGGCCGCGGCCCGGGCCCGGATCACCGGCGCGTGCTCGCCCACACCGCCGGTGAAGACCAGCGTGTCCAGCCCGCCCAGCGACGCCGCCATGGCGGCGATCCCGGCACACAACCGATGCACGTAGACATCCACCGCCAGTGCCGCCGCCTCGTCGCCGGCGCCGGCGCGATCAAGCACGGTCCGTAGGTCGGCGTCACCGGCCAACCCCGCCAGCCCCGACTCGTGCTCGAGCGCCTGGGCCATCTCACCCTCGCTGACCGCCTCGCGTTCAAGCAGCCACAGCAACAGGCCCGGGTCGACGCTGCCTGATCGAGTGGCCATGACCAGACCGTCGAGTGGGGTGAATCCCATGGTCGTGTCGATCGAGCGGCCGTCGGCGATCGCGCATAGCGAGGCACCGGCGCCGAGATGGCAGGAGACGAGCCGTCCGGTCGGTTGACCGAAAGCCAGCAATTCCGCGCTGCGGCGCGCCACCCAGGCATGCGAGAGGCCGTGGAAGCCGAAGCGGCGCAGCCCCCAGCGCTCGCGCCAGCGGGCCGGCAGAGCGTAGGTGAACGCCGCGGGGGGCAAGGTGGCATGAAACGACGTGTCAAAGCAGGCCACCGCGGGCACGCCGGGCAGCCCGGCCGACACGGCATCCAACGCGGCGAGCGACTTGGGCTGATGCAGCGGCGCCAGATCGGTGAGCTCGTCGAGCGAGCGACGGACTCGGCCGTCGATCAGGACCGCGTCCCGGTAACGCTCGCCTCCGTGGACGATGCGATGCGCCACCGCGTCAGCGCCCGACAAGGCTCCGCTCAGCGCGCTGTTGAGCGCGTCTGGATCGACGCGCGCCTGCGTCGCCGCGAGCTCGTCCTCGGCCAGGATGGCGTCGTCATCATCCAGCAGGCGCAGCTTGACGCTGCTCGAGCCGGCGTTGACGGTGAGGATCGCCACTGAAGGGTCAGCTCACGACGGACCCGTCGAGGGCCGGTGCCGGATCCCCGCCCGGCCAGGCCCAGTCGCGAACCTCGGGCAGATCGTCGCCGACCTCGCGGGTGTAGGCGCGGGCGCGCAGGCGGGTGTCAGCCATGTCCTGACGCAGCGCCGCGGCCCGCTCGCTGAGTCCTGGCACCCGGTCGATGACGTCCATGACCAGGTGATAGCGGTCCAGGTCGTTGAGCATCACCATGTCAAACGGCGTGGTGGTGGTGCCCTCCTCCTTGTAGCCACGGACGTGGATGTTGTGGTGGTTGGTGCGGCGGTAGGTGAGCCGGTGGATGAGGGTGGGGTATCCGTGGTAGGCGAAGATGACGGGCTGGGCGGCGGTGAACAGCGCGTCGAACTCGCGATCGCCCAGCCCATGGGGGTGCTCGGTGTCGGGCTGCAGCCGCATCAGATCGACGACGTTGACCACGCGGACGTGGAGGTCGGGCAGGTGCCGGCGCAGCAGGGATGCGGCGGCGACGACCTCGAGGGTGGGGATGTCCCCGGCGCAGGCGAGCACGACATCGGGTTCGCCGCCGGCATCGCTGGAGGCCCACTCCCAGATCCCGAGCCCGCGGGTGCAGTGCGCAATCGCCTCCTCCATGGTCAGGTAGTCAAGGGCGGGCTGCTTGCCCGCGACGATCACATTGACGTAGTCGCGTGAGCGCAGGCAGTGGTCGGCCACCGAGAGCAGGCAGTTGGCGTCGGGCGGCAGGTAGACCCGGACGATCTCCGCCTTCTTGTTGACGACGTGATCGATGAACCCCGGGTCCTGATGCGAGAATCCGTTGTGGTCCTGGCGCCACACGTGGGAGGAGAGGAGATAGTTCAGCGACGCGATCGGCTGCCGCCACGGGATGGCGCGTGTCA
Organism: Solirubrobacteraceae bacterium; assembly: GCA_035503355.1. Classification (GTDB taxonomy): domain Bacteria; phylum Actinomycetota; class Thermoleophilia; order Solirubrobacterales; family Solirubrobacteraceae; genus Palsa-465. Next base: position 4,089 of record DATJTQ010000073.1, read on the forward strand.
CCTTCAGCCACTTGGCGTGCTGATTGAACATGGCGTCGATGATGTGGATGAACGCCTCGTAGCAGTTGAACAGGCCGTGGCGGCCGGTGAGCAGGTAACCCTCGAGCCACCCCTGGCACAGGTGCTCGGAGAGCACCTCCATCACCCGGCCGTCCGGGGCCAGGTGATCGTCGCCGGGGATGGATTGCGCGTCCCAGGCCCGGTTGGTGACCTCGAACACGGCCGACAGCCGGTTGGACGCCGTCTCGTCGGGCCCCATGATCCGGAAGGTGTCCGGGTTGGCCGAGATCACATCGCGCAGCAGAGCGCCGAGGACACGGGTCGCTTCGCTGGTGGTCGCGGCCGGCGCGGGCACGTCGACCGCGTAGTCGCGGAAGTCGGGCATCTCGAGGTCGCGGAGCAGCAGGCCGCCGTTGGCGTGGGGGTTGGCGCTCATGCGCCGCGCGCCGCGTGGCGGGAGCGCGGCCAGATCCGCGCGCAGTGCGCCGCCATCATCAAACAGCTCGTCGGGCCGGTAGGAGCGCAGCCATGCCTCCAGCGCAGCCAGGTGCGTAGGGTCCTCCCGCACCCGCGCCAGGGGCACCTGGTGTGAGCGGAACGTCCCCTCGGCGGGCAGGCCGTCCACCACCTTGGGTCCGGTCCAGCCCTTCGGGGTGCGCAGCACGATCATCGGCCACGCCGGCCGCTGCGTCGCGGCCGAGCCCGAGCGGGCGGCGCGCTGGATGGCGGCGATGCGGTCGGCCACGCCGTCAAGGGTGCGGCCCATCAGAGAGTGCATCGCGTCCGGCTGGTCACCGGCGACCACGATGGGCTCATACCCATACCCGCGAAGCAGCGCCAATAGCTCCTCCTCCGGGATGCGCGCCAGCACCGTTGGATTGGCGATCTTGTAGCCGTTGAGGTGCAGGATGGGCAGAACCGCACCGTCGCGCGCCGGATCCAGGAACTTGTTGGAATGCCAGCTCGCCGCGAGCGGCCCCGTCTCGGCCTCGCCGTCACCGACCACGCAGGCGACGATCAGGTCCGGGTTGTCAAAGGCCGCGCCGTAGGCGTGCAGCAGGCTGTAGCCCAGCTCCCCGCCCTCATGGATCGAGCCCGGCGTCTCGGGGGCGACGTGGCTGGGGATCCCCCCGGGGAACGAGAACTGCCGAAACAGCCTCCGCAAGCCCGTCTCGTCGTGGCCGATATGCGGATAGACCTCGGTGTACGTCCCCTCCAGGTAGGTGTTGGCGACCAGTCCCGGACCGCCGTGACCGGGGCCGGTGACATAGATCATGTTGAGATCCCGCTCGCAGATGAGCCGGTTCAGATGGGCGTAGAGGAAGTTCAGGCCGGGCGTGGTGCCCCAGTGCCCGAGCAGCCGGGGTTTGATGTGGGCCGGCGTGAGCGGCTCTCGTAGCAGCGGGTTGTCGAGCAGGTAGATCTGACCGACCGAGAGGTAGTTGGCCGCCCGCCAGTACGCATCGATGCGATCGAGCTGCGGATCGGCTGCGCCCACAGCGACAGCGTAACCCGCGCCCATCAGCTCAGGTCCGGGATGAGTACGGATTTCACGTCCGGGTCACAACCGGATGGCCGGCGGCACACGTCGTGTGACCCTGGCTGACGTCATGTCTGCAACCCCGGCGCCGGCCACCCTTGAGCGCAGACCTCCCCCTGAGGGTCCGGTCGATCCGCAGGAACGCGTCGACGCCCTCTTCGCCCATCTCGGGACACGGGCGGAGGGTCTGTCGAGCCGGGAGACAGCGCGGCGGCTCACCCAATACGGGCCCAACGCGATCTCGCGCGGCGCCGAGGTCAACCGGCTGGCCGAACTCGTCCGGCAGTTCGTGCACCCGCTGGCCCTGCTGCTGTGGATCGCCGCCGTCCTGGCGGCCGTCAGCGGCAGCCAGACACTCGCCATCGCGATCGTCGCCGTGATCGTGCTCAACGCGGCCCTGGCCTTCATGCAGGAACTCCAGGCCGAACGCGCCACCGAGGCGCTACGGGAGCTCTTGCCGGTGCGTGCTCGGGTACGACGCGACGCTCAGGAGACCGAGATCCCCGCCGCAGAACTGGTGCCGGGCGACGTCGTCCTCCTTGCGGAAGGTGACCGGCTGTCGGCCGACGCCCGGCTCATCGCAGGGTCGCTCGAACTCGACATGGCGGCACTCACCGGAGAGTCCCAGCCCGTCGTGCGCAGCGCCAGCGCGCAGCAGCGCGCGGTGAGCGTGCTCGAGGCCGACGACCTCGTGTTCGCAGGCACGCTCTGCACGGCCGGTGACGCCGAGGCGGTCGTGTACGCCACCGCGATGACCACCCAAATCGGGCGGATCGCCGCGCTGTCACAGCGCGTCAAGCCCGAGATCAGCCCGCTGCAGGCCCAGGTCAACCGCGTGGCCTGGCTCATCGCCGCCATCGCCATCGCCTCCGGCGTCGTGTTCTTCATCGCCGGCGTGACACTGGCCGGCCTGTCGCTCGCGGCCGCGGTGACCTTCGCCGTCGGGCTGCTCGTCGGCAACGTGCCCGAGGGGCTGCTCCCGACCATCACTCTGTCGCTGGCCGGCGGTGTGCGCCGCATGGCGGCCCGGCGGGCGCTGGTCAAGCGGCTCACCGCAGTCGAGACCTTGGGCTCCACCAATGTGATCTGCACCGACAAGACCGGAACGCTCACCGAGGGCAAGATGAGCGTACGAATCTGGTGGTCGGCCGGCCGCGAACTGCCCGTCCCAACCGGCGCAAGCGGTTCGCTCTCTGAGGGCTTCGAAGGCCTGCTGCTGACCGCGGTGCGCTGCAACAACGCCCGGATCGAACCCGCCGGCGACAGCTGGTCGCGATCCGGTGACCCGACTGAGAGTGCGCTGCTGGTGGCGGCACAGCGCCTGGGCTTCGACG
>DATJTQ010000074.1:0-5082 GCA_035503355.1 Solirubrobacteraceae bacterium
GCCGAGCTTGCGCAGGATCTCGGGGAAGCGCTGGTAGAGCTTGGGGTACCAGTTGCGGGCGGCGTTCAGCGGCGCCCAGTCCGGCGTCATCACTCCGAACTTGTTGACCGCGGCGTCGGCCTCGGCGGCGCGTACGAAGGCACGCAGCCCCTCCAGGGCGATGATGACCTCGGCGACGTTCTCCTGGACGTGGGAGAACTGCTCGATGCCGATCGCCTCGGTGAGCAGGCTGACCAGCCCCAGCATGAACTCGGTCTTGGCGGTGGTGCGCGTGGTCACCTGGTGGGTCATGTGGTTGATGGCGCCGGTCTCGGTGTAGAGGCCGTTGCAGAGCTGGGGGTGGCCGATCATGAAGCAGCGCTCGAAGGGGACGTGGACGTCGTCGAAGATGACCACCGCGTCCATCTCCTCAAAGCGCGAGCCGAGCGGGTGGTCGAAGTGCCCCCGCCCGTAGTCGGCTGACTCGCGGCAGAGGAAGCGCAGCCCCGGGGCGTCGCAGTTGATGGCGAAGGCGTAGGAGTAGGGCGCGTCCTCGGGCCGGCCGCGCAGCAGGGTGGAGGGGAAGACCAGCAGCTCGTCGGCGAAGGGGCCGATGGTGGCCAGTAGCCGCGCGCCGCGGATCACGATCCCGTTGTCGTCCTGGGAGACGATCTGGGCTGAGATCTCCCCGCCGAGCTGCTCGGAGGGCGGCAGGCTGCGGTTGACCTGGGGCGGGATCAGCGTATGGGTGAGGAGCAGATCCTCCTCGCGCACCTGCTCGTAGTAGCGCCGGGCGTTCTCGCCGAAGGCGCTGTCGGCCTGGGCGAACCACTCGCCGGCCTCGCTCAGCGCCATCATGCACGCGTTCAGGTAGTCGCCGGTGCGCCCGAGAAAGCCGTTGGAGACGCGCGCCCAGATGCTCATCATCTCCCGGCGCTTGACCAGGTCCTCGCCGGTCCGCGGGACCAGGAACGAGGTGCCCACGCGATCGCCGGTGGTGGGGGACTCGTAGGTGAGCAGGTCGCGGTAGGCCGGGTCGTGCTGCATGTCATAGAGGTGCGCGTAGGTCCGCACCACGTTGCGAAAGGCCGGGTGCTCGGGGATCCCGGCGCTCACCGTCTCGCCGTTGATCTCGATCGTCGGGCGCGACGCCGCGAGGCGCTCGATGTAGTCGCTTCCGGTACGCGCTGCCATGGCTTCCTCTCCTGGTCCGTGACGTGGGCGCGACGGTGTATAGCACAACTATTGCACGCAACATACAGATAACGTACGCTATCAGGGATGCCGACTCCGCCAACGTCGTCGCTGACCCTCGGGCGCGGGTTGCGCCTGCTCCGCGTGCTGGCCCAGCACCCGGAGGGCATGACGGTCTCCGAGCTGGCCGACGCGCTCGGCACCCATCGCGCCGGCATCTACCGGTTGCTGGGCCCGCATCTCGCCGAACGGCTGGTGCGCCGCCACGATGACCGCTATGTCCTCGGCACCGGCCTGGTCGAACTGGCCAGCCGCGTCCAGCCCCGCCTGCGGGAGGTCGCCGGACCGCTGCTGCAGGCGCTCGCCGACGAGCTCACCGCGACGGTGGCCCTGACCGTCCGCGATGGCGAGGATGCGGCGGTCGTGCTCGATGTGCGCTCGCCGCGCCACGCCGACATGCACATCACCTATCGCCCGGGGCTCCGTCACCCGGTGGCCATCGCCGCGTCGGGGATCGCCATCCTGGCCGGCGGGCCCGCGCGCGAGTCCGAGCGCACCGAGGTGACCGAGGCCCGCGCGCGCGGGTGGTCGCGCTCCACCGGGGAGCTGCTGCCCGGCGCCACAGGGGTGGCGGCGCCCACCGGCGAGACCGCCGCGGTCAGCGCGGTGTGGATCGGTGACCGCGACGAGCCGGCGATGGCCCGCGCGGTGATCGCGACCGCGCGGGCACTGGCCGACGCCCTCTAGGACTTACATCGAGGCGGCGACCGGGGCGTCGAGGTCCACATGGGGGCTGGTGGCCAGCAGCGAGCGGACCTTGGCGCGCCCGGCGTCACTGAGCGGGGCCAGCGGCTCACGGGCGTGGTCGGAGGCGAGCAGGCCGAGCTCGCGCATCACCCACTTCGCCGGGACCGGGTTCGTCTCGGCGAACGCCGCGTCGACGAGCGGGTGCAGGTCGTAGTGCAGGGCCCGCGCGCGTTCCTGATCACCGGAGACGAAGGCGTCGTAAAGCTGGGCCACCGGGTCGGGCGCGAAGTTGCCCACGCAGGACAGGTGGCCGGCCCCGCCGAGGGTGAGCATCGGGTAGCAGAGCAGCTCGATCCCCGACAGCGCGATGAAGTCGGTGCCCGCCTCGTTGAGCACGTAGGAGACATGCTCGAAGTCGCGCGTGGTCTCCTTGATGCCGACGATGTTGGCGTGCGCCCGGCGCAGGCGCCCGACCGTCTGGGGCGTGATGTCGACCGCCGCCCGGACGGGGACGTTGTAGACGATGATGGGGAGATCGGGGAACTCGGCGGCCACGCGCGAGTACCAGGCAAACAGCCCCTCCTGCTGGGCGCGGCCGTAGTAGGGCGTGACCACCAGCGCGGCGCTGGCGCCCAGGCGCTGGGCCTCGGCGGTCAGCTCGAGGGTCTCGGCCATCAGCGCCGTCCCCGTCCCGGGCAGGAACGGCACCCGCCCGTCGATCGCCGCCGCGGCGGCACGCATGACCTCCACCCGCTCGGCCACCGTCATCGACGTCGGCTCGCCGGTGGAGCCGCCCACCGAGATGCCGTGCGTGCCGTGGGCCAGCTGCCAATCGATCAGCCGCGGGACCGACTCGAGGTCCAGCCCCCCGTCGTCGGTGAACGGGGTGATGAGGGGCGTGATGGCGCCACGCACCGCGGAGGCGTCACCGGCGAACGGGCTGGTCATGGGCTGGGCTCCTCGCTTCGCGTCGCTTTCCAGTTCTCGAACTCGGGGCGCCGTTCCTCAGACAGCGGGTACAGCCCGCGATAGGGCTCGCCGGCCTTGATGCGCTCCAGCGCGAAGGCCTCGCGATCCTCGACCTCCAGGGCGGCGTGGGCGATCTCCTCGGCCACGGCAAAGGGCAGCACCACCACGCCCTCGCCGTCGCCGACGATGACGTCGCCGGGCATGACCAGGACGCCCGCGCAGGTGATCGGGACATCGATGTCGAGCGGGATGTGCGCGGCCCACAACGACGACGCGTTGGCCGCGCGGTAGTAGGTGGGGATGTCGAGCTCGGTCACCCCCGGGGTGTCGCGCACCGCGCCGTCGGTGACGATCCCGGCTCCTCCGCGAGCCAGCACGCGCGCGGCCAGGATGTCGCCGATGGTGCCCGCGCCGGTCTCGCCGCGGGCCTCCATGACCAGCACGTCGCCCTCGTTGACCGACTCCACCAGCCGCTTCTGGGCGTCCTCGGAGCCCGCCATCGCCTCGCGCACGTCGGCGCGGATGGCCACGTAGCGCAGGGTGCGGGCGTAGCCCACCATGCGCAGGTCCGGGCGCGTGGGGCCCAGGCCGGGGAGAAATGTCGTCTGGATGCCCCGGCGGGTCAGCTGCACGGTGAGCGTGGCGGTCGACACACGGCGCAGTGCCGCCTCGGCCTCGGCGGGGAGGCGGGGCGGCCCGGGCGCCGGTGCGGCCGGCGGAGTGGTGCCGGTGGCGAAGGCGCGCGCCTCGTCGGTCGCCTTGGGCATGGCGCCGTAGGGCGCCAGCTCGGCGGTCGCCTCCACGATGGTGCTGGTCACGCTCCCCGCGCCCTCGAGCGTGATCACCACCACGTCGCCGGGCGACACCACGTCGGCACCGGCCGGTGTCCCGCTGAGGATGATGTCGCCGGGCTCGAGGGTCATGAACCGCGACAGGTCGGCCACGATGTGGGCGAAGCTGAAGATGAGGTCAGATCCGGTGGCGTCCTGGCGCACCTCGCCGTTGACGGTGCAGGTGATGTGCAGCGTGGCCGGGTCCACCCCCTGGGCCGGCATGGCGGGACCGACGGGCGAGAACCCGTCCTGGCTCTTGGCCATGACGTTGGAGCCGCGGTCGGCCCAGCGGAAGTCGTGCAGCCCGAAGTCGTTGGCCGGCGCGTACCAGCCGATGTGCCGGCCGGCCTCCTCGGGGGTGACGTCGCGCGCGCGGGTGCCGATGATCAGCGCGATCTCGGCCTCGGCGGTGAGCAGCTCGGTCCCCCGCGGGCGGACGACGTCGCCGCCGCCCGAGAGCGCCGAGCCGGCCTTGATGAAGTAGGAGGGCTCGGTGGGCACCCGCCCGCGCTGGGCGGCGCGGCTGTGGTAGTTGAGGTGCACGCCGATGACCTTGCCGGCGGCCAGGCCGTCGGGGAGCTGGAGGGGCTCGGCGCCGCTCACAGGAGGTACTCGATCCCGAGCTGCTCGTCCTCGATGCGGGTGAAGCGGCTGCCGTGGAAGCCCAGGGCGTCACCGTCGCGGTAGTCGTAATCGACCACCTCGCCGAGGAACAGCGTGTGGTCGCCACCGTCGTAGTGGCGCCAGGGCCGGCACTCCAGATGGGCCAGCACCCCGGTCAGGCGGGGCACGCTGGCCCCGGCAACCCAGTCGACCTCGCCACTGGGCTTTCCGGCGAAGTGACGGGCCAGAGACTCCTGGTGACCACCGAGCACGTTCACGCAGAAGGGCCGGTCAAACAGCGCGTCGTGGGCGCGGGCCTGTCGCGCGACGCTCACCAGTACCAGTGGCGGATCCATCGACACCGACGTGAACGAGTTGACGGTGATGCCGCGGGGGCCGTCGTCGCTGTCGAAGGTGACCACCACCACACCGGTGGCAAAGCGGCCGAGGGCGGAGCGCAGCGACTGCAGCGACTTGGCGTACTGCGTCACGCCGCCACCTCGGAGTGCTGGGCGCGCTCGTCGACGTTGGCGGCCCGGGTGGCCACCGGGGCGCCGTCGGGGCCGAGCAGCAGGCTGGACTCCTCATACCAGCTGTCGGGTGCGCGGGTGCCGTAGAAGGAGCGGCAGCGCGGGTCGTTGACTGACCAGCGCAGCGGCCGGTGGTCGGGGTCGCCGGTGTAGTAGTCGCACGAGTAGAGCTCGATGCGGTGACCGTCGGGGTCGCGCAGGTAGACGAAGAAGGCGTTGGAGACGCC
>DATJTQ010000075.1:0-5234 GCA_035503355.1 Solirubrobacteraceae bacterium
TCGTCGATCGAGATCTCGCTCAAGCGCCTGAACACCGACCACGTCGACCTCTTCTACCAGCACCGCGTTGATCCCAATGTCCCCATCGAGGAGACGGTGGGCGCCATGGCGGAGCTGGTCGCCGAGGGCAAGATCCGCCACATCGGACTGTCCGAGGCGTCCCCGGAGACGCTGCGCCGCGCAGCCGCCGTGCACCCGATCTCCGCGCTGCAGACCGAGTATTCGTTGTGGACCCGCGACGTCGAGGCCGAGATCCTGCCGACCTGTCGCGACCTGGGCATCGGTTTCGTGCCCTACTCGCCGCTGGGCCGCGGCTTCCTCTCGGGTCGCTTCACCTCGCCCGATGAGCTGGACTCGTCAGATTTCCGCCGCCACGGCCCGCGGTTCACCGGCGAGAACCTGGACACGAACCTCAAGCTGGCCGCCAAGGTCGCCGAGATCGCCCAGGACAAGGGCTGCACGCCGGCCCAGCTCGCGCTGGCCTGGGTGCTGGCCCAGGGCGACGACATCGTTCCCATTCCCGGCACCAAGCGCCGCGAGTACCTCGAGCAGAATGCTGCCGCGGTCGACGTGGAGCTCACCGCTGACGATCTGGCGCGGATCGACGCCGAGGTGCCCTCCGCCGCCGGGGAGCGCTACGACGAGTCGGGGATGGCTTCGGTCAACCTGTAGCTACAGGGAGGTCAGCCCGAGGCTGGTCAGCGCGATCGCGGTGATCCACAGCCGCCGGTCGGAGCTGAGCGCCGCCAGCGGGATCAGCCATGCGATGTACCAGGGCATGAGCATCCCGGCGGAGATGAGCAGGCCCACGGTGGCCCAGCCCGCGGCGGTGATCCAGTCCATCTCGCCGATCCATACGCGCCACATCAGCCACGCGACGCTGATGGCGTAGCCGATCCGCAGCAGCACGCCGACGGGGGCCTCGAGCCCCTTGAGGCCGACCGCGTAGAGGATCCAGCCGGGGATGCTGTGGATGCCGCCCTGGCCCTGGATGGTGGAGAGGGTCCCGAACAGGTGGAAGGTGCCCGAGCCGAACATGATCAGGCCCAGGCCGCCGAACACGGCGGCGGCGACGGCGGCCCCGCCGAGGATCCGGGCACGGCCTGACGTGGCCACGCGCCGCCCGGCGCTGGCGGCGACGGCGAACGGCAAGAGCATCCCCGCGGTGAGCTTGACGGCGGTGGCGGCGATGATCATCGCCCCGCCGGTCCCTTCGCGCTGGCGCAGCAGGACGTAGACGCCAGACATGAGGAGCGCGAGCATCAGCAGGTCGTTGTGGCCGCCGCCGACGCCGTAGACGACGATCACGGGATTGAGGCCGACCAGCGCAACCGCCTTGACGGGGTCGATCCCGCGCAGTTGCGCCGCGTGCCACACCAGCACCACCACGGCCAGCAGCGAGAGCGCGGCGATCCCCTTGTAGGCGAAGACGTTGACGGCGGTGTTCAACCCGGCGAGGGGATAGCTGAGCGCGGTGAACAGCGGCCCGTACGCGGTGGGCGTGTGCGTCCACTGCAAGCCGACCAGGTGATAGAGCGGATCGAACGAGATCACGTTGGGGCCGTACAGGTACGGGTTGACCCCGTAGGTGCCGCCCAGCTTTCCGTAGGCGATGTAGCTGAAGAGGTCGGTGGAGAGCAGCGGCGGCGCCACCAGCACCAGGGCGTTGAGGGCCGCGATGCTCACCAGCACCGCGCGCCGCGAGAGGTACTTGGCCGCGCGCAGCGCCACGGCGTAGGAGAGGAACATCAGGACCATCGCGGCGATGAGGCCGGGCAGGCCGATGTCGAGCCCGACATGGCCGAAGGCGCCGGCCAGGCCGCCGAGGCTCTGGCGCAGCGACTGGGGCAGCAGCAGCTGGGTGTGCGCCGCCGACAGTGAGATGAGCAGCGCCGTGATGAGGAGGCCGGCGAGGCCGATCCAGCCCGCGGGTGTCGACACCCAGCCGGACTCGCGCGGGCCCGCGGAGGCCAGCTCCAACGTGCCGCCGTGATGTGTGACCGCCAACGGCTCGCGAGCCCGCATGGGGTCGATCATTGCACCCGAACGGGCGGAACGTCGGGCGCGGTCCTGAAAGCTACGGCCTTCGGCGTTGGATGTAAAAACGGCGTCAGTTTTCATTGCGTTAAGACTTTTGGGTCCTACCCAGGTACGGAAGAACGCTGACACCGTTACGCCCGGCGTCCGACTCCGGACCTACGTGCCGCGGACCAGTGAGGGCAGTTTCAGCACGAGTTGCGGGATATCCGTGAGCGAACCCGACAAGGCATCGCGGATCGCCGCCGCCGCACCGGATTGGAGCGCAGCGCCGTGCCCGACGAGCAGGCGCTCGGGTGCGCGCGCGGTCAGCGGGCCGCGCGGCGGGCGCAGGCGCAGCATCGGGTGCACGCCGACCGGACGGCCCAGCGCGAACGCCGGCACGGTCCCGACCGCCTCGGCGACGACGAGGGCGCGTTCGGCCTCCCACCACAGCGCCACCTCGCGCCACCACGGCCGCGAGATGACCGCGATGGGCTCGAACGGGCTGTCGGTGAGCTCGGTGGGCAGACGCAGCAGCGGAACCTCCAGCCGCTGGGCGATCGCCCCGCAGTCGCGGTTGTGGCGATCGAGCAGCTGAATGACCCCGGCCGGGGTACCGAGCTCGGTGGCGGCACTGAGGGCCACGTCGTCCTCGAAGGGGTCGATCAGCCACACGCGCCCGTCGGCGCGCAGGGCGTGCGCGGCGCGGCGCATGCCTGAGGCCTCGATCCACGTGAGGCCGAGCGGATGGCGTTGGATGGAGTTGCTCACCGCGTTCGAGCCTAGGCGACGGCGGCCACGCCGTTGAGATGCCACAGGCCGTCGAAGCCGAGGTGGACCTCGTCGGCGGTGCGTCCCAGGCGCTCGCGGGTGTCATCCAGGTCGGTCCCGCAGATCGTGGCAACCTCGATGGTCGCCAGCGGCTCCCCCGCCCAGTCCAGCACCGCGCAGACGTCATCGGGGTCATCGCGCCGGGTCGCCTCGGGGGCGAGGTTGGCCACCGCCACCTCGTAGGCCGCGACCGGCTGAAAGCCCGGCACCGAGAGCGAGGCACCGTCGCTGGTACGCACGACCTCATACGACGGGCACGTGTAGCGGTGGCCGGTCTCGGTGGGGGCGAGCTTGTGCGCCAGCGCCAGCGCCCCCGGCGACGGCGTGCGGGCCTCGGCCAGGTCCTGGCGCAGCAACTCCTCGGTCTCGGGCTCGGCCAGCCACGTCTCGAGGTCAGAGGGGTCGATGCCCACGCGCCCGGCGGCCGCGGTCAGCGTGGCCGGCTCATCGAGGAGATGGCCGGAGAAGTGCAGGACGCGCAGGGCGCGCAGCATCGCCGCCTCGAGCTCGGGCTGGTGGCGGCGGACCGCCACCACGGCGCGGCAGGCCGGCACCGTGCCGGAGAGCCGCGAGCGCAGCGAGGTGTCCATCGGCATGTGGTGCTGCTGGGCAAGCTGGCGCATGCCCTTGGACATGAGCTCCACGGTGAAGCCCTTCTCCGCGTAGACGCCCGCGTCCTCGGCCAGGCCGACCATCCGCACCTGCCAGTCGATCTGGTCGCCGTAGAGCCAGCGCAGGCGCCAGCGGTAGGGCTCGGCCGACCACGCGAAGGGGCAGGCGGGATCGGTGTACTCGGTGATGGTCAGCTCGGCCATGGGGTCTCGATTCGCGGCGGGGGAGGGGGTGATTCTGAGACTAGTCTCCGCTGTACCCATGCCTGAGCTGCCCGAAGCCGAACGCGCCCGCGGGACACTGGAATCGATCCTGGGCCGGCGGATTGCGCGCGTGATCGACGACGACACCTACGTGTCGCGGCCGCACGCCCCTGGCGACATCGCCGCCGGGCTGGTCGGCCACACCTTCGCCACCGCCCACCGGCGCGGCAAGTTCCTGTGGCTGGAGACCGACGACGGGCCCGTGCTGGGGCTCCATCTCGGCATGGCGGGCCGGATCGTCGTCGACGACGGCGAGGACGTCTCGCGCTGGGATCGCTTCGCCGTCGAGTTCGACGACGGAACGCGCATGGCGCTGCGCGACAAACGCCGGCTCGGCCGCGCCGTTCTCAACCCTGACTTCAGCCACGTCGGGCCCGACGCCGCCGACGTCAGCCGCGACGAGTTCCGGCGCATCGTCGGCGCCGGCCACACGGCGGTCAAGGCCCGCCTGCTCAACCAGGGCGCGATGTCGGGCGTGGGCAACCTGCTCGCCGACCAGGCGCTGTGGCAGGCCCGGATCGCGCCCACCCGCGACACCGGCAGCCTCACCGGCGAGGAGCTTGACCGGCTGCGCCGGGAGCTCCGCTCGGCGGTGCGCTCGGCGATCCGCAAGGGCGGGGTGCACACCGGGGCCTTCATCCCCGCCCGCGGCCGCGAGGGCCACTGTCCCCGCGAGGGCCACGCGTTGAGCCGCGCCACCGTCGGCGGGCGCACCACCTACTGGTGCCCCGTCTGCCAGCTGTGACGTCGCCTCGCCGCGCTAAGTAAACTTATAAGTTTACTTGGGGCGGGGGGGGAGGGCGGTTGGCGGACGGTCAACGGTCGTGTGCGGCGAGCTCTCGACCTGGATATCGCGGTAAACGTGGTCTGGCGCTCTAGGTTTCCCGCGAAAACCATGTGGGACATGGAGATTGCGGCAAACGTGGTCCGGCGTTCCAGGTTTCCCGCGTTTTCCAGGTTGCTCCCGTCGGCGGCCACTTCGGGGGCGCGGGATCGTCGGGGCGGGCTTTCGGTCAGCGGGCCGGCGTGGCCAGCAGGGCGTCGAGGCGCTCCATGACCAGGTCGAGGACCTGCAGGTGGTTGCGCTCGAAGATCATCCCGTGACCATTGCCGTGCACGCCGTGATCGCCGAGGCGCAGGACCTCGACGCGGGCGCCCGCCTCGGTGAGGTAATCGGCGACCTCGGTGTCGAAGTGGCCCAGTAACGACGCCTCGGCGGTGACGAGCAGCACCGGCATCCCATCCAGGCCCTCGAGCGGGATCGCGGTCAGCCCGTGGGGCAGGCCTGGGAGGCCGTCGGCGGCAGGGCGAAACGGCGGCCCGAAGGGCTCAAGGGCCACCACGGCGCGCACCAGTTGCGGCCGCGCGGCGGCGATCAGCCACCCCGCCGGCCCGCCGGCCGAGTGGGTGAAGAGCACCGACGGCCCCAGCCGGTCGATCAGCTCGGCGCCGAGCTGGCGCTCGAACCCGTGCGCCGCAGCGAGGTCGAGCGGCATCGAGCGGCAGCCG
>DATJTQ010000076.1:0-37171 GCA_035503355.1 Solirubrobacteraceae bacterium
CGCGTGATCGCCTGGTCCAGGGTGCGGGTGTCGCCCACCTCGACCACGAAGCGGTTCTTGACCATCGGGTGGTTGACGGTGCAGTGGGCGTCGAGGATGTTGATCCCGGCCTCCGCGAAGGTCCTCGACATGTCCTCCAGGAGGCGGTGGCGATCCCAGCCGTCGACCTCGATCTCGACCCGGAAGGAGGTCTCGGCGTCGCCGTCCCACGCGACGTTGGTGAAGCGCTCGGGGTCCTTCTTGAGGACGGCCACGTTGGGACAGTCCTCGCGATGGATGGTGATCCCGCGCCCGAGTGAGATGTAGCCGACGATCGGGTCTCCCGGGACGGGACGGCAGCACTTGGCCAGGCGCAGCATCACCTCGTCGATGCCCTCGACGGCGATCCCGTAGCGCGAGGAGGAGGTGGTGGGGCGGCTGCGGCGGCGGCTGGTCTGGATGAGATCGTCGGCGGCGGTGGGCTCGGACTCGGCGGCCTCCCCCTGCTTGAGGCGCTGCATGACCTTGTTGACGACCGTGTTGGCCGAGATCTTGGCTCCGCCCAGCGCGATGTAGAAGTCGTCGCCCTTCTTGAAGCCCATCTCGCGGATGACGTCGGCCAGGAGCGGGGAGCCGACGAGCTTCTGGGCCGGCAGGCCCTGCTTGCGCAGCGCCTCCTGGAGCAGCTCGCGGCCGCTGTGCTCAGTGTCGCGGCGGCTCTCGGCCTTGAACCAGGCCTTGATCTTGTTGCGGGCCCGAGTGGTCTTGACCAGGGCCAGCCAGTCGCGCGAGGGGCCGCGCTCACGCTTGGAGGTGAGCACCTCGACGATGTCGCCCGAGCGCAGCTGGTAGGACAGCGGCACGATCTTGCCGTTGACCTTGGCGCCGACGCAGCGGTGGCCGACGTCGGTGTGGATCTCGTAGGCGAAGTCCAGGGGCGTGGACCCGGCGGCCAGGGACTTGACCTCGCCCTTGGGGGTGAAGAGGAAGACCTCGTCCTCGAACAGGTCGACCTTGAGGTTCTCCATGAACTCGCGCGGGTCGGCCATGTCCTGCTGCCAGTCCATGAGCGAGCGCAGCCATTTGAGCTTGCTGTCGGAGTCCGAACGCTGGCCGCGCGTGGCGTCGCGCCCGCCCGCACCCTCCTTGTACATCCAGTGCGCGGCGATCCCGAACTCGGCGAGATCGTGCATCTCGCGCGTGCGGATCTGGATCTCCAGCGGCCGGCCCTCGGGCCCGATCACCGTGGTGTGCAGCGAGGAGTACATGTTGAACTTCGGCATGGCGATGAAGTCCTTGAACCGGCCCGGCAGCGGCTTCCACAGCGAGTGGATGACGCCCACCGCGCCGTAGCAGTCCTTGACCGAGTCCACGATCACGCGCATCGCCGTGAGGTCGTAGATCTCGTTGAACTCCCGCCCCTTCTTGGTCATCTTGGCGTAGATGGAGTAGAAGTGCTTGGCGCGCCCGGAGATGTCGGCGTGGATGCCCAGCTCGGCCAGCTCCTCGGCCACGATCTCGCCGGCCTCGTTGACGTAGCGCTCGCGGTCCGCCCGCTGCTGGGCCACCAGGCCCTTGATCTCGTTGTACTTGCGGGGGTGCAGCGTCTGGAAGGCCAGGTCCTCGAGCTCCCACTTGATGGCGTGGATACCAAGCCGGTGCGCGATCGGGGCGTAGATGTCGAGCGTCTCGCGTGACTTCTCCAGCTGCTTCTGCTTGGACATGGCCGAGATCGTGCGCATGTTGTGCAGCCGGTCAGCCAGCTTGATGAGGATGACCCGGATGTCGGTGGCCATCGCCACCACCATCTTGCGGTAGTTCTCGGCCTGGGCCTCGTCGCGCGACTGGAAGGTCAGGCCGTCGAGCTTGGTGACGCCGTCCACCAGCCCGGCGATCTCCTCGCCGAAGGTCTCGCCCACCTCCTCCAGCGACGCGCTGGTGTCCTCGACCGTGTCGTGCAGCAGCGCCGCGCACAGCGTCTCGGTGTCCAGGCGCATGCCGGCGCAGATCTTGGCCACGCCAACCGGGTGGATGATGAACTCCTCGCCGGAGAGGCGGCGCTGGTCGGCGTGGTGCACGCAGGCGTAGGCGAAGGCCTCCTCGACGCGGTCGCGGTCGACGGGCAGCGCCTGGTCGGCGTGCTCCTCGACGATGGCGAACAGGTCACCCAGCAGCCGCTGCTCGAACGCGGACAGCTCGGCCCTCTGTACCGCCGTCTCGCCGTTGTGAGCCACCGCCCCCCCGTTGGGACGGGCCACCCCGTCGACCCGCGGACGATCGGAGGCCAGCACCGTGGAGAAGGCGTCGCCGTCGGCCTTGTCCCCGTTGGACTTGCCGTTGGCGCCCGCGTCACCGCGGCCGATGGCTCGGCTCAGGCGCCTGCTCGAAGATTTGCGCGGTTCAGGTATCGCTGGCCCTCCTCGTACACCTGAGAATAGAACCTGAACGCGGGTGAGCGGTCGAGCGCCGTCGGCGCATGATCGAGGATGGTCAGAGCCGGGGGATCGCGGACGAGATCGACGAGCTCGAGCTCGGACAGGACGCGCACCAAGCGTCCGGCCAGCCGGGGCGAGCGGCCGTGGGCGCCCTCCCCGCGCAGCAGCGCGTCAAGTTCCGCGCCCGCTGCCCGGCCCCGCGGCCGCAGCGCGCGATAGAGGTCCGCCAGGGATGCCCGCAGCGCATACTCCCGCTCGAGCATCGTGGCAGCGAAGCGCAGCTCGGGCTCGCCCCAGGCGAGCGAGACGATCCCACCACCGGCGCGCAAGACCCGGTCGCCCGCGGCGCCGGTGGGCGGATCCAGGGCGACGATATGGACGAAGCCCAGCGCGGCCGCCGGGTCGGCCTCCAGCTCGGCGTACGCCGCCAGGGTGAAACCACCCACGCGCTCGCGCAGCCCGGGCAGGCGCCGGGACACGTCGGCGCACAACGCCAGCACCTGCCCCCGCCCATCCCCGCCGGCGACGGCATCCACGAGGACCGCCAGCGGGCTGTGGCCGCGGCGATCGAGGACCGTTCGGCGCTCGCCGGCCCCCGGGGCGCCGGCCCCAGCGGCAGAGGCCCCAGCGGCGCCGGCCCCAGCGCAGCCGGCGCCGGCCCCGGCGCCCCCCGCCGGCGACGGCATCGGCTCGAGCACCGCGTCGACCTCGGCCAGCGCTGCCTCCAGGTACGGGGTGCTCCCCCCCGGTAACCGCTCGATCGCGGTCGGCGCGCACGGCTGTGAGTGGCGGAGCACGAGGCGCGGCTCCACCGCTCCGTTCCAGGCGTTGCGCTCGAGCCGGAAGGTCGCGTCCAGGGGGCGCGCGGGATCGTCGGTGACATGACCGTCACACCCGAAGGCGACCGCCCGGGCGCGCACGCCGCCGGAGATCACCGAGAAGCGCGCATGGCGCCCCTCCCCCATCGACCGCACGTCATCGAAGCGGCCGCCCGGGACGAGCAGCCGGGGCGAGGGGTTGCCCATGCCGCAGGGCTCGAGGGCCTCGAGCTCCTCGGCCAGCCCCAGGCCGAGCTCGTGCCCGGACACAACGGCGTCGACGCGCTCCACCGGCTCCAACAGCTCGGGCGTCAACACGGCCTCGGCATGGGCCTCGAAAGCGGCGCGGAAGGCGTCGAGCTGACCGGCATCGATGGTCAGCCCCGCCGCGGCGCGGTGGCCGCCGTAGCGGCGCAGGTGCGATGCCCCGGCGTCCAGGGCGCCGAGCAGGTCAAAGCCGGGGATGCTGCGCCCCGAGCCGCCGCCGGTGTCGCCGTCGAGTGCCACCAGCACCGCCGGGCGGTGGTGGCGCTCGACGATCCGGGAGGCGACGATCCCCACCACGCCCGGATGCCAGTCCTCGGACCACAGGACGTAGCCCAGGCGGGGGCCGAGCTCGGCCACCTGGGACTCGGCCTCCCATGTGATGCGCTGCTCCACCGC
The DNA here is from genome assembly GCA_035503355.1 of Solirubrobacteraceae bacterium. Lineage (GTDB taxonomy): Bacteria > Actinomycetota > Thermoleophilia > Solirubrobacterales > Solirubrobacteraceae > Palsa-465. Next base: position 3,896 of record DATJTQ010000076.1, read on the forward strand.
GCGGCGCTCGGCGTTGAGGGCATCGAGCTCGAGGGCGATCGCCTTGGCCCGGTCTGAGTCTTCGGTGAGGACCAGCTCCAGTCCGGCGTCGGCACGGCGCAGGCGTCCGGCGGCGTTGATGCGGGGCGCCAGGCGGAAGCCGAGCGTGCCGGTGTCCAGCGCCGAGGGGTCGGCGCGAGAGACCGCCATCAGCGCCCGCAGTCCCGGCTTGGCGGTGGCGCCCAGCGCGGAGAGGCCCTGACGCACCAGCCGCCGGTTCTCTCCGACGAGCGGGACCAGGTCGGCCACCGTGGCCAGCGCCACCAGGTCGAGGTCGTCTTCGGCGGTGACGGCGCCCAGCGCGCCGGCGAGCTTGTAGGCCACCGCCGCCCCGCACAACGTGGGGCACGGGTATGAGCAGAGGGCGGGATGGACGATCGGGCAGTCGGGCAGGACGCCGTCGGCGCGTGGCGCGTGGTGGTCACAGACGACCACGTCCATGCCCGCGGCCCGGGCGGCGGCGACCTCCTCGACGGCGGTGATGCCGCAGTCGACGGTGAGGATGAGGGCCGTCCCGCGCTGGGCCAGGCGCTGCACGGTGGCGGCGGCCAGCCCGTAGCCATCCTCGGCGCGGCTGGGGAGAAACCAGCTCACCGCGGCGCCCAGGCTGCGCAGTGCCCGGATCATGATGGCGGTGGCGCACACGCCATCGACGTCGTAGTCGCCATGGACCACGATGGGACGGCCCGCGGCGATGTGGCCACGGATCAGGTCGAGTGCTCGCTCGATCCCGTCAAAGGCGCTCGGGTCGTGGGCCTCGCGGGCGTCGATAAAGCGCCGCGCGGTCGCCGGATCGGCCAGCCCGCGGCGCACGAGGATCTGGGCCAGCACGTGGCCGATCCCCAACTCCCGCTCCAGCGCCAGGGCGTCAGCGGCCGCATAGGGCGCCACCTGGAGCCGCGCTCCCGGACCCTGCCCGGCGGGCGCGGCCAGTTGCAGGTGCGCCGGCGGGGAAGCCGGTGGCGGACCCGAGCCCGACAGGGGCGTGGCGAGTGCCGTGGCGTGAGCCATCGCGCGCCAATGTAGGCGCCGCCTCAGACGGACCGGCGGCCCACGCCCGAGCGGCGGGCCTTAGATCTGAACGGGGCCGGCGCCGCCCGCGCGCTCGCGGCGGACGCCCTCGAAGTAGATGATCCCGATCCCGATCAGCGCGCCCGGGATCGCCTCCAGCGCCGTGTACAGGTGAGTGTCGTGGCGGCCCGGAATGCTGAACCCGTTGACGATCAGGCCGAACAGGGCCGATCCGATCAGCGCGCCGATGAAGGCGCCGACGATGCCGCCCCAGTAGCGGTCGGGCAGCCACACGGTGAAGTGCCACAGGGCCAATCCCATCATCACCCACGCGAGCATGCCCATCAGCGTCGTCTCCCATGGCGGCGGTTGCCCCGGCGCGGCTTGGACGAGCGGTCGGACTTGGGGGCGCGCGCGATGCCGCCCTCTTCGGGCTCGTCGGGGGCGTGCTCGAAGTCCTCGCCGGCCAGCGGCTCATCGAGCTTCTCGGGATCGATCGGGGGCGTGGACGAGGGCGGAGGCGTCGGTTCGCCGCCCTGCGGCTGACCCGGAGCACCGCCACCCGCGCCGCGGCCGGCTGCGCCCGCGCCGCGGCCCGCTGCGCCACGGCCACCGGCGCCGCGACCGCCGGCACCACTGCGCCCGCCGGAGCCGCCACGACCGGCGCCGCCACTCCGACCGCCACCGGTCCCGGCCGCGCCGTTGCCACCGGAACGACCCGACCCGGATCCGTCGCCCTCACCGTCGCTGGAGTGCGCCAGTCGCTTGGTCAGCGTCGAGGTGCGGCGCCGGGGCTCGGCCTCCTCCTCGGCGATGTCGCGCTTCATCTGCTCAAACTCGGCCGCGGAGACCCCCTCGGGATCCGGCTCGGTGAGCCGCCCGCCGCGACGGCGGGAACGGTCGCGCGCGGGGTCGACGTCGGAGCCGGCCGAGGCGTAGGCGGCGACGAAGCCGTAATCGGCCTCGATGCGCTCACGGCGATGACGGTAAACCGACTCGCGCTCCTTCCAGTGCGTGAGCACCGGGGAGGCGATGAAGATCGACGAGTAGGCACCGGAAGCCACGCCGATGAGCAGCGCGAAGGCGAAGTCCTTCAGCGTGGAGCCGCCGAATAGCAGGAGCGCGATCACCGGCAGCAGGGTGCACGACGTCGTCGCCAACGACCGGGTCAGCACCTCGGACATCGAGCGGTTGACGATCTGGGAGAAGGCAGCCCGAGGCATGCGCGGGATGTTCTCGCGCACTCGGTCGAACACGATGATCGTGTCGTAGAGCGAGTACCCCAAGATGGTGAGTAGGGCCGCGACCGTGTCGACCGTCACCTCCCTTCCGGTCAGTGCGTAGACACCACTGGTGATGAGGAGGTCGTGCATCAGGGCGATGAGCACCGGGACCGCGAACTTCCAGCTGAAGCGCAGCGTCACGTAGAGCGAGATGACCAGCAGCGAGGCGATGATGGCGATCACCGCGCTGTGGGCCACGCTCTGCCCGAAGGTCGGGCCCACGGTGGTGGCGCCGAAGGACTTGGGCTGGCCGTACTTGGCGGCGATCGCCTGCTCCACCCTGCCGCTGCCGACCGACAGCGGCTTGGAGGAGATCTGGAACTGGGTCCCCTTGGTCCCGATCTGCTGGACCACAGGCTCCTGCACGCCGGCGCCGCGCACGATCGACTGCAGCGACGACGAGGTCGCCGGCTTGGCCAGCGTCACGTCGATGCGCGCGCCCGAGGTGAAGTCGATGCCGAGATTCAGGCCGCGCCCGCCGATGGCCAGAGCGCCGATGAGCAGGATCACCCCCGACAGTGAGAAGAAGTACTTCGACGCACCCATGAAGTCGAACGTCCACTCGTGCTTCTTGCCGCCCGCGCCCAGCGCGGAGGGCCGGGCGATGGTGCGCGAGTCGCCCATCGTCATGAGGATCGCCTGAGTGGCCAGGACGGCGGTGAACAGCGAGACGATCGTCCCGATGCCCAGCGTGAAGGCAAAGCCCTGGACGTCGGACGTGGCCAGGACAAACAGGATGAACGCGGTCATGATCGTGACCACGTTGGCGTCAATGATCGCCGTCAGCCCCTTCTTGTAGCCCGTGGCGATCCCGGCGCGGATCGATCTCCCGGCGCGTATCTCCTCCTTGACGCGTTCGAAGATCACGATGTTGGCGTCGGCGGCCACCCCGATGGTGAGGATCAGACCGGCGATGCCCGCCAGCGTCAGCGTGATCGGGATGAGCTTGATCAGCGCGTAGAAGTACAGGCCGTACACCAGCAGCCCGGCCACGGCGATGAGGCCGAGAACCCGGTAGTAGGCGATCAGGAACAGCATGACGATGATCAGCCCCGCCGCGCCGGCAACGAGCCCCTGATGAAGAGCCTGCTGGCCGAGTGTGGCCGAGACCTCCTCCTCGGAGATCCGCTTGAGCTCGATGGGCAGCGCGCCCAGGCGCAGCTGCGTGGCCAGGTCGGACGCCGACTGGCTGGTGAACCCGCCGGTGATGTCCGCGCCGCCACCACCGACGATGCCGTCCGGATACTGGCGGAAGTCGATTTGCGGGACGGTGATGAGCTGGTTGTCGAGCGCCACCGCGAAGTGCTGATTGAGCGACTGCCCGCCGAGGCTGACGTTGGAGCCGCGGTGGGCGATCTCGCCGGTGACCTTGGAGAACTTGCTCTGCCCGGCCCCGTTGAAGCTGAAGGTCACGTCGGGCTGGCCGCTCTGATCGGTGCTCGGCTGCGGGTTGGTGATGTCGTTGCCGGTCAGCGCCACGTTGTCCTTGAGGACGAAGAACTCCGCATTGGGGCTGGTGGGGCTGATGACGTCGGAGGCCGAGGGATTGGCCGCCTGCAGGACGACGGTGCCCTGGGGCACGGTGACCAGCTCGCCGTCGGCCTTGGTGACGCCGGCGGGCAGGTTGTCGTAGAGGTCCTGGGTGCTGGTGTCGGGCCCGTTGAGCAGGCAGTGCTGACCTGCCACCGGCTTGGTGTTGTCGGCCTTGGCCGCCGCCGCGCAGGCGGCGCTGCCCGGGGCACCGAAGAAGTAGTAGGCCGGGCCCTTGCGCGACTGGGTCTTGGACAGCGGTTGGGGAGGTTGCTTGGCGGCGAGCTTGACCGCCTGGTAGAGCGGCTGTCCGCCCGCGCCGGGCACGCCGGGCTGACCCGCCGTACCGCCGGTGCTCAGGGTGACGGAATCCGTGTCCTGGGTGAGCAGTCCCTGGGCCGCCGGTTTTCCGGCGGGCGTGAGGACGTTGGCCTCCCAGTCATAGAAGTACAGCTGAGCGGTCTGGCCCACCTCGTCCTCGGCGCGCTTGACGTCGTGCACGTCGGGCAGCCCCACCGTGATCAGGTTCTCGCCGGTGGTCTGGATCGAGGGCTCCGAGACGCCCAGCTGGTCCACACGCGAACGCATGATGTCGACCGCGCGGTCCAGTGCCGCCTGGGTGACCTTGGGGGTCTGAGGGCTCGGTTCGCCCTGATAGACGAGCTCGATGCCGCCCTTGAGGTCGAGCCCCAGGACGGTCTTCTGGGTGGCAAGCACGACGATCGAGGCGGCGATCAGGCCCACCACGAGGAGCAGGACGAAGCCGTGACGCTGGCGATCTGACATCAGCTAGGAGAGTAGTGGTCTCAGCCTGAAGCGGTGCTGCTGCAGGGATCCGGCCAGACTATTGGTGGTTGGTCGGCGTCAGCACGACCAGCACGCCGCCCTCTTCATCGTCGTATGCAGGGAAGATGTCGGCGACGGCGTGGGCGGGCAGGTCATGCTCGGCGTGGACCTCGACGGGCTTGCCCTGCACGCGGACCTCCCATTCGAGGGCCGTGCCGACGTGATCGGCACCGTCGTCGAAACGCAGTCCCAGCACCTCGCGCACCGGGCGGCCGATGGCCTGCTCGGTCTTGAGTCCGGTGAGCTCGAAGGAGCCCCGGCCGCAGTCCACGATGCGCCCGTCGGAGTCACAGGCGAAGAACGCGGCGTTGGGCGCCGGATAGTAGTCGTCGAGCAGTTCGAACAGGTAGGCGAAGCCGCACCTGTCACAGCCGCGGGCCTCGCGGCGGAACCCCGCGTTGCGGTCGGTTCCCATCGATCGGTTGCCGCAGTGCGGACAGATGAAGTAGTGCTCGCGCGCCATCGGCGGTGAGGATAGAGGTACGTGGTTACGAGTATCCGAGGAGTATCCGAAGAACCACCGCGGCCCACGAAACCCGCAGGCCCGCTCACATCAAGCGGGTCTGAGCCGGCTCGGGCGGCGGCGGCTCGAGCCCCATGTGGGTATAGGCGCGCCGGGTGGCTGCCCGGCCGCGCGGGGTTCGCTCGATCAGACCGCGTTGCAGCAGGTAGGGCTCATAGACGTCCTCGATGGTGTCCTGCTCCTCCCCCACCGCGACCGCCAGCGTCGACAGCCCCACCGGGCCACCGCCGAACTTCTCGCAGATGGCGCGCAGGATCTCACGGTCGAGGCGATCCAGCCCCTCCTCGTCGACCTCCAGCAGATCCAGCGCCGCCGCGGCGACGGACTCGGTGACGAGGCCGCCGTGGCGCACCTCGGCGTAGTCGCGCACGCGGCGCAGGAGCCGGTTGGCCACGCGCGGGGTACCGCGGCTGCGCCGGGCGATGGCCACCGCGCCGGCCGGCTCGATCTCCATCTTGAGCAGGCGCGCCGAACGGGTCACGATCCGGGCCAGGTCCTCGGGCCCATAGTGCTCCAGCCGGTGATGGATCCCGAACCGGTCGCGCAGCGGCGTGGTCAACAGCCCCGCGCGGGTGGTGGCGCCGATCAGGGTGAACGGCGGCAGGGGCAGCGTGACGATGCTGGCTCCGGCTCCCTGGCCGACGGTGATGGGCAGCACCCCGTCCTCCATGGCGGGATAGAACGTCTCCTCCAGCGCGCGCGGGAGCCGGTGGATCTCGTCGACGAAGAACACTGCCCGCGGCTCCAGCGCGGTGAGGAAGGAGGCCACGTCGCCCTTGCGCTCCAGAGCCGGACCCGCCGTCTGGACGAAGGGCACGTCGAGCTCGGCGGCGATGATCTGGGCCAGCGAGGTCTTGCCCAGGCCCGGCGGGCCGGCCAGCAGGACGTGGTCCAGCGCCTCCCCGCGGCTGCCCGCGGCCTCGATGGAGACGGCGAGCTGGTCACGGATGGCCTCCTGGCCGACGAAGTCCTCGAGCCGGCGGGGGCGCAGCGACCGTTCGAGATCTGACTCGTCGCCGGGCAGCTCCTCGGGGTCCTGGATGCGTGAGGCGCTCACCGCCGGGCGCTCCGCAGGGCGTGAGCGATCAGCTCCTCGGTGCTGTCGGCGGGCGCGCCGTCCAGCAGCGAGTCGATCTCGGCGGCGCTGTAGCCGAGGCCGAGCAGGGCCTCACGGGCCAGGGTCATCGGGTCATCGGAACGGGTCACGGTGATGGAGTCCTCGGGCAACGTCGCCCCGACCTTCTCGCGCAGCTCGACGATGATCCGCTCGGCCGTGCGCTTGCCGACGCCGGGGGCCGCCTGCAGGCGAGCCGCGTCCCCGGCCGCGACGACCCGGAGCAGCTCCCGCGGAGGCGCGCCCGAGAGCACGGCGAGCGCCACCTTGGGCCCCACCGCCTGCACGCCCAGCAGCATCAGGAACAGGTCCCGTTCCTCCTCGGAGGCAAAGCCGTACAGGGCCAGCGCGTCGTCGCGGACGATGAGGTGGGTGTGAAGGACCACCTCGCGACCGACTGCGGGGACGTGCTTGAGCGTCTCGGCCGAGACGGCCAGCCGGTACCCGACCCCGCCGCAGTCCACCACGACGTGGTCACCGCGCCGCACCGCGACCGTGCCGGAGATGAGCGCGATCACGCCGTCACCCCGGCCACGGCACGGGCCAACGGCGAGTGGTTGAGATGGCAGACGGCGACCGCAAGCGCGTCGGAGACGTGATCGGGTGTGGGCGGCGCGGCCAGTCCCAGCAGGCGCGTCACCATGCGCGCCACCTGCGCCTTGTCGGCGCGGCCGTTGGCGCACACGGCGCCCTTGACCTGCTGGGGCGTGTAGGAGCGCGTCGGGATGCCGCGCTGGCCGGCGGCGAGCAGGACCACCCCGCGCGCCTGGCCGACGGCGAAGGCGGTGCGGACGTTGGCGCCGAAGTACAGCTCCTCGATGGCCATCGCCTCAGGCTGATATTCGTCGAGCAACTCCCCCACCCGCTGGTGGATATCGGCCAGGCGCCGCTCGACGGCCACCCCCGCGCGGGTATGGATGACGCCCTCGTCGAGGGCACGCAGGCGCGAGCCGACGCCACGGACGAGGCCGTAGCCGGTGTTGGCGGTGCCCGGATCGATCCCGAGGACGAGCATGGAGAGACATTCTCCGTGCGCGCTCGGACGCCTCCCGGTGAGCCCCCGCGGGGTGTTAGCGATCTGTCAAACGGGGGCCGGCAGCGCAACCCGCCGCCGCGTCTGATGTTCTAGCGGATGTCATTCGCTTGGTTCGCTTCCCAGTCTGCCCCGGGGCGCGGCGCAGGGCCCTGGTGGTGCTGTGGCTGTGCGCTTGTCTGCTCGCCGTGACCGCCGTCCTGGCCGGGCCGGCCGGCGCGGCCCGCCCACGGGCGCCGTCCTTGGCCCCCGGAAACCCGGTGGTGGCGGGGCCCAGCGCCAACATCCGCTCGCTCGACGGCATGTCGATCGCCCGTGATGGCAGCGGTGCCATGGTCTACACCGCGACCGTCGGCGGCGTCGCCCACGTGTTCCTGTCGCGGCTGGCCGGGGGCACGTTCCAGGCGCCGGTTCAGGTGGATTCCGGCCTGGCCGGCCCGTCCTCGCAGCCGGTGGTCGCCGCGGGGCAGAACGGCCTGGTGCTGGTGGCCTTCATCAACGGGGGCACGCTGTACGTGGCCCAAGCCCTGTCGGCCTCCAACCCGATCGGCGGCCCCGCCCCGCTGTTCCGGGGCGCGGCCAATCCGTCGATCGCCATCTCGAATTTCAACAAGGTCTACCTGGCCTTCACCAACACCGCGGGCGCCGGAGGCGGCGACGTGCGCGCCGCGTACTACTTCCAGGGCCAGTGGGCGCTGGAGTCGACCCCTCTCGATGCGAGCGCCGCCGACGCGGCGGGGACCGGGACGGGCCGCCCCGACGTGGCCGCTTCGGGCGACGGGGTGGGCATCGTGGCCTGGGGCGAAGCGGGTCACATCTACACGCGTCGGCTCACCGGCACCACGCCCAGCACGGTGGTCGAGCAGGCCGACCCATCCAACCTCGGGGGATGGTCTGAGACCTCGGCGAGCCTCCCCTCGATCGGGACCGGAGGCGACTCGACCTATGCCGAGGTCGCCTTCCTCGAGACGCTGACCAACGGCTCCGCGACCCAGTCGCGCGTGGTGGTCAACCGCCTGCACGCCTCGGCCTTCGACGGCGCCTCGGCCGCCGACGGCGCCACCACCGGCGGCCCCGAAGGCGCCGATCAGCCGCAGATGACCGTCACCGAGTACGGCGCGGGCTTCGTCACCTCAGAGACGAACGCGACCCATCAGCTGGACGCCACCGTCCTGGGTCAGGGGGAGAACCGCGGCCCCACCACGCGCATCGATTCGCTGGCCAACAGCGACGCCCCCGATGCCGTGCCGGCCACCGCCGGCCTCATCTCCAACCTCATCGCCTGGCAGCAGACCCCGGGGGTCACGGGCCCTGCCGAGATCCGGGTCCGCTACGCCGGTGACGGCTCCGACTTCGGTGCCGAGCAGGTGGTCTCCAACCCCTCGCTGGGGGCCACCAACGCCGATGACGGCCTGGTGGCCGCCGGCGACGTGGCCGGCGACGCCGCCATCGCCTGGGTTCAGGGCAGCGGCGCCAGCACGGCGATCGTCGCCGCCCAGCTGTTCAAGCCCCCCGGCGGCTTCGTGGCCTCCAACAGCTTCCGCTACGTGACCTCGGCCTCGCCGATGCTGCGCTGGTCACAGGCCAACGAGCTGTGGGGGCTGCCCACCTATGCGCTGAGCGTCGACGGCGTCGCCGTCGGGCAGACCACGGCCACCCAGATGGTGGTGCCCGGTCCGCTGGCCAACGGCCGCCACAGCTACCAGCTCACCGCCACCAACCTGGGCGGCGTGACCACCAACGCCTCGGCGGCGACGGTCTTCGTCGACACCGTGCCGCCCCGCGCCAAATGGAAGCTCAGCGGGACCGCGATCGTCAACACGCGCGAGCAGCTGCGCATCACCTACAGCGACCCGGCGCCCCCCGGGCTGCCCAGGTCCGCCGCCTCGGGGGTGTCGACGGTGTACGTGAACTGGGGTGACGGCTCGCCGCGGGCGCGGATCCGCCGGACCTCGGCCAGCCATGTGTACCGGCGCATCCGCACCGACACCATCACCATCACCCTCACCGACCGCGCCGGGAACGTGACGCGGATCGTCCACAAGCTCAAGGTCAGGGCCAGGCCGAAGCCCAGGAAGCACAAGAGGGGCAAGAAGGCCGGGAAGGCGACGTGAACGGCGCGCGCTCAGCGACCGACGCAGGCGGTGCTGTGAAGGTGGGGATCCGTGAGGCGCACGACGCGCCAGGGCCCGGCCGTGGCCACCGTCACGGCGTGGGTCAGGCGCGGGTCGACCTTGGCCGCGCCGCCGATCTGTGGAGCCTTGGGGCCGACGAAATCGATGCCGGGGGCGCGCATGGAGGTCCCCACGCGCTGCAGCGTCACCCCCAGCTTCCAGGCCAGGGCGGTCTGCGCCGAATGGTTGACCGCGGTGAAGCTGGTGTGGCACGGCAGCACGCCGGCCTTGCCGCCGGCCGCCGCCACCGCCTGGGTGAGCGTGTCGAGCAGATGGACGCCCTGGGAGGCGAAGGTCTCGTCGTCGCGGGCCGCGCTGATCTGCGTGGTGCTGAACGGGATGCACAACGCCGCCAGGACGACGGCCACCCCCGCCACGACCGGGCGCCGCAGCGAACCGGCCAGGCTGCCGGCCAGCCGGGCCACCTCGGCCAGGCCGACGCCGCCGAGCACGGTGATGAGCGCCGCCGCGGGCAGGAAGAACCGCTCGAGGCCCGGATAGCCGTCGAGCGTCTCGCCAACCACCACCACCCACCAGCCGGCGATGAACGCCGCGATGGCCAGGATCGTCTTGTTACGGTCGCGCACCCAGGTGATGACGACCCCGACGACAGCCAGGATGAGCGCCGGCAGCAGCTGGTCGCGGACGCCGCGGGCCAGGATCGAGCGCAGGACGTCCGAACCCAGATGGCCGTTGTAGTCGGCCGCGTGCGTGGCGGCCAGGAAGGGCTGACCGGTGGTGACCCAGGGCGGGACGAACCAGCCGAAGGGCTGGACGGCCAGGCCCGCCAGCAGGACCAGGCGCATGAAGGGTCTCGAGAAGGCCGGTTCGCGGAACCACAGCCAGATCGCGTAGAGGCCGAGGAACGGCCACCATTCGGGTCGGATCAGCCCGCCGGCCACCATGATCAGGTAGGCCTGGAGATGGCGGCGGTCGATGAGGCGGTCCACCGCCCATACCGCCACGGCGACGAGGATCGCCTCCGAGGTGCCGTGCAGGAAGTAGTAGTACCAAGCCTGGTCGTCGCCGCCGGTGAGCACGATGCCGATCGCCGCCAGCAGCCCGGCGAAGGCGCCCAGCCACCCGCCGCCCACCAGCCGGCTGGTCAGCCGCCACGTGCCCCACACGGCCAGCAGCCCGCCCACCCGGGCCGTCACCACCCACAGCGTGGGCGCGGCGCTCCCGAAGAGGCCGTAGATCGTGGTGAAGATCATGGGCAGCGGCTTCCACGAGGGTCCGCCGTTGACGATGAAGCTCGTGTGCGGGTCAAAGACCTCGTGGCCCCACACGATCCAGGACCACGGGTCATAGCTGGGAACGGTGGGCAGGATGACCGCCGACAGCGCCGCCAGGACCACGCAGGCCAGTACGCCCAGCAGCAGCGGCGAACGCCCGGCGTCGCGCAGGGAGCTGCTCAGTGAGGCTCCGCGAGACTCCCCGGAGCCGACAGAGCCGGTCGCGGGTGGCCGCTGCTGCGGCGAGTCGACGGCTGACATCGGCGGGCGATTGTAGCGGCGGACCGGGCGCGATTCGTCGGGTGGCCCGCACGGCGACGGCGACCGCCCTCACCCTGCTCGTCGTGGCCCTGGCTGGTCTCACCGTCGGCCCGGCACCCGCCCTGGCCCAGGCGGGGCCCGCCTATGCCGCCACCCCACCGACCCTCGGCGCCCTGTACCGCGACGGGCCCAACGACCGCTGGCTGCTGGACGGCGCGTGGCTCTACCGCGCCGATCCCACCAACGCCGGGATGGCCGCAGGATGGTGGCGCAACATCGCCGCCACCGAGGGATGGAGCGCGGTCACCGTCCCCAACTCCTTCAACGCCGGTGATCTGTCCAATGCGTCGGCGCAGGGCTCGGTGGGCTGGTATCGCCGCGACTTCACCATCCCGCCGAGGGCCTTTGCCTCCTACGTCCCGGCGCGGTTCCGCAGCTGGATCGTCCGCTTCGAGTCGATCAACTACGACGCGACGGTGTGGCTCAACGGCCGCAGGCTCGGCACCCACGCCGGCGAGTACGTCCCCTTCGAGTTCGCGCTCAAGGGCCTGCGCCCCGGCATCAATCGCCTGATCGTCCGCGTCGATAACCAGCGTGACAACGGTGACCTGCCGCCCGGGACCGGCGGATGGTGGAACTACGGGGGGATCAACCAGGAGGTCTACCTGCGCTCGATTCAGATCGCCGACATGTCACCGGTGGTGATCCGCCCCATCCTCCCCTGCCCGACATGCGCGGCGCAGATCCAGGAGCAGGTCACCGTGCGCAACCTCACCGATGCGCCGCAGACGCTCAACCTCCATGGCACCTACGGCGGCCGGGCGGTCACCTTCGGCGCGCACACCGTCGCCGCCGGAGGCACCTGGCTGGCGCGGGCGGCGATCACCATCCCCGCTCCGCACCTGTGGTCACCGACTGACCCCTACCTCTACCACGCGACACTGACGCTGTCCGATGCCCACGGCCGTCCGCTGCAGGGCTACACCGACTACAGCGGCATCCGCAGCATCACCGTCGGCCCCGGCGGCCAGCTGCTGCTCAACGGCCGCGTGCTGGACCTCCGCGGCTTTGACCTGCAGGAGCTCAACGTCGGGACGGGCGCCGCGATGTCGCCCACCCAGCTGCAGACGATGGTCGGCTGGATCCGCGAGCTCGGCGGCAAGGTCATCCGCTCCCACTACCCGCTCAACCCCGAGATCGAGGAGGCGGCCGACCGCGACGGCCTGCTCATCTGGTCAGAGATCCCCGTCTATCAGACCAACGTGAGCTATCTGACGCGCAGCGGTTGGCTGAACTTCGCCCACAACATGCTGCGCACCAACATCCTCACCAATGAGAACCACCCCTCGATCCTGGTGTGGAGCATCGCCAACGAGCTGCAGACGCCCCCCGGCGACGCCGAGGCGCGCTACATCGCGGGCGCGACGCAGCTCGCCCATCAGCTCGATCCGACGCGGCCGGTCGGCATGGCCATCTCCAGCTGGCCCGGCGTCGCCTGCCAGACCGCGTACGCCCCGCTGGACGTGCTCGGCTTCAACGACTACTTCGGCTGGTTTGACGCCGGCGGCGGCACCACCGACGATCCGTCCCAGCTCAGCCCGTTCCTGGATTTCCTGCACGGCTGTTACCCCTCCAAGCCGCTGATGATCACCGAGTTCGGCTTCGAGGGCAGCCAGAACGGGCCGCCCGAGCAGCGCGGGACCTACCAGTACCAGACCGCCCAGGCGGCCTATCACCTGGGCGTGTTCGCCTCCAAGCCCTACGTCGCGGCAGCGATGTGGTTCGACCTGCAGGACTTCCCCTCCAAACCGGGTTGGAGCGGCGGTGACCCCTTCCCCCATCCGCCGTTCGTGGACAAGGGCGCGATCGATCTGGAGGGCAACCCCGTGCAGCCGCTGTTCTCGACGCTTCAGTCGATCTTCACCACCACGCAGCAGATCGCGCCGGCCCCGGCGGCTGAGAAGAAACGGCGGCGCGGGCCGGGGACCTGAACCGAGGCGCCTGCGGGGGTGTCAGCCGGCCCGTGTCAGCCGGCCGGTGTCAGCCGGCGGGGGTCAGCCGGCAGCGCATCAGGGTCCCGATCACCCGGAACCCGTCGCGGGCGGTGAGCTTCTTGCCCTCTTCGGTGGCACGCGCCCGGTAGTGCACGGGCACCTCGAAGATCCGCTCGCCCTTCTGCACCAGCCGGGCGGTGATCTCGGGCTCGATGGAGAACCCGGCGGCGTGCAGCTCCAGGCTCTGGAACAGGTCAGTCCGGATCATCTTGTGACAGGTCATGATGTCGTGCAGGTACACGTTGAAGAGCAGGTTGCAGGCCAGCGTCACGCCCTTGTTGCCCAGAACGAACAGGAACGAGTGGCTGGTGTAACCGTCGAAGGCCCGGACCCCGAAGCACGCGTTGGCACGCCCGTCCATCAGCGGCGGCATGAGCAGCGCCAGGTCCTCGGGGTCATATTCGAGGTCGGCGTCAAAGATGCAGGAGAAGTCGCCGCGCGCCTCGTGCAGTGCGGTCTGGATGGCGGCGCCCTTGCCCTTGTTGCGCTCGTGCTCGAACAGCCGCACCCGATCTCCCCAGTCACCGCCGCGCAGGATCTCCCGGGTGCCGTCAGTCGAGCCGTCGTCGACGATGATCAGCTCGAAGTCGCTCGGCAGATCGGTGGAGAGGACCTCCGCGATGGCCTGCTCCACGCGCTCTCGCTCGTTGTAGACAGGCATCAGGATCGACAGGAGCATGTGTACGTACCGGGTGGGTTTCAGCTAAGGGGCACCGCAAGGCGTTGGGATGCCCCGAGGACGCGACGATGCTAGCGAACGTCGCTGTCATCAGAGAGGATGCAGTGATGGACTTCGAGGCGCTGGGCCTGCTCGACGGGCTCGAGGACGAAGCGCGCGACAAACGTCGCAAGCTGCTGCAGCGACTCGCTGACGATGGCTTCAGCGAGCAGGAGCTCACCACGGCGGTGCGGGAGAACCGGCTGGCGCTGCTGCCGGTCGAGCGGGTGCTGGGCGGCACCTACACCGCCGCGGAGGTCGAGGAGCGGACCGGGCTGGGCGCCGGGACCATGGCTCGCATCCGCCGCCAGCACGGCTTGCCCGCACCCGGCCCCGACGATCGCGTGTTCTCCGATGAGGATGTCGAGGCGGCCAAGTCGATGAAGCTGTTCCTCGATGCCGGGTTCGCCGACGAGCGCGTGGACGAGATCACGCGGGTGCTCGGCGAGGGCATGGGCCGGCTGGCGGCGACCATCACCGCGTCGTTCGTGGACACCTTCCTGGAGGCGGGCGAGTCAGAGGACGAGGTGGCGCTGCGCTTCGCCGAACTGGCCGAGCAGCTCACGCCGGCCTTCACCCCGATCCTGGTGGCCGCGTTCACCGGTCACCTGCGCGACAGCGTGCAGCGGGGCGTCCTGGGCCTGGCCGAGCTCGAGGCGGGCGACATCGCCGGCGCCCAGGAGCTGGCGGTCTGCTTCGCCGATCTCGTCGGCTTCACCCGGCTGGGGGGCCAGGTGGAGGTCGGGGAGCTGGGAACGGTGGCGGGCCGGCTGGCCACCCTGTCGACGTCGCTGACCCAGGCGCCGGTTCGCCTGGTCAAGACCATCGGCGACGCCGCCATGTTCGTCAGCCCCAGGCCCGGCCCGCTCGTCGAGGTTGCGCTGCGTCTCGTCGAGGCCTTCGAGCAGGAGGAGCTGCCCAGCCTGCGGGCCGGCATCGCCTTTGGCCCGGCGCTGCAGCGGGCCGGTGACTACTACGGCAACTCGGTCAACCTGGCCAGCCGCGTCACCGGAATCGCCCGCCCGGGCAGCGTCCTGTGCACCCAGGAGATCCGCGACGCCACCCGGGACGAGTTTCACTGGTCAGCGGCGGGCCGTCACAAGCTCAAGGGCGTCTCGGGGCCCACGCCGCTGTACCGCGCCCGAGATCGCGACGGCGCGGATACCGGCTAGATCGGCGGCGGGCGGCGGAGGGCCGCGCGACTACGACAGGCCGTGCAGGTCGATGACGAAGACGAGCGTGGAGTTGGCTGGGATCTTGGACTGGGCGCTCGCGCCATAGCCCAGGCTCGGCGGGATGATGAGCTCGCGCCGGCCGCCGATCTTCATCCCGGGAATGCCCTGCTGCCAGCCCTTGATCACGCCCGACAGCGGCAGGGAGACCGGCTGGCCCGAGCCGTCGTCCCAGGAGGCGTCGAACTGCTTGCCGCCCTTGTAGAGCTCACCGACGTACTGGACGTTGACCGTCGAGCTGGCCGTCGCGGCCGGGCCCGTGCCCTTGATCAGGTCCTTGACCACCAGCTTCTTGGGCGGCGGGCCCGAGGGGATCGAGATCTTCGGCTTGGTCTTCAGGGCCGCGGGCAGCGGCGTGCTGCTGGTGGTGGTGCTGGTGGCGCTGGTCGAGGCGCTCGTGGTGGCCGAGCTTGCGGCAGCGGTGCTGGTGGCGGAGGTGGCTCCGTCCGACGGCGCGAGCTGGACGCCCGCCGCCTTGGTCGAACTGCTGCTGCTGCCACAGCCCGCGATGGCCGCGGCCAGCGCCAGCGCGGCGCACGTGATGGTTGTCGTCTTTCGCATAGAGGGGGCGAGACTAGCGAGCGCGGCGAAGAATCGGCGAAGGACCGATCTACGGCCCAACGGCAGATTTACGAGGCGATCCGTTCCAGCACGTCGGCGTCCACGTCGAAGTTGGCGTGCACCGCGCCCACGTCGTCTGACTCCTCCAGCATGTCGATGAGCTTGAGCAGCCGTGAGGCGTCTGACTCGTCGAGCGGCACCCGCGACTTGGGGCGCTGGGTGACGTCGGCGGACTCGATCTCGACCCCCGCCCCGGCGAGCGCCTCGCGCACCGCCACCAGGTCTCCGGGCTCGGTGACGATCTCATAGACGTCGTCGTCGCGCGAGATGTCCTCGGCACCGGCGTCAATCGCCACCAGGAGGTCCTCCTCGTCGTAGCGGGCGGCGTCGACCACGATCACCCCGCGCTTGTCGAACAGGTAGGCCACCGAACCGGGCTCGCCCAGGTTGCCCCCGTGCTTGGACAGGGCGTGACGCACGTCGGCGCCCGTCCGGTTGCGGTTGTCGGTGAGGGCCTCGATGAGGAGGGCCACGCCCCCGGGGCCGTACCCCTCATACAGGACGGTCTCGATCTGGTCAGCGTCAACACCCTCGCCGGTGCCCTTGGCGATGGCACGCTCGATGTTGTCCTTGGGCATCGAGGCGTCGCGCGCCTTCTGGACCGCCAGCGCCAGTGACGGATTGCCGTCCACGTCACCGCCGCCCTCACGCGCGGCGACCGTGATGGCGCGGGTCAGCTTGGTGAAGTGCTGGCCGCGGCGCTGGTCGACGACCGCCTTCTTGTGCTTGATGGAAGCCCATTTGGAATGACCGGACATGCCCAGTAACTATAGGAGCCGCCGCCGGGGCGGCGGTGGCCTTTACGGCAGCAGGCCCAGGGCGCGCGGATGCGCTCGATACCAGGCGATCGTCCGCTTCAGCCCCTCCTCCAGGCCGACCAGTGGGGCCCAGCCGGTGAACTCGCGCAGCTTGGTGGCGTTGACCCAATGGCGGTCGATCTCACCGTGGGGCGTGGCGGCGCCGCGGATCTCGGGGGTCAGCGCCCCGCCAGCCAGCCGGCAGGTCAACTCCACGACGTCGGCGACTCGGTACGGGCGCCCGCCGCCGGCGTTGAACGCCTCGCCCCCGCCCCGGCCGGCCAGCAGCAGCCGCCAGATGGCCAGATAGGCGGCCACGGCGTCCTCCACGTAGAGGAAGTCGCGCTCGGGTGAGCCGTCGGAGCGGATCACCGGCGCGCGGCCGGCCAGCGCCGCCCCCACCGCCTCGGGGATGAGGCGGCCGCGGTTGGTGTCACCGCCGCCGTAGACGTTGGCCAGGCGGGTGACGGCGACCGGCAGCGCGAAGGTGTGCCAGTACGAGCGCGCGATGAGGTCCGCGGCGGCCTTGGACACGTCGTAGGGAAAGGTCGCCGCCAGCGGCTGGGACTCGCGGTAGGGCAGCTGCGCCTGGCGGCCGTAGGCCGTGTCCGAGGAGGCGACGACGACGCTGCGCGTGCCGTGGGCCCGGCAGGCCTCGAGCAGCATCCAGGTGCCCCGGACGTTGGTCTCAAAGGTGGGGCGCGGCGCCCGGTTGGCGGCCCCCACCTGGGTCTGGGCGGCGAGATGAAAGACGCTCGAGACCTCATACTCGCCGAGGGCACGGGCGACGAGCCCCTCCTCGCAGATGTCGCCGTGCACCGTGTCGACCTCGGCAGCACGGCCCAGGAGCTCGAGCGCCGACGCAGCGGGCTCATCGCGGCGGATGACCACGACGCGGTGTCCGGCATCCAGCAGCGCCGCGGTGAGCCACGCGCCCAGCAGCCCGTGGGCCCCGGTGACCAGGACCGTTTGCGACGCGCTGCGCCTCACGGCGGCGGATTATCAGGCATCATCCCCAGCCCGTGTCCGAGCTCACCCACCCCGAGGTGTTCAAGGCCTACGACGTCCGCGGCCTCTACGGCGAGGAGCTCGGTCCCGGCGCGGCCCACGCCATCGGCCGCGCCTTCGCGCGGGTCATCGCCGCCATGGAGGGCAAGCCGACCTCCGAGCTGCGGCTGGGCCTGGGCCGCGACATGCGCCTCACCGCCGAGGAGATGGCGGCGGCCTATCGCGACGGCATGGTGGCCGAGGGGGCGACCGTGCTGGACGCCGGGATGGTCGGGACAGAGATGCTCTATTACCTGGTCGGCTCCCGGGAGCTCGACGGCGGGGCCATGTGCACTGCCTCGCACAACCCCAAGCCCTACACCGGCGCCAAGCTCGTCAGCCGCGGCGCGCTGGCCCTCTCGGGCGACGCCGGCCTGGGCGAGGTGCGCGACCGCATCCTCGACGGGCTCGGTGATGCGCCCGGCGGCGGGTCGGTGGAGGAGGTCGACGTCTACGAGGTCTTCCAGCAGGCCGCGCTCAAGCTCGTGGACCAGTCGACGATCAAGCCGTTGCGCGTGGTGGTGGACGGAGGCAACGGGATGGCCGGCCCGATGGTCGGGCCGCTGCTGGAACGGCTGGGCCTGGACCTCTCGGAGGCCTACTGGACGCCGGACGGCAACTTCCCCGATCACGAGCCCAACCCGATGCTGCCCGAGAACCGCGAGTTCATCATGCGCGAGGTGGTCCAGCGCCAGGCCAACCTGGGCATCGCCTGGGACGGCGACGCCGATCGGTGCTTCTTCATCGACGAGCAGGGCCACTTCGTCGACGGCGACTTCCTCACCGCGCTGCTCACCGAGTCGCTGCTCTCCAAGGAGCCCGGGGGCACCGTGCTCTACGACGTCCGGGCCAGCCGCGCCGTGGCCGACGTGGCGCAGCAGGCCGGAGGCCGGGCGTTGGTCAACCGGGTGGGACACGCCTTCTTCAAGACGCGGATGCGCGAGGAGCACGCCATCTTCGGCGGCGAGGTGTCCGGCCACTACTACTTCCGCGAGTTCTACAACGCCGACTCGGGCACCCTGCCGGCGCTGCTCATCCTCGAGCTGCTCTCCCAGCGCGGGGCCACGATGTCCGAGCTGCTCGAGCCCTACCGCAGCAAGTACTTCATCTCGGGCGAGATCAACAGCACCGTCGACGATCAGGACGCCAAGATCGAGAAGATCGCCGCGCACTATTCCGACGCGCGCCAGAGCCGGCTGGACGGGATCTCCATCGACTACGACGACTGGCATTTCAACGTGCGCGCGTCGAACACCGAGCCGCTGCTGCGGCTGTGCCTCGAGTCGCTGGTCTCCGTGGCCGACATGCAGGCCAAGCGCGACGAGGTGCTGGGCCTGATCCGGTCGTGAGCCCGGCCGAGGCCGACGAGGCCCTCGCGCAGGCCCGCGACGCGGGCATCCACATGATGGCGGTGCCCACCCCCTTCCTGGTGGGTCGCGTCAACTGCTACCTGCTCGAGGACGACCCGCTCACCCTGGTCGACACCGGGCCCAACAGCGGCAAGTCCCTGGACGAGCTCGAGCGGGCGCTGGGCGAGCTCGGTCATCGGATCGAGGACCTCGGGCTGATCGTCATCACCCACCAGCACATGGACCACCTGGGGCTGCTGGAGATCATCGCCCGGCGCTCGGGCGCCGAGGTGGCGGCGCTGGACGCACTGGGGCCCTACCTGGAGAACTTCAGCGCCTCCGCCACCGCCGACGACGAGTTCTCGATGGCAGTGATGCGCCGCCACGGCGTCCCCGGGGAGTTGGCCACGGCCCTGCAGATGGTGGGAGGCGCGTTCCGCGCCTTCGGATCCAGTGGTCAGGTGACGGTGCCGCTGAGCCAGGGCACGGAGCTCACCCTCCGTGACCGCACCCTGACCGCCCTGCAGCGGCCGGGGCACAGCCCCTCCGACACCGTGTTCTGGGACGCGCGCCGCCAGATCCTCATCGCCGGCGACCACCTGCTCTCGCGTATCTCGTCCAATCCGCTGATCTCCCGGCCGCTGGGCGAAGCGGTCGACGCGACCGGGGCCGGGACCGCCGCGGAGCGGCCGCACGCCCTCATCCGCTACATGGACTCACTGCGCGAGACACGCGAAATGCCCGCGCGCCTCGTGCTCGGCGGCCACGGCCCGCCGGTGACCGAGCACGTGGCGCTCATCGACGAGCGGTTCCGCATGACGGCGCGCCGGGCGGGCAAGATCCACCGTCTCCTGCGCGACGGCCCCCAGACCGCGTATGACCTCGCCAACCAGATGTGGGGCAACGTGGCGGTCACCCAGGCGTTCCTCACCATCTCGGAGGTGCTCGGCCATCTCGATCTCCTCATCGCCGACGGACGCGCCACGGAGGACGACTCCGGCCCGGTGACGCTGTTCAGCGCCGCGGGCGAGTAGTCGCCGCCGACTTCAGAACCTCATCAGGGCTGCCGATGACAGCCAAAGACATGTCTGACCGTCGCGCGCACGGCGGGCACTCGCGGGCCGGGGCACTGAATGGGACCAGCTCAGCCGAGCGGCCGCGAACCGACAACTCAAGCCTGTTGCTGGAGAGGGTCCCCGCGATCCTCTACACCGCCGATGCCGGCGGCGATGGCCGCTGGTACTACGTGAGCCCGCAGATCGAGGAGATCCTCGGCTTCACGCCCGAGGAGTGGTGCGCTGACCCCGACATGTGGGCGCGGCAGATCCACCCCGTGGACGCCGAGCGCGTGCTCACCGCCGAACAGGGCTTCGCCGACGGGATCCTGCCCCCCACCACTCCCATGGAGTACCGGCTGCGCCACCGCGACGGTCACGCGGTCTGGGTCCACGACGACGCCGTGCTGCTGAGGAGCCCCGACGGGGTCACCCGATGGCACGGGGTGATGTCGGACATCACCGATCGCAAGAACGCGGAGGCGGAACTGGAGCAGCGCGTTGCCCAGCAGGCCGCGGTGGCCCGGCTGGGCGAGCAGGCCCTCCAGGGCGCGAGCCTCACCGACCTCATGCAGGAGGCGGTCAACGCGGGGGTCGACCTGCTGGACCTCGAAGTCGGCGCGGTAGTCGAGCTGATCCCCTGCGAGGACGCCGTGGCCTTCAGGGCCGTCCATGGGATGCCGGGCGTCCGCGTCAACGACCGCTCCCCCGCGGGACTGGGGTCCCAATCGGGCTACGCGCTGCTCAGCGGCGGCCCGGCGATCGTGAGCGACTGGACGGTGGAGCGGCGCTTCGAACGCTCGCAGGTGCTCACCGACATGGGCACCGCCAGCGGGCTCACCGTCGTCATCGAGGGCCGCCGCGGGCCCTTTGGGGCGCTGGGCTTTCATTCGATGGCACCGAGGACGTTCAAGCAGGGCGACGTCGACTTCGTGCAGGCGCTGGCCAACGTCCTGGGCGATGTGGTGGAGCGCCAGCTGACCGACGATGACATCCGCCACCGGGCGTTGCACGACCCGCTCACCGGGCTGCCCAACCGCCTGCTCTTCCTCGACCGTCTTGGACAGGCCGCCGAGCGCCAGCGCCGCCGCGACACCCTCACCGCGGTGCTCGCCCTGGACCTGGACCGCTTCAAGCTGGTCAACGAGAGCCTCGGGCACCGCGCCGGCGACGAGTTGCTGGCGGCGGCCGCCCCGCGCCTGCGTCAGGCGGTGCGCTCGTCGGACACCGTGGCGCGCTTCAGCGGCGACGAGTTCGGGATCCTGCTCGAGGACATCGCGGGTGAGCACGACGCCATCGAGATGGCTGAGCGGATCGCCGGCGTCTTTACCCGTCCCTTCGTGCTGGACGGCAACGAGCACTTCATCACCGTCAGCATCGGCATCGCGCTCGCCGAGGGCGGGGAGCGCGCCGAGGACCTCCTGCGCGACGCCGACGCCGCCATGCACCGCGCCAAGGAGCGCGGCCGCGCGCGCTACGAGCTGTTTGACGAGGCCCTCCGCGGGCGCGCGCTCTCCCGGCTGCGCGTTGAGAATGACCTGCGTCGGGCGCTCGAGCGCGACGAGCTCGTCCTGCACTACCAGCCGCTGGTCTCGCTGCAGAACCGCGCCATGGTCTCGGTGGAGGCGCTCCTGCGCTGGGAGCACCCCGAGCGGGGGCGCATCTCCCCCGCGGACTTCATCCCGGTGGCCGAGGAGAACGGGCTCATCGAGCCCATCGGTCGCTGGGTGTTGGAGCGGGCGTGCCGCCAGGCGGCCGAGTGGTGCCGTCAGCGGCCCGACGCGGCGCCGCTGACGATGAGCGTCAACCTCTCCGCCGCCCAGGTGGCCAACCCGGCGCTGGTGGACACCGTGGCCACCGCGCTGCGCGTCTCGGCGCTCGACGCCTCCGTGCTGGCTCTGGAGCTGACCGAGAGCATGCTCGTCTCAGACAACGAGCAGCTCTCCGAGACCCTCACCGCGCTGAAGGCGCTCGGGGTGCGTCTCGTCCTCGACGACTTCGGGACCGGATACTCGTCGCTGTCCTACCTCACCCGGCTGCCGCTCGACGCGCTCAAGGTCGACCGCTCCTTCGTCGACGGCCTGGGCACCGAGTCGCGCGACACCGCGGTGACCGAGGCCATCGTGGCCATGTCCCGCGCCCTCTCGCTCCGTGTCGTCGGCGAAGGCGCCGAGACCGAGCAGCAGGTGGCCGAGCTGGCCCGGCTGGGGTGCGACCTCGTCCAGGGCTTTCACTTCTCGCGGCCCGTCCCCGCCGCCGAGATCACGCGGATGCTGGCCGAGGGTCCCGCGTGGCTGGTCCCGGCGACGCGCTAGCCCCCGGACGCCGTCACTGATACGCGCTGGTACCCGGCTGGACCGGTGAGACCGTGGTGGTCCCGCACTCCGAGGCGCCGTTGGGGATCTGCACCTTGAGGGTGGCCGTGTCGTTGGGCGCGATCACCTGCAGGCCGTCCGCGGTGCTGCAGCCCGCGCTCGAGCCGCCGCCGTGGGAGACGCCGAGGCGGAACGATGCCGTCTGCCCGGGCTGGAGCGTCACGCGCTGCAGCGCCAGGTGGCCGAAGAAATCGTCGGTGGTGTGCTGCGGGGTGGTGGGCAGCGCCGCGCCGCTGCCCGAGAGGAACTGGATCCCGGGGTAGCCGCCGGTGGTGCAGGCCGCCGAGCCGGTGTTCTTGAGCGCGAAGCCCAGCTCGCCGTGGCCGGTTGCGCCCTGGCCGCCGAGGTAGGAGAGGGTCAGGTCAGCCGCGGTGCACTGGGCCGCGCTGCTGCCGCTCTCCACGGCGGCGCCCCCGCTGTTGGCGGTGGACGTCCCCGTCTGGCTCGACGTCGCGCTCTGGCTCCCGGCGGCGCTCTGCGTTGCGGTGGCCGTCTGGCCGGCGGTGGCCGTGCTGTGGGCGGCGGTGGTCTGGGCGCTGGTGGCGCCGGTGGACGGCGACTGGTCTGAGGCCCGGGTGCCCTGCCCGCCGCCGCTGCCCCCGCAGGCCGAGAGCCCGACGGCGGCCAGGACCGCGGCGCCGGCGAATGAGATGCGCATCCGATTCATGTTCGGGGACGCCGCGGTCGGATCCTCCCGGCGGGCGCCTTCGTGCGTGCCAGTATCCGGGTGTGCCCGGCAAGGTGCAGCGACAGGTCGACAAGGACGTGCATACGGCCGACAAGGGTGTCCGCGGAGTTGACGAGGACGTCTCCGCCGTCGTCACGCGCTTTGACCCCTACTGGGGCGGCCAACTCGTGATCGCGGCGGCGATTCTGCTGGACCTGTCGCTGGCCGATCAGCTCACCTTCGGGCCGGGCTGGCTGCTACCGGCCCTGGAGGGGGCAGCGCTCGTCGGGCTCACCATGGCCGCGCCGCATCCGCGCATGCGTGACTCGCTCCTGCGCCGGCGGCTGGCGCTCACGCTGATCGCGATCGTCACCGCCGCCAACTGCTACTCGCTGGTCATGCTGGTCCGCTATCTCGTCGCGGGTGGCCAGGCCCACGCCCACGCGCTCATCGGGTCTGGCGTCGTGCTGTGGGTCACCAACGTCCTCCTGTTCGGCGTCTGGTTCTGGCAGCTGGACGGGGGCGGGCCCCGAGCCCGCCATCGCCGGCGCAACCCGCATCCGGACTTCCTCTTCGTCCAGATGACCGAGCCCCAGTTCGCGCCGCACGGGTGGCATCCCACGCTCGTGGACTATCTCTATACGTCGTTCACCAACGCCACCGCGTTCAGCCCCACCGACACGATGCCGCTCACCCCCATGGCCAAGGCCCTCATGACCGTCCAGTCGATCACCGCGCTGACGACGATCGGCCTCGTGGTGGCCCGAGCCGTCAACATCCTGTGAGCCGATGGCCCATGCCAGCCACCCACCCGGAACCCAACGTCCCCGCCGGCGGCGCCACCTCGACTGGGAGCTCATCACCTGCGGGGTGTCGGGGCACGTGCTCGTCGGGCGCGACGCCGGGCCCGCGCGGCCTGAGGACAGCATCGTCGTGCAGGACCACGGGGATGTGCGCTGGCATCGCTGCCTGCGCTGCGACACCTGGGTGCCGCTGCCGCTTGCAGCCGATCCGGGCCGGGCGCACCCTCCCGACCGCGACGAGATCGTCGTCCCGGCACGGGGCAAGGCCCTGCACGACAAGATCGTCCTGCGGATCATCGCTGTTGACCGCGTCGTGCACTTCATCGTCCTGGTCCTCATCGGCGTCGGGGTGCTGGCCTTCACCGCTCATCGCGCGTCGCTGCACGACGCCTACTACCGCATCCTCACCGCCTTTCAGGGCGGGGTGGCCGGCGGCCCGGTGCAGACCTCGGGCCACGTCGGGATCCTGCGCGACCTGGACCGCCTGTTCTCGCTGCGGTCGGGCACCCTCCACGAGGTCGGCGCGGCGCTGCTGGGCTACGGGATCCTCGAGGGCATCGAGGCGGTCGGGCTGTGGTACGGCAAGCGGTGGGCGGAGTACCTCACCTTCATCGCCACCACCATCCTGCTCCCCCTGGAGATCTACGAGATCATCCACGAGGGCACGGTGCTGAAG
Organism: Solirubrobacteraceae bacterium; assembly: GCA_035503355.1. Classification (GTDB taxonomy): domain Bacteria; phylum Actinomycetota; class Thermoleophilia; order Solirubrobacterales; family Solirubrobacteraceae; genus Palsa-465. The sequence continues at coordinate 28,339 of DATJTQ010000076.1, forward strand.
GTGATCGGATGCATCATCAACCTGGCGGTGGTGGTGTGGCTGCTGTGGCGCAAGCGCCTGTTCGGACTCAACGGCGGCGGCGCGGTGGAGGCGGCTGAGCGCGCCCGCGACGTCAGCTGGGAGGAGATCGAGCGCCGCACGCTGGCCACCCCGATGCCGGATCCCGTGCCGGCCCGGGAGGTGACGGCGTGAGCGCAACCGTGCAGGAGGGTGGAGCGGGCGGAGCCGAGCTGGAGGCCGCCGTGCGCCAGATCGGCGAGGAGCTCGCGGGGGCCTTCCCGGCCGCGTCGCGCCAGCCGCTCAAGGCGCTGGACGCTCGCGCCATGGAGATGGCCTCCTCCGACCGGGAGCTGCGCGCGGCGCTGTTTCGCTTCGTCGACGTCGTGCCGGCGTGCCGCTCGCTCGATGACCTGGCCCGGCATCTCGTCGGGTTCCTGGAGGAGGTGCCCGAGACTCCTCCGCCCCTCTCGGTGGCCATGAAGATGTCCGGGACGCGCGCCGGACGCGCCGCCCTCGGCGCCGCGGCGGCCGGCGGCGTGCGCCATCTCGCGCATCGCTTCATCGTCGGCGAGACGCCCACCGCGGCGCTCGGCACGCTGCGCAAGCTGTGGGAGCGCGGGGTGGCCAGCTCGGTGGACCTGCTCGGCGAGGCCACCGTCACCGAATCCGAGGCCGACCGCTACGCCGCGCGCTGCCTGGAGGCGATCGAGCAGATGGCGGCGGCCACGCGCAGCTGGCCGTCACGCGAGATGCTCGAGACCGATGGGATTGGGCCCGCCCACCGGCTGCCGCGCGCCAACGTGTGCGTGAAGGTGACCGCGCTGACCCCCTTGCTGCGCCCGGAGGCCCCCGAGCGCGGCCAGCGCGACGCCGCCCGGCGGCTGCGCCCGTTGCTACGGGCCGCCCAGTCAGCCGGCGCGCACCTGCACATCGACATGGAATCCATGGACTCGCGCGAGGCGGTGCTGGACCTCGTGCTCGACCTCCTCGACGAGGACGAGTTTCGCTCGGGGCCCTCGGCCGGCCTGGTGCTGCAGGCCTATCTGCGCGACTCCCCGGACCAGGCCCGGCGCGTCATCGCCTGGGCGCGCGAGACCCTCCGCGAGCCGCCGCTGACGGTGCGCCTGGTCAAGGGCGCCTACTGGGACCACGAGCTCGTCCAGGCTCGGCAGCACGGCTGGGACGTCCCCGTCTTCGAGGACAAGGCCGACTGTGACCGCAACTTCGAGGCCCTCACCCGCGAGCTGCTCAGGGCCCGCCCCGCCCTGCGGGTGGCCGTCGCCTCCCACAACCTGCGCTCCGTGGCTCACGCCATCGCCTACAACCGCGTATCGGGCGGCGAGGACCGCGACCTCGAGCTGCAGGTGCTGCGCGGGCTGGGCGACGAGCTCCAGCACGCCCTGGCCACCCGCGGCTACCGGGTGCGCACCTACTGCCCGGTCGGTGATCTGGTCGCCGGCATGGCCTACCTCGTGCGCCGGCTGTTGGAGAACACCTCCAACGAGAGCTTCCTGGCCGAGGCGGCGCGGGGCGTACCCATCGAGCAGCTGCTCGCCGCACCCTGAAGCCGGTAGGGTGGGCAGCGTCATGCGACTCGGTGCCTCGCTCCTGGCCCTCATCGGCGCTCTGGTGCTCGCCACGGCGGCGACCGCGGCCAGCCTGCCCGGCGTTCTGGCCGACGGCGGCACCGTGACCAAGGGCAAGAACGTGCTGGTGCGCCCCAAGCAGATCGTCTACACCGGCGACGGCACCGGGTTCTTCGCCGGCCCCGGAACGGCGGGACGGCGGCCCAAGCCCGGCAAGCTGAAGTGGACGTCGTGGACGAGCAGCACCGCGCAGGCCGCCGGGGATGACTGGGTCAACAACTGCGAGCCGTTTTGCGCCGCCGGCAAGTTCGCTCAGCATGCGGTGACCATCACCCTGTCGCGGCCGCGCACGATGCTGGGCCTCCGGATGTTCACGCGGATGCGGGTGCACTACGTGCACGGGACCGACCCGTTGACGCACTCGAGCAACGCGACCTTCACGCTCACGCGCTCCGGCTCGACGGTGTTCTGGAACATCCCGCGCTGACCGGGCCGAGCCGGGGACGTGCCTCGTCTGGTGCACCGTATCCGGGCTTATTTTTGGGCGCGCGGGCTTATTTTTGGGCGCGCGTCCGTGGGCACGGCTAGGGTCCGTGCGATGAAGCGTCTTCTGCCGGCTCTCGGCGCTGCCGCGTTGCTCGCCGCCCCCGCCGTGGCCATGGCCCGCGTCGGGGTGAGCGGCCCCGCCAAGGCCCCGATCGTCCGCGCCGCCCTGGGCGCCGGCGCGCCGCGGCAATGCGTCGCCGTCTACACCTCCACCGTCGACACGGCGTGGGCCGCGGTGTTCTACAAGCCGGCCCCGGGCTGGGGCGCGCGGTGCAAGGCCTTTCGCAAGACCGAGTGGGCGGCGCTGCGCCACACCCGGGGTCATTGGCAGCTGCGCCAGAGCGGCCAGAGCGACGCCTGCGTCGCCGTCCACGTGCCGGTGGCGGTCCGCAAGGATCTGCGCATCCCCTGCTATCCGCTGCTGCCGTAGGCGGCGGGGCGCCGGTCGTGCGCCGCCAGGGACAGCGGCACGGCGATCAGCGGCGCGGGCGTTCTAACCTCGCTCTCCCCCACCATGTCCTCAGCCTTTGCCAACGAGCCGATCCTCGAGCTGCGCCGGTCCGCCGTGCGCAACGGGCTGGCCGAGGCGCTGACCGGCGTCGATGGTGAGCTGCCGCTGAGGGTGCCGGTGCTCGTCGGCTCCGACGAGCGCACCGGGTCAGAGCTTCAGTCGACCGATCCGGGCGCCCCTGAGCACGTGATCGCCGACGCGGCGCGCGCCACCGCCGCCGACGTCGATGCCGCCGTCGCCGAGGCGCGGAGAGGCCGCGCCACCTGGGGCGCCACCGCGGCGTCTGATCGGGCGGCCGCGCTCATCGCCGCCGCCGCGTGGCTGCGCGAACGCCGCCTGCAGATCGCCGCGCTGGAGGTCCGTGAGTGCGCCAAGCCGTGGCCGGAGGCCGACGCCGACGTGTGCGAGGCCATCGATTTCCTGGAGTACTACGCGCGGCTGGCCCTCGAGCTCGACCGCGGCCGGCCGCTGCTCCAGGTGCCCGGAGAGCGCAACGAGCTGCGCTACGTGCCCCGCGGCGTCGTCGGCGTCATCTCCCCCTGGAACTTCCCGCTGGCCATCCCCTGCGGCATGACCTCCGCGGCGCTGGCCGCGGGCAATGCCGTCGTCCTCAAGCCCGCCGAGCAGTCGCCCGCGCTGGCCCACCAGCTCGTCTCGGCCCTGCGGGCCGGAGGCGTCCCGCCCGAGGCGATCGGCTTCCTGCCCGGGGAGGGGGACGCCGGCGCAGCGCTGGTGGCCCACCCCGACGTCCATGCCATCGCCTTCACGGGATCGCTGGCGGTGGGCCGCGAGATCATCGCCTCCGCAGCCCAGCTGCGCGACGGGCAGAACCACTTCAAACAGGTGGTGGCCGAACTGGGCGGCAAGAACTGCGTCATCGTCGCCTCCGACGCCGACCTCGACGAGGCCGTGCCGGCGATCGTCGGCTCGGCGTTCAACTACGCCGGCCAGAAGTGCTCAGCGGCGTCGCGCGTGCTGGTGGACGAGGCCATCGCCGACCAGTTGCTCGACCGCCTGGCGGGCTCGGTGCGCACGCTCATCGTCGGCCAGGCCGAGACGCTCGGCACCGACGTGCCACCGGTGATCGAGCGCGAGGCCCAGGAGCGGGTGGATCGCTTTGCCCGGGCCGCCCTGGACGGGGGTCGCATCGTCGCCCAGGCCCCGGCGCCCGAGGGCGCCGGCTGGTTCTGCCCCGCCACGCTCGCCGCTGATCTGCCCGACGGCTCCCCGGTGCTCGAACAGGAGATCTTCGGGCCGCTGCTCGCCGTCCAGCGCGTGCGCGACGTCGAGGCCGCCTGCGACGTCGTCGACGGGCTGTCCTACGCGCTCACCGGCGGACTGTTCACCCGCGATCCGGGGGTCGTGCGCCGGGTCCGCCAGCGCTCCCCCGTCGGCAACCTCTACATCAACCGCGGGATCACCGGGGCGATGGTGGCCCGCCAGCCGTTCGGCGGCAACCGCCTGTCCGGGACCGGGCTGAAGGCCGGCGGCCCCGACTACCTGCTGCAGTTCGTCGAACAGCGCGCGGTGAGCGAGAACACCATGCGTCACGGCCTCGAAGTCTGACGGCGCCCCTGCCTCGCCGGGCCGAAACCGGCTCGCCTCGCTTGACCTACCGGGCCGTCACCCCCATGATGGGGCTATGCCGCCGACGGTCGCCTGGAAACTGGCGTTCGCGATCGTGCTCGTGGCCGCCATCGCCACCAGCGCGCTGGCCCGTGCGCCCCGGCGCGCCGTCCCCCCGGCGGAACTGCGGCGCCTCGTCGTCTGCGCCCTCGGGCTCTACGCGGTCGGCGGCCTGGCCACGCTGACCCATCACCCGGCGCTGGCCGGGCTCGTCTACGCCTCGGGGATCGGGGTGGCCGCACTGGCCGCATGGCTGTCGCGGGGCCGCGACCAGGAGGACCCGCCCGACGGCGGCTTCGAGCCCGTCGACGAGGAGCCGCCGCCAGAGCCCGACGGCATGCCCCGGTCAGACTGGGACCGCTTCGAGCGCGAGTTCCGCGACTACGCGCAGCGGCAGGCCGGCCGCCCCCGGGCCGGCTCAGTGGATCGTCATCCGCTCGGTCGTTAGCTCCGCCTTCGCCGCCCAGGACACCGGGTCGCGCGCGAAGTCACGCTGCAGCGCATCATTGTTGAGCGCGTCGTCGAGCCCGGCCATGATCATCGACTGGTCGAGCACCAGCCGCCGGTGCCCGATCGACCCCGTCTTGGGGTTCACGGAGTCATAGAAGCCGCCGTCGGCGGTGTAGAGGCCGGGATAGTCGGAGCGGAGCTTCTGCAGGTTGGCGTAGGCCTGCTGCGGGATCACCGGCAGGGCGATCGCCGAGGCGTGGGGGGTGACGGCGTCCTCGGTGGTGCACGGCGCGGTCGCGGTCGGCGCGCACCCGTCCTGGGCCAAGCCCTGGCCGGGCCCCAGGGCCAGGCCCTGGACTCCGAAGGCGCTGTAGTTGCCGGTGTCGTCGGGCGTGCTGGACGGCGACATCCCCCACACCGGATCGTGGAGCACCTGGGTGTCGTAGCGCTCCTGCACCTGGGCCCAGCGCAGGTCGGCCAGCCCGAAGCTGTGGGTCCCCCACTGGGTCTCGGGCACGACGAGGTTGGCCATCAGCCCCTCGAACATGCCGCCCGAGAACGTCGGGATGAAGGTGATCGGCGGGCCGGGCGAGGCGGAGTAGACGTAATGGCCCTCCCACACCTGAAACTGCTTGTGGCTGAGCGGATCGGTGACCGTCTCCCACTGGCCCGGCACCGGCCACTGCCCCTGCCAGGAGAAGTCCGGATCGGTCGAGCAGCGCTGCGGCGGCAGTGTCCGCCACGTGCGCCACCACACGTCGCCGGGCATCTGGCGCAGGCCCATGCCCATGTACATGGAGATGCGGGGGTCGGAGTAGATGGCTCCGTTGTGGTATCCGGCGGGGTGGGCGGGGGCCGGATACACGTAGTAGCCGCCGTACTGCTGGCCGGTGGGCTGGTTGCCGGCGATCGACGCGTTGGTGTTGCAGTCGGTCTGCGGCCGGTTGTCGTAGAAGATCGAGAAGTCCATGTCGCCGAGCAACCGCGTGGCCAGTCCGCGTACTCCCGGCAGCGCCTCGCGGGCGATGACCAGGCCGGAGGCGTACCAGCCGTTGTCTACCGCTGAGACGAACCCGCAGTTGTTCTCAACCGTCGGGGGCGTCGCCGGGCAGTCTCCCTGCCCGGGGTTGAGCAGGACGTTGCCGTTGGCAGTGTCGTACCACTGGTACAGGAAGCCCTTGTAGCGCTTGAGCGAGGCCACCTCGTCGAGGGTCGCCGAGGCCAGCCGTTGCGCGGTCGCGGTGTCGATGAGGTGCATGTCATGAGCGGCGACCACCGCCCACAGGTACACGCCGATGTTGGCCGCCGAGGTGTAGGCCCCGCGCACCGCCCCCGGACCGAGATTGTCCAGGGGCAGGTGCGTGACGGGGTCGACGTCGGCGCCGTAGAACCGCCAGGTGTCGGCGGCGATGCCGTGGAGCACCGCGCGCTGCTGAGCCGTCAGACGGCCCGAATCGCCGCCGCGGCCGGTGCCGGCGGCCAGGGCCTGGCCGCACAGGCCGGTGGCCAGCGCGGCGGCGCAGAGGACGGTCAGCAACGCGAGGCGCGGGCGCATCAGCTCACCGTGAACGTCGTCTCGTTGCCGCCGACCGAACTGTCGCCGGCGAACAGGTGGAACAGACCGGGCTCGATCACGAAGTGGCCCTCGTCGTCGTAGAACCCGAAGTTCTGGCGGTTGAGGGTGAACGTGACCGTCTTGGTCTGGCCCGGGTTGAGCGTCACCCGCTGAAAGCCCTCCAGCTTGCGTACCGGCTGCAGGATGCTGGTGAAGTCCTGATGCAGGTACAGCTGGGCGACGTCAGTGCCGGCAGCCGATCCGGTGTTGGTCACCGGGACGGTCACCGTCAGCGTCCCGTTGGGCGAGACGGTGCTCGACGAGAGGTGCGGTGTCCCCACGTTGAACGTCGTGTAGGACAGCCCGTACCCGAACGCGTACTGCGGCGTGTTGGGCACGTCGAGGTACTTGGAGGTGTACTTGTTGTTGGGGTCCGCCGGGCGGCCCGTGGGCAGCTCGTTGTAGGAGATCGGGATCTGACCGACGTCGCGCGGGAACGACATCGGCAGCTTGCCGCTGGGGTTGACCTTGCCGAACAGGGTGTCGGCGACGGCGGCGCCGCCCTCGGTCCCCGGGTACCAGGCTTCCAGCAGCGCCGGTGCGTTCTCGGCGAGCCAGGGGATGGTGAGCGGCCGGCCGTTCATCAGCACGACGACGTACGGCTTGCCGGTGGCCGCGATCTGCTGGATGAGCTGCAGCTGGCTGCCCGGCAGGTCGAGCATCGATCGCGATGACGCCTCGCCGCTGTCCGACGACGGCTCGCCGGCCACGATCACGGTCACGGCCGAGTTCTGCGCGGCCTGGACGGCAGCGCCGAACCCGGAGGTGTCGGTGCAGGAGGTGTCACATCCCTCGGCGTAGTTGATCTGCGCGTGGGGAGCGTCGGCCTTGATCCCGTCCAGGGTGGTGACGATCTTGTCGGTGGTCTTCAGGTCGGCCGGCGTCGTGTCATAGCCGATCGGCACGTCGGCGCCGAGCTGATCCAGCGCGTCGTCGGCCAGTGGTCCGACCACGGCGATCGACGGAGTCGACGTGCTGAGGGGCAGCGCGTGGTTGTTGTTGTTGAGCAGGACCATCGACTCATCCGCGGCGGTCCGCGCCTGGCTGAGGTTGGCCGGGGTCAACTCGGCGGTCTTCACCCGGTTGGGGTCGGTCAGCGGGTGCTTGAACATCCCGGCCAGGTACTTGAGGGTGAGCACGTGGCGCACGTCGTCGTTGACCTGGCTCATGGTGATCTTGTGCTGCGCCAGCAGCGCCGGGCCGGCGTTCTCGTAGGTGGAGTTGGGGCTGTGCAGCTGTACCGCCATCTCGATGTCCACGCCGGCGTTGATGGCCTCCTGCGCCGCCTGGGCATCGTTGGCCGCGTAGCCGAACTCCTCGAGCTCCTGGACGGCCTGGTAGTCGCTGACCACCGTGCCGCCGAAGCCCCACTCGTCACGCAGGATGGTCTGCAGCGCCTCGGGATTGGCCGTTGAAGGGACGCCGTTGAGCGAGTTGAAGGCGCTCATCACCGTCGCCGCCCCGGCGTCGACGCCGGCCTTGTAGGTCGGCAGGTAGTCGTTGAACAGCTGCTGGGTCGACATGTCGACGGTGTTGTATTCCCGGCCGGCCACGGGGGCGCCGTAGGCCGCGAAGTGCTTGATGGTGGCCGCCATGTTGTTGGGCGCGCCGTAGTTGGCGCCCTGGTAGCCATGGACGCGGGCGGCGGCCAGCGCCGCGCCGAGGTACGGGTCCTCGCCGCTGGTGCCCTGTACGCGGCCCCAGCGCGGATCCCGGGTGACGTCGACCATCGGGCTGAAGGTCCACTTGATGCCGTCGGCGGTGGCCTCCGAGGCCGCCATCGACGCGTCGTTGCGCGCCAGCGTCGGATCAAAGCTGCTCGACTCACCGAGCGAGATCGGATACATCGTCTTGTAGCCGTGGATGACGTCGAGCGAGAAGATGAGCGGGATGTGCAGCCGCGACGAGAGCGCGGCCTGCTGGAGCTGGTTGATGTTGTTGACGCCCACCATGTCGAGGATCGAGCCGACCAGCCCGTTCTTGGCGTCGTCGAGCAGGCTCTGACCCGCGGTGCCGTTCGCGCCCTGCGGGCCCGACATCTCCAGCTGGCCGAACTTCTCGGCCACGGTCATCCTGGAGATGAGCCTGTTGACGAAGTTGCTGGCCCCCTGCTCCTGGGGCGTGAGGTGCGACTGGGTGTGCGACTGGCTGTTGTGGTCGACCTTGGCCGACGGTGCCGCCGTGAACACCCCTGCCCCGAACGCGAGCACGGCGGCGATCGTCGCCAGCCCGGCCGTCCCGAAACCGATGCGTCGCCGCGGTCCGCCGCCGACGACCCTCCCAACCCGATGCGTCATGAGTTCTCCCTCGCCGCTGTTGTGGACACCGCACGTACCCACGGCGAAATCCGCTGAAACCCCCAATGCACGGGGGATTCGGCGCACCGTTACCCGGGGTGTTGGGGGTTGCTGTGGTTTCGGGGCCGGAGGTTGCGGGGGCGCCGGCGAACGTCAACGACGGGCTTTCGAGATGTGGGTCGGGTGGCCTGGGCGCTAAGGG
>DATJTQ010000077.1:0-15574 GCA_035503355.1 Solirubrobacteraceae bacterium
AGCGCGATCTCCTCCAGAGAATCCCAGGCGACGTAGGCGCTCGAGGTACGGCGGTGGGGGTCAGGCGCGAGGAGGTCCTCCACCCATCCCGACAGGGTCGGGTCCAGGATGGTGTCGCGCGGCTCGCCCTCGTGCGACGGCGGGCGGCCGACCAGCAGTTCATGCGCGATCACCCCGACCGAGTACAGGTCGGTCCACGGGCCAACCGGGTGCGCCCCGGTCAGCTCCGGCGCGGCGTAGGCCTCCGTCCCGGTCGCCGCCCGGGGGGCCCTGATCCCGGCCCAGGTGCAGACGGCGTGGGTCGCCGTGGCGATCCCGAAGTCGGCGATCTTCACCCGTCCCTCGGCGGTGACCATGACGTTCTCCGGCTTGAGGTTGCGGTGGACGACGCCGCGGAGCTCGGCGTGAGCGAGACCGCCGAGGACGCCTTCGAGCACCCCCACGATCTGGGCCAGGTCCAGACCCTGGCCGTAGCAGCGCAACGAGCCGCACGGCATGTACTCCATCGCCAGGCACGGGGTGCCGTCCTGGACGAAATAGTCATGGACACCCACGATGTTGGGGTGGCTCATCGCGCCCGCCCGCCGCGACTCCTGAAGGAAGCGCTGCACCATCGCGTGGTCGGTGGAGCGCAGGGCACTCACCTCTTTGACCACCACCTCACGCTCGAGGTCAGGATCGCGCGCCAGCCACACCGATGTGCCGTCGGTGCGAGCGACCGGCCGAAGCACCTGATATCGGCCAATCTCGTGTGGCACTGATGAATCGTCGGTTTCTGAGCAGGGGCGGTCATTGGTGTCTGTCATCTCAATCAATGGGTCATCCTTGGTTGTTCGTGGTCCGCAGTCCGGCACACTGCCGACCCCCGGTCACAGACCGGTAACGCCCCGGGCAATCCCCTTGCGGGGCAAGGGCCACGGGTGGTTGACACCGGCATGTCAGGCTGGGACACTGGCACCGCATCAGTCACGGGGTCTTGAGTGGTGCGCGGGCCCCGGGCGTGTCAAACGCGGGAGCAGTTCGGGGAGGGCCGATGACGGAACCAGAACCGCCGGACGTGCCGTCGAAAGAGCCGCCGGACGACCATCCACTCGTCGAAGCGCACAAGGCGAAAACGGATACCGATCCGGCCCGCACCGTCACCCTGACGGGACTGTTCGAGAACGCCGGCGCCGGCAGGCACCGCGTCTACCTGACGCGCGACCTCGGGAGCTACGCGGAGTACAACGCCGACGACTTCATCAGCCATGAAAAGGTCGCGGCGGCCGACTCCCCGATCCCGGGTGTCACCGCGAACCGCGTGACCCTGAAGCGGGGCGCGCAGGTCTCGTTCGTGCACAGCGCGCGGACGTCGGTGACCGCGGACAACCAATCCGACCTCGACGTGCAGACCGGGCTCGTCCAGGACGCCGATCGGGAGGTCCCGGGCTACACGATCAGCATCCTCAAGACGTGCCGGCCGCGCACCCCCGCCACGCTGTACACGATCCACTGGTCGCTGCTGTGCCCGCCCATGCCCCCCGGCTACGGGCCTCCGCCGCCGCCGTCGACGGGGCACTGCGCGTATAACCCCTTCAAGTACACCATCTGACCGGAAAGCCATGCGGCCCTCCAGGCTCCTGGAGCCCGCAGAGTGGGCCGTGGTGCGGGCGCCGCTGCTCCCGGCATGGGCCGCGCGGCCGCGCTCGCCGAACGATCCGCCACCCGCGGACGACGGATGGGCCGCGGTGGCGGTGGCGGTGGGCAGCCCAGACCTGTCGGCCGCGCTGTCACGACGTGCTGCGGCGGCATCCGCGGACCCACGGGACCCGCGCGCCGCGCGCGTCGCGTCGCGGGAGGCGCGCTTTCGGATCCGGATGGCGACGCGGCCGACCCCGTACGGGCTGTTCGCGGGAGTGGCCCTGGCGACGTGGGGCGAGCGGACCGACCTGACCCTCGCCGCCGCCCCGCCGCGGACGCGTACGCGTCCTGACATGGAGTGGCTCCTGGGGCTGATCGACGCGCTCCAAACCGACGACACCGTTCGGCGACACCTGCAGCTCATACGCAACCCGATGCTCCTCGATGCGGCGGGACGACTCTCCCTGCCCTCGACGGTGCGCGTGCGTGCCGAGGACACCCGGGGCCAGGACGTCTCGGTCCGCGCGACGGCTCTGGCGAGGCGCACGGTGCAGATCGCCCGCGTCCCGATCGCCTATGAGGAACTGATGTCGGCGCTCGTAGGGCCGGACGCCGAGCACGATGCCGTCGAGGCGGCGATCGATGTCATGTGCCGACACGAGATCCTCCTCACCGACCTGAGTCCCGCTCCCACCGGCGGCGATCCGCTCGGCCGGCTGCGCGGGCGGCTGGCGCGGTCGGGCGCCGCCCCCGGCATCGCCGCGCAGCTCGACGAGCTGGCCGCTGCTCTGGAGGCCTGGGATGGGCTGCCGGCGCCCGAGCGGCTGGCCGAGCTGCCTCGCCTGGCGAAGCGGATGGCGAAGCTGCATCCCACGCGACCCTCGTCGTGCCCGGTGCAGGTGGACATGGCCCTCACCCTCGACGGTGCGGCGATCCATCGGTCGGTGGCCTCCGAGGCGGCGCGCGCCGCCGAGCTACTGCTGCGGATCAGCCCCTACCCCACCCGCTTGCCCCATCTGCGCGCCTACCGGGAGGCGTTCCTGACCCGATACGGCACGGACCGCTCGGTGCCGCTCCTCGAGCTCCTCGACCCCATCGTCGGTCTCGGGCCGCCGTCATCGGACTCGCTGGGACGGCCCGATCGCGACGAGGCAGCACGCGCCGACCGGCGCGACCGCGCTCTGCACCTCCTCGCGTCGCGGGCTGCGCACGAGGGGCGGCAGGTCGTGGAGCTCGACGAGGCGACCGCCGCGGAGCTCGAGACGTGGGCGCCCACGCCGGAGACGGCTCCCCTGTCGATGGAGCTGGTGGTGCTCGTGGCGGCCAGGTCGGCGTCGGCGATCGATGCCGGCGCGTTTCAGCTGGTGGTCGGCCCCAACCTCGGCGTCGGAACCGCGGGGCGCCACCTGAGCCGCTTCGCCGACCTGCTCGGCCAACCCGCGTTGCGCGCGCTCGGCGACGTCGCCGCCGCCGAGGCCGCCCGCGACCCTCAGCGGCTGCGCGCCGAGCTCGTCTACCTCCCCACGGACGCCCGCGCCGCCAACATCGTGCTCCACCCGTCCCTGCGCGCGGCGGAGATCGCGCTCAACGCGCAGGCCGGCGTGGCTGCCGATGGCATCGTGCCCCTTGATGAGCTGGTGGTGAGCCTCGACGGCGATCGCCTGCGCGTCGACTGGCCGGCGCGGGAGCTGAGCATCGCCGCCGTGGCCGGCCACATGCTCAACCTCCAGCTCGCCCCGGCGGTGGCGCGCTTTCTCCTCGACGTCGAGGCCGACCAGCATCCGGTGCTCAGCCCCTTTGACTGGGGGCCCCTGGCGGGCGCCCCGTTCCTGCCCCGCGTGCAGAGCGGGCGTGTCGTGCTGGCCCCGGCCCAGTGGCGGTTGCCGACGCAGACCGCGCCGCGCGACGCGTCCGCGTTCGCCGAGGCGGTGGCGGCATGGCGACACGAGCTAGACGTGCCGCGCCACGTCTACCTCACCGTCGCCGACAACCGGCTGTTGCTCGATCTCGACAGCAACGAGGGGGTCGCGATTCTCGCCGAGGAGGCTCGGCGCGACCAAGCCGCCCACAGCCTCGTCCTGCAGGAGGCGCTCCCCGCGCTCGAGCACGCGTGGCTGCAGGGCGCTGACGGCGGGCACCTCGTCGAGCTCGTCGTCCCGTTCGTGCGTCGCGCCGTCACCACGGCCGCCGACCGTTCTGACGACGGGCCGCCGCATCGTGCCGCGCCGCCTCACGCCACCGCCGCGCAACGGCTGCGACCGCCCGGCAGCGACTGGCTGTACACCAAGCTGTACTGCGCGCCGGCCGCCCACAATGATCTGCTGGCCGGGCCGGTCCGTGAGCTCGGCGAGTTCGCGCTGGGGGCCGGGCTGGCCGATCGGTGGTTCTTCATCCGCTACGCCGATCCCGAGCCGCATCTGCGTATCCGCTTCCACGGCCAGCCGCTCGTCCTGCTCGGGGCGCTCATGACCGAGGTGAGCAGCTGGGCCACCGAGCTCATCGACGCCGGGGTGTGCCGGCACTTCAGCATCGACACCTACGAGCGCGAGGTCGAGCGCTACGGGGGAGCGGCCGGCATCGATGCCGCGGAGCGGGTGTTCGCCGCGGACTCGGCGGCGGTGTGCGAGCTGCTGGAGGCGGTCCGGGCATCACCCGAGGCGCTGAACCGCTCAGACGTCGCCATCCTGGGCCTGGACCGGCTGCTCGGCGACTGCGGGATCGAGGGAGCCCGCCGGCTGGAGTGGTTGCGCCGCCACGCCCAGCTGCAGCGCGCGGACGGCGCCGAGTACCGGACCCGCAAGAGCGAGCTGCGCACCCTGCTCGAGGGCGATGGCGTGGCCTGGCATCCGATCATCGCGATCCTCGAGCGCCGCGCGGAGTCCATGTCGGCGGCGGTGGCGCGCCTGGAGGCGCTGGAGGCGGAGGGGACGCTGACCCGGCCGGTTCAGGCGATGCTGGCCGACCTCGCGCATCTGCACTGCAACCGCCTGGTGGGCGGCACGCCGCAGGACGAGCACCGGATCCTCGCCCTGCTGCGGCGTACGCGCGAGGCGCTCGCCCACCAGGCCGCGGTGGTCGCTCCCGGCGCGCACGGGTAGGCGCGATGGCCCTCGACTTCCGGATCCTGGGACCCCTGGAGGTGGCGAGCAACACCGAGGTGCTGGCGCTCGGCGGCTCGCGGCGCCAGGCGGTGCTGGCCCGCCTCCTGCTGTCGCGCAACGAACGCGTCTCGGCCGACAGCCTGATCGAGGAGATCTGGGGCGGGAGCGCTCCGGCGGCCGCGGCCAAGAGCCTGCAGATGCACGTGGTGAGACTGCGCCAGGCCCTGGCCGTGCCCGGTGGCGAGCCCGGCGACACGGTGGTCCAGACGCTCCCAGGGGGCTACCGGATCCAAGCGCCGCGCGGCACCCTGGACCGGGACCGCTTCGAGGACGGGCTCGCCGAGGGCCGGCGGCTCCTCGGGGCCGGCCAGCCGGTGCCGGCGGCGGAGCGCCTCCGCGGCGCCCTCGCCCAGTGGCGCGGGCCGGCGCTGGGCGATCTCGCCGACGAGAGCTTCGCGCGGCTGGAGGCGACCCGGCTGGACGCGCTGCGCGTGGAGGCGATCGAGGATCGCATCGAGGCCGATCTGGCGGCCGGCCGCCACGGCTCGCTCGTCGCCGAGCTCGAGGCGCTGGTCCAGGTCGAGAGCTTCCGCGAGCGGCTGTGGGGGCAGCTGATGCTGGCCCTCTACCGGTCCGGACGTCAGGCCGATGCGCTGGCGGCGTTTCAGCGCGTGCGCCGCCACCTCGTCGATGAGCTGGGCATCGAGCCGGGCCCGGAGCTGACGCGGCTGCATCAGGCGCTCCTCGATCAGGACGAGGCGCTCGCGCCCCCTCCGGCCGCGGAGCCGGTCACGTCGGGCGCCGCCGCGTCAGCGCCGTCGGCCGGGGCGGTCCCGGCTGCGGCCGGAGCGGTCCCTGGGGCCGCCGGAGCGGTCCCCGGGGCGGCGGGTGCGGGCGCGGTGACCTCGGTGCCCCCGACCCCGTCGCACAACCTGCCCGCACCGAGCTCCTCGTTTGTGGGCCGCGCGCGCGAGGTGCCCGCCGTGATCGAGGCGCTGGAGTCCGCGCGCATCGTGACGCTGGCCGGCAGCGGCGGAGTCGGCAAGACGCGGCTCGCGCTCGAGGTGGCCGAGCAGGCCCGTGACGGTTTCTCCGGCGGCGCCTGGATCGTCGAGCTCGGGTCGGTGAGCGAGCCGTCGGCGGTGGCGGACGCCGTCGCCTCGGCACTCGGGCTATCGGTCGCGGCCGACGACGATGTCACCGAGGCGATCGCCCGCCGTCTCGATGACCGCCAGATGCTGTTGCTGCTCGACAATTGCGAGCACGTCCTGGACGCCTGCGCCGAGCTTGCCGCACGTCTGGCGCGCGGGCGGTCGGAGTCCCGCCTGCTGGCCACCTCACGCGCGCCGCTCGCGGTGGCCGGCGAACGGGTGTTGCGCGTCGCCCCGCTGCCGGTTCCGCCGCCGGCTGAGCCCGACCGGGAGGCGCCGGCCGGCGGCCCGGAGATCAGAACCGTCGATTCGGTGCGGCTGTTCGTCGAGCGCGCTCGCGACGCGCGGCCGGGCCTGGTGGTCAGCGATGACCATCTGGCCGCCATCGCCCAGCTGTGCCGTGTCCTGGATGGCGTGCCGCTGGCCATCGAGCTGGCCGCCAGCCGGGTTCGCGCCATGAGCCCCGACGACGTGCTCGCCCGGCTGGAGAGCCGGCTCGCCCTGGAGACGGGAGAGCGCAACCGGGCGGCGCGGCACCGCAACCTGCGGGCCACCATCCAATGGAGCTATGACCTGCTGGGCACCAACGAGCAGCGGGCGCTGCGCTGGGTGTCGCTGTTTGCCGACTCATTCACTCTGTCAGCGGCCGAGTCGGTGCTCGGCACGCCCGACGTCGTCGAGACGATCGTCGCCCTGGTCGACAACTCCGTGCTGTCCGTGCTCGAGCAGGGCGGGCGGACCCGCTACCGCATGCTGGAGACCGTCCGGGAGTTCGGGCTGGCCCGGTTGACCATCGACGAGGACCGCGCGGCGGCGGTCAACGCCTACCTGGAGTGGGCGGTGACCTGTGTGGAGACCGCCGTGGGCGATGCCGAGGTCCAGCCGCGCACCGAGGTGCTCCCTCCGCTCGAGGCCGAGTACCGCAATCTCCTGGGCGCGCTCGAGCTCGAGCTCGACGTCGGCAAGCGCCTGCGGCTCGCGGCCGGGCTGGCGGTCCTGCTCACCGCCAGCGCCAGCCTGCGTGAGATCCGGCGGATCCTCCAGGACACCCTGCTGGCCTCCGATGAGGTCAGGACGCCCGAGGCCATGCAGGCCCGCCGCATGCTGGGACGGGCGCTCATGCGGCTGGGACAGCTCGACGAGGCCCGAGCGTGCCTGGCCGCCGCGGCCGCCGACGCCGGCGCGATGCCTGAGCTCGCCGCGGGGATCGCGGCCGACCGGGCGTTGGCCGAGGTCAAGGGGGGCCAGCGGCAGGCCGCTGAACGATTCATCGTCGAGGCCGACAAACTGGGCGCGGCGCGATACCGGTCCGTGTGGACCTACCGGCTCCTCGTCGAGGCGCAGCTCAACTACGACCTGCACGGGGATCTGCCCCGGGCGCGTGAGCTGTACGAGACGTCGATCGGGATCCTGCGCGAGCATGGCCCACCCGCCACGCTGGTCTCGGCGCTGGCCGCGCTGGCCGAGCTGGCGGTCGAACTCGAGGACCCGGCCGGGGCCCAGGAGGCCGCGCAGGAGGTGCTCGCCATCACCGACCCCGTCGCCGACGCCTACCCTCGCGGCGGGGCCCTGCTCGCCCTCGGTCGCGCTGCCGTACGGGCGGGGCAGGAGGCCGAGGCCGTCACCTGGCTGGCCACCGGCGCACGCGCCTGCATCGACCTTGGTGCGATGGAGACCGCCGAGGTCCTGGACAGCCTCGCCTGGGCGTGGGCTGAGGATGGCGGCGGCCGGGAGGCCGCGCTCCTGCTCGGCGCCGCATCGGCGCAGCGCGGGCGCCTCGGCCTGGAGCCGACCGACCGCGAGCAGGTCTACATCGAAGGCGCACAGGCGGCGGTGGCCGTCGCACTGCCGGCGGCCGACGCGGCGCGCGCGATCGCCGACGGGGCCCGCCTCACCGACCAGGCTCTGCGGGCACTCGTCGATGAGGCCGTCTCCGGCCACACGGCCGGAATGGTGGCGGCCGGGTTCCAGCACGGGGCCCCCGAACACCCAATCCGCGACCAACCGGCGACGTAGCCCGTGTCGCCGGCCAGCCGCGGACGCGAAGCTGCGGACCGATGTCCCCCAACGGTCGGCCCGCAGCCCCTGTCCCCCCTCATGTGCTGAGCCGCCCCCATCGCTCAGCGGTCCCGGCCGATGCCGGGCGGCCCCCGTCGCCCAGCGCTCCCCGCTTGTGCCGGGCGGCCCCCGTCGCCCAGCTGCCCCCACTTCCGCCGTCCAGGCCTCCCGCGTACCCCCGACGCGGAGCTGCCCCGGCTCCGCGCTCCTGATCCGGCGCGAGCGACACGGTCCTCGGCGCGCGTGGCATCCCGCCCTCGCACGCCTCCAGCTGCCTCCATGCCCGGTCAAGCACCACCATCAGCTCGGCCGTCGGCACGCGCTCGTTGAAGAGCGGGCTGGCACACCCATCCGTGAGCAGCCAGTGCAGCGTCCGCACCGTCTCGGGATCAGGCTCGGCGACGCGCTCCAGCGCCGCCGCCACCTGAAGCAGTTGCGGTCGCACCAGGGCGGCTCGGTTGCGCAGCAGCGCGTCGAACTGGCGCGGCCGTGCCCCGGTGCCGGCACGCCGGGCGACGTTGCGCAGGCCCGCGACGAGCCTGAGTCGCCGGCGGGCACACCAGCGCCGGCGACGGCTCAGGCGGATCGATTCGAGATGAAGAAGCGATGGCATTTCCTGGTCCCTTGACTGGGTGTGACCCCGTGTGCAGGAGTGACGATCACGCACGCCGGTCACAGCGAGGTCACGCAGCGGTCACGGGCACCGGCGCAGCGGCCCTGCGGCGGCTTCCCGGTAGCCTGCGGGCGATGCCCGAGCGTCTTGAGCCCATCACGCCGGCCTACCGCGGGGTGATGATCGCCTCCACCCCCGGGGTGGTCTGGTGGGGCCGGCTGCAGGTGACCGGCCTGGAGCTGCTTCCGCTGCAGGGGCCGCTCCTGGTGGTCGGCGACCACGACAGCTACTGGGACACCGTGACCACCGGGATCGCCGCCCTGCCCCGCCGGCAGATCAGAGCGCTGGCGAAATCCTCGATGTGGAAGAACAAGCTGGTCGGGCGCGTGCTCACCGCAATGGGCCAGATCCCGATCGAGCGCGGGTCCGGTGACGGCGGAGCGCTTGACCGCGCCATCGCGGAGCTGCGCGGGGGCGCCTGCATCGGCATCTACCCCGAGGGCACGCGGTCGCTCGGCCGCGCGCTGCGGGCCCGCAGCGGCATCGGCTACCTGGCCCAGGCGGTGCCGGAGGCGACGATCATCGGTGTGGCCTGCAACGGCACCGCCGCTCTCCCGCGCTTCCCCCGAGAGCGGCCGCGGGTGCACGTCGAGTTCTTCGCCTTTGACCGCCCGGCGATCGCCCCCGGGGAATCGCCGCAGGAGTACAGCACCCGCCTGCTGACTCAGATTCGCCGGCGGGCACCGATCGAGGTCGCGGGACGTAAGCGCGCCGCGGCGCTCGCCGGCCGTATCCCCACGTGGTCAGCGGAGCTCGCCATCACCGGCAAGCCCGGCGGCAAGGGCGCCGTGGAGGAGGCGCTGGCCCAGACCGCGCCGCGCCCGGCGGCCCAGGACACGGCTGACGCGGCGGCCGCACCCACTGACGGCTGACCGCCCGGCGCCGGAGTGGAGCCAGCCGGGATCGAACCGGCGACCTCCTGCTTGCAAAGCAGGCGCTCTCCCAACTGAGCTATGGCCCCGCGCCGGATCGAGTCTAACGCCGCCCGTATGCTGCGCTCGTGGCGGCGATCTCCCTGCGAGTGAGCGGCTCGTGAGCCCCGCGGCGTCAGCGCGACAATCCCGCGCGTGAGCGACCTTCAGATCGTCCTCGCGGCCCTGTTCGTGTCCGCGGCCGGACTCAACGCGGTGGCCAACTGGCTGGATGTCCCCTACCCGATCCCGCTGGTGGTGGGCGGACTCGCGCTCGGCCTCATCCCGGGCGTGCCCCACGTGCAGCTGGACCCGGAGCTGGTCCTCCTCGTCTTCCTGCCGCCGCTGCTGTACTCCTCAGCCTTCTTCGCCGACCTGCGGGCGTTGCGCGCCGACGCGCGGGTCATCTCGCTCAACGCGGTCGGGCTGGTGCTGGCCACCACCGCGCTGGTCGCGGTCGTCGCCCATGATGTGATCGGACTGCCGTGGGCGGTGTCGTTCGCCTTCGGAGCGATCCTGGCCCCGACGGATCCCGCGGCGGCCACGGCGATCATGCGCCGCGTGGGGGCGCCGCGCCGGATGGTCAACCTGCTGGAGGGCGAGAGCCTGTTCAATGACGCCACCGCGCTGGTCACCTTCAAGGTGGCGGTGGCGGCCGCGGTGGGCGCCAGCGTCTCGGCCGGCCACACCGTGGCGTTGTTCTTCCTCGACGCGTTCGGGGGCATCGGGATCGGGCTCGTCGTCGGCTGGGTGATCGCGGCGGTCCGCCGGCGCGTCAACGACATCAACACCGAGCTGACGATCTCGCTGTTCAGCGGCTACGGCGCGTTCATCCCCGCCGATCAGCTGGGGCTGTCGGGGGTGCTCGCCGTGGTGGCGTGCGCGCTGTATCTCGGCTTCCGGGCGCCCGAGATCGCCTCGCCCGAGAGCCGCATGCAGTCAGACGGGATGTGGAACACGCTGACCTTCCTCATCAACGCGGCGTTGTTCATCCTCATCGGGCTGCAGCTGCCGGTCATCGTCGACGGACTCCACGGCACGGCGGCCGCCACCGTGATCGGCGACGCGGCACTGGTGTGCGTGGTGGTGATCGCGGCGCGGTACGCGTGGAGCTTCACCGTGACCGTCCTCATCCGCACCCTGGACCGCCGGCCGTCGCAGCGCGCGCGCCGGGTGGGGTGGCGCAGCCGGGTGGTGGCCGGGTGGGCGGGCATGCGCGGCGCGGTGTCGCTGGCGGCGGCGCTCTCGCTGCCGCTGACGACGCACGCCGGCGCTCCCCTGCCCGGCCGCGAGCTCATCCAGTTCGTCACCTTCGCCCTCATCCTGGTCACCCTGCTCGGCCAGGGGCTGACCCTGCCGGTGCTGATCCGCCGCCTGGGAGTGATCGAAGACGGGTCAGAGGAGGAGGCCGAGGAGCTGCGCGCCCGGCTGGTCATCGCCCGGGCCGCGCTTGACCGCATCGACGCGCTCGAGGATGAGGACTGGCCGCGCGAGGCCAGCCTGGAGCGGGCGCGCAACCTGTACCGCTACCGGGAACGCCGCTTCAAGGTGCGGGCGGGCAAGCTGGACGATGCCGACGGCATCGAGGAGAACTCGCAGCTGTACCGCCGCATGATGCACGAGATCTTCACCGCCCAGCGCAGCGCCCTACTGACGCTGCGCAACCAGGGCGACATCTCCAACGACGTCATGCGCCGCGTCCAGCGCGAGCTCGACCTCGAGGAGGCCCGGCTCGAGGTGTGAGGTTAGTTAAGTAAACTTATAAGTTTACTCGTCGCAGCGGAGCCGGCCTCTCAGTCGCCGGCGGCGAGCTCGAGGCCGTGCGCGCCGAGGTCGCCGATCCCCCCGCCGGCGACGCGCACGACGTCCGCGCGGCCGGCGCGGCGCAGCAGGCTGGCGGCGAAGGCGGCGCGGATGCCCGCCGCGCAGGCCACGGCGGTGGTCCGCCCACGCTGGGGCAGGACGATCGACTGGACGTCGCGCAGGCGATTGAGCGGCACGTGGTGCGAGCCCGGGATGTGACCCGCGACCCACTCGGCGGGCTCGCGCACATCCACCAGATCGACCGAGCGGTGGCGCAGCCCGTCGGCAAGCTGCTCGAGGTCCCAGGAGTCCGCGCGGGCCACCGGAACCGAATGGCGGCGCCACCCCTCGACATCCGCGATGGCGACGCCCTCGAGGTTCCAGAAGCCGACGGCCTGCAGCGCCGAGGCCATCCGGCTCGCATCCGCCTCGTCACCGGCGACGATCACCACCGGGGCCTCGGGGTCAAGCGCCCAGCCGGCGCGCGTCCCGACCCCCGCCGAGGAGACCGGCAGATTGATGGAGCCGGCCACATGGCCCCGATCAAACTCCGCGGGGACGCGGCTGTCGAGGACCACCGCGCCCGTTCCCAACAGCGACAACAGAGCATCGCCGCTCAGGGAGGCCGTTTCGGGTGGCAGGGCCCCGCCCGCACGTCGGTTGAGCTCGACGATCCGCGTGATGTTGGGTGGGCGCGAGGGCAGGTGCGACGTCACGCCGTCGACGAAGTCGGCCTCACTGAGCCCGAGCAGCGCGTTGTGGCGGCGCTCAAAGCCGACGGTGGAGCTGGACTTGCGGCTCAGCCCGGAGCCGCCGCACAGGGAGCCGCCGATGTGGGCCGGCCACACCTCGACGTGATCCTCGAGGTCGAGCAGGCGCTGCAAGCTCGCGTGCAGGAGGTAGGCGCCCTCGTGCGCCTCCACGGCAAGATCCGGGCGCGCCACGTCGCCCACCAGCAGCGAGTCGCCGCTGAGCAGCATCCACGGCTCCGGGCCGCGGCTGAGGTCGGAGACCAGGAAGGTCAGGTGCTCTGGCCGGTGCCCAGGGCTGGCCACCGCGGTGAGGCAGACGGAGCCGACGATGATCTCGTCGCCGGCCGCCACCGTGTCGCCGACGCCGTCCTCGCGGGCGCCCGGCCGGTAGCTGCGCGCGCCCGTCGCCCGCGCCAGGCGCAGACGGCCCGAGACGTGGTCAGCGTGGTCATGGGTGTCGATGACGTGGGCGATCCGCAGGTGCTCAGACTCCGCGATCTCCAGATAGGGCGCGATGTCCCACCGCGGGTCGACGACGATGGCCTCGCCCGCGTCGCCCAGCAGATACGACGCGCAGCCGAGGTCCTGATAGAGCACCTGGCGGAAGAGCAACGGCCGTCCTTTCGATCAAATTCCACCGATCCTGTGGACTTCGGTATAGCCCACGTGTGACCGGTCGTCAATGGACGGAAAATCGCTCGGCGTTTGCCGCTTTGCGGCCCTGCGCCCTACTCGTCGAAGTCGAAATCCTTGGGCGGGCGCTGCTCGAACCAGAGGCGGTCATGGTCCGGCGTGTCCTGGAGGAACTCAGGTGTCTCCTCCAGCACGTCGTCATCGTCGCCACCGGTCCGGTGATCCTCGGCCGCCAGCGCGTCCTCGACGTTGAATTCGGCGGTCTCGGGACCGACGCCGCCCATGGCCGGAGGAGCGCCGCGCTCAGGCTCGGGGGCGTAGCGCTCGCGAGCGGGCTCCTCGTCCTCGAACGGCTCCTCGCCAAACGGCTCGTCGCCGAAGGGCTCGGGCCCCGGCGCCTCGTCGAACGCTCGGACCGGAGCGGCATCCGCACCGGGGAATTCAGGCGGGGGCACGGGCGCCGCCGCGGGCTCGTCGTACACGCCCGCGTCGGCTGCCGGCTCCTCGTAGACGCCCGCCTCGGTCCCCGGCTCCTGCAACGAATCGTGCGACCAGTCCTCATCGGCCCCCTGGTCGTAGGCGATCCCGTCCTCGGCCACCGCTGCGGCCTCGGCCTCGGCCAGCTCAGATGGGGTGGGGTTGCGCCGGACGGGACCAAGCGCCTCACGCTCGGCGCGTTCGACCTCCCCGGGATCGGCGCCCCGGCGGCGCTTCAGGTCGAGGTGGTCTCGGATTGCGTCGTCAAGAAGACCCATTCCGCAAAGGCTACTCGCCGCTCACCACGTTAGCCGTATCCGCCTCAGCTCTCACGGTGCGGTTCTTGCCCTCGCGCTTGGCCACATACAACGCCGCATCGGCCGACGCGATGAGCTCGTCCTTGTTGCCCTCGACCGACGAGGCAGCGCCGACGCTGGTGGTCACGCGCATGCTCCCGCCCCCTTCCAGTAGCGGGATCTCCATGGCCGCGATGGCCATCCGGGCGCGCTCGGCCATCTCGAAGGCGCCTTCGAGATCGGTGTGAGGCAGGATCAGGGCCATTTCCTCCCCGCCGTAGCGAGCGGCCACGTCGACGTCACGCGAGGTGTCGCGCAGCGCGTCGGCGACGTAGCGCAGGACGAGGTCCCCCTGCTGGTGGCCGTGGACGTCGTTGACCGACTTGAAGTTGTCGATGTCGAGCATGATCAGGCCCACCGGGTACTGATAGCGGCGCACCTCCTCCATCTCGGCGCGCAGGAGGTCCTGGAAGTGCCCGTGGCTGGCCAGTCCGGTGAGGTCGTCGGTGATGGCCTGGCGCTGGACGTCGAAGTGCAGGTTGACGTTGGCCATGGCCAACGTTGCCTGGGCGGCGAGCGAGCGCAGCAGCTCCAGATCGTCCTCGGTGAAGGGGCGGCCCTCGCGACACACGGTGATCAGCCCGTGCGTGGGGCCGCCGGGGGTGACCGGGCCGAGGGCCACGGTGGCGAGATGAACCTCGCCCAGCGACGCCTCGCCGACCCCGTCGGAGGTGAGGGCGCGGCGCTCGGCGTCGTAGATGGTCGCCTCCAGGCCGGCCAGGCGCCCCACGTGCACGGTCTCAGAGAGCATGTCCTCAGCGGTGTGGCGGGCGCTCACCCGCCCGCGGTCGGCCTCGGTGGCGTCCATCGCCGTCTCCAGGGCCAGCTCCAGCAGCGCCTCCTTGTCCAGGCCGGAGGCGAAGGCCTCGCCGATACGCCGGATCGCCTGGCGCACGCGGGCGCGCTCCTGCTCGAGCTCGGCCAGCCGGCGCTCGAGCTGGCGCGACATGGTGTTGAACTCCTCCCCGAGCAGCGCGAACTCGTCACGGCCCGAGGTCGGCACCGGCGAGGAGAAGTCGCCGCCGGCCAGGCGCCGGGCGGCGTCCAGGAAGCGGGCGAGCTGGCCGTGCAGGGCACGCGAGGAGAGCAGCGAGAAGAAGAAGGCGAGAATGAGGAAGCCGGCGATGAAGATCCCCGCCAGGAGGCGATCGGCGCCCACGGAGCCCCCGGAGGCCTGGGCGTTGGAAAGGGTCGAGACGGCGATCTGGGCGTTGTCAAACCCGGTGAAGGTCTCGGTGACCACCTGATAGTCGGTGTCGCCGATGGTTACCGTCCCGCGTGAGCGGGGCAGCGGGTGGCCCGCGGCGGCCGGGAGCGTTGAGGCGAGGGTCGTGGCGCCAGAGCGCACCACCACCTGGATGCCGGACCCGGCGAGGTCGCGGGTGAGCTCGCTCGCGGTCAGATCCGAGGCCACGACGGCGCGGGCGGGCCGCGACGGCGCCGCGCGCACCACGGCGATGCCCGGCGCGATGGCGGTCTGATCGCCGATGTCGACCTTCTGGGCGCCTCCCACCGAGACGGTGAGGCGCGCCAGGCCCACCTGGGCCGCCAGCGTCCGGGCGCGCGCGTCGAGCTTGGCCGCCGGGGTGAGGGCGATCTGCGAGGCGATCGCCCGCGCTTGCAGGCTCGCCTGCGTGCTGGCGTTGGCATAGACGCTGGCGGCGGTGCCGGCCACGGCGCTGGCGCGCGCGTCGGCCTTGCCCGACTGGCTGTCGTCGATCAGGCGAAAGACCAGAAATCCGACCGCCGCCATGGGGACGACGACAATCAGGACGAAGAAGCTCGTCAGGCGTGTACGGAAACTCATCATCGGTCGCTAACGACTTGTATCGGCAGTTTCCAACGATTCCATAGCCCTGGCGCTCCTACCAGCAATCCGGGCGATATGTGGACGGACGATGCGGCGTCTAAACTCTTCCCGCACACCGCGTGGCTCAAGCCACCCGCGGGGCTATAGCTCAGTTGGGAGAGCGCCTGGATCGCACCCAGGAGGTCGCGAGTTCGAGTCTCGCTAGCTCCATCGACAAGGAGGGAGACAG
>DATJTQ010000078.1:0-5769 GCA_035503355.1 Solirubrobacteraceae bacterium
CGGCAGACACCGACGCCACGGTTCGCGCCTTCCACACCGCCGCACTCGTCGCCGGCTACGAGGACCACGGCGCTCCTGGTGAGCGCCCGGCCTATCACCCCGGCTACTACGGCGCCTTCGTGCTCGACCCCGACGGCCACAACGTCGAGGTCGTCAACCACAACCGGTGAGCCGCCGGCGTAGGAATGGCCGGCGCTCACGGTGCTGCCGTGGTCCAGCGTGCCCGAGGTCAGCTGAGGTCGGCGGCGCGCAGGACGGCGTCGATGGCGCAGGCCGGGCGGTGCCCGTGCCGGTGCGAGCCACAGCACTCGGGACACACGCCGCCTGACTTGATGGGGGTCAGCCCGCTCCACTGGTGCTCACCGAGCAGCCGCCGCATCTCGGCGTTCTGCGAGACCAACTCGATGATCTCGGCGCGACTCAGTTGCACGTCAGAGTCAGCCATGACCACACGGTACTCCTCCATTATTGAGATGTGTGCAGAATTTGGCGCGACGCTGGGTACACAGTCCGTCAAGAGTGAGGATGGGAGTTGAGCGTTGGGGTTCTTCAATCGCGAAGATGGCGAGGACCGGGAACAGGACGAGGCGCTGAAGCGGATCGAGCGCGGCGGGATCCCGCTCGCCGCCGAACAGCGACTGCGCGAACTGGCCGGCGAGGGGGCGATGTTCACCTGCGCGCTGTCGGTCAAGGAATTCGCGCTGCTGAGCGAGATGGGACCACAGCCCGTCGCCCAGGTGATGGGCGCGAGCGTCGTCCGCACGGGCTACCAGTACCTCCCGGCTCTCGCGCCCGGCGAGTTCACCTCCGGCGGGGCCGGCGCGTCCTACTACAACACCCGGCCTGGCGGCAATGTCAACCGCTTCACAGAGCCGTCCGTCTGGCAGCTGCGCAACTACGTCCGGCACACCAACGAGGTCTGTGAGCTCGACGTCCGCGCCCAGGCGTGGCGCACCGCCCGCCGACGGGCGCTGGACCGGCTGGCCGAAGAGGCGCTCCAGGTCCACGCCGACGTCGTTGTCGGGGTGCATCTGCATCGCAGCGACCACGATCTCGGCCACGGGACCATCGAGTACGTCGTCATGGGAACCGCGATCCGCGTGCCCGGATCGACCGGGAGCGACCACCCCGTCCTCACCGACCTTTCCGTTCAGGATTACTGGCGGCTGCAGCAGGCCGGCCATGAGCCCATCAGCTTCCTCGGGGCAACGTCGGTCATGTTCGCCTCGCCTCCCTCCGTAACGCGCCGCCGGCGCCAACGGACGCTGTGGCGCAACCGCGAGCTCGACGAGCTCAGCGAGGCCTTCCGCCTCGCGCGGGAGTCGGTGCGCAGGCAGATCGCGGGACAGGTCGCGGATGCCGGTGCTGCCGGTGCGGTGGGCGTCGAGCTGTCGCACGCCGTCCACCGCGAGAAGCTGGGGCTGGCCTCGTCACTGCAGAGCGCCCCGTATCGAGGATGGAACCGCGGGCGCGGGGGCATCCCCTACTACGTCTCCGGTCGAGGGGACGCCGAACGTCGCGGTTGGGTCATCACCATGCACGCAGCGGGCACCGCTGTGCGCCCGGGTCCGAAAGCGTCGACCATCGCCGTCAAACCAGCCGTCGGAATGAGAGCAACGTGAGCGAATACGAACCAGGGTCACTCGAGGGCATCCCGGAGTCCGGCCGCGAGCGGCTGGAGCAGAACCGTCAGGGCCTGTACACCTCGGACCTGAGCGTCAACGAGTTCCTGCTCGTCACCGAGGCGGGGTTCGACCCGGTGGGGCTGGTGGTCGGCAGCTCGATCTTCCATATCGGCTTCCAGGTGACAGGGCCCACGACGAGTCGCGAGCTCGACGTGCTCTCGCAGGCGATGTACAGCGCTCGGCACCTTGCGATGACGCGGATGGAGGAGGAGGCGGACCAACTCGGCGCCGACGGCATCGTCGGCGTGCGACTCGATATCGGCCGGTATGAGTGGGGGGCCAATATGGCGGAGTTCATCGCCATCGGGACGGCGGTCAAGCATCGGGGCGGCGTGCTGCACCGCGCGCCCAACGGGCGGCCGTTTCAGAGCGATCTCTCCGGTCAGGAGTTCTGGACCTTGCTGCGCACCGGTCACCGGCCTGTGGGGATGGTGATGGGGACCTGCGTCTACCACGTCGGCCGTCGTGGCCCGATGCGCACCATGGCGCAGACCGGACGCAACGTCGAGATGCCCAACTACACGCAGGCCCTCTACGACGCGCGCGAGCTGGCCATGCAACGGATGCAGTCAGAGGCGCAGGAACTCGGCGCCGCGGGCATCGTCGGGGTCACCCTCACTGAGCGCAGCCACGGCTGGGGCAGCCACGTGATCGAGTTCTTCTCGATCGGCACCGCGATCGTGGCCACCGAGGGCGGCTCCACGGTCGACCCGCCGATCTCGGTGCTTGACCTCAACGATCGCTAGCCCCTGCTGGCCCCTCCCCTGGGCCGACCCATTGGGGCGTCGAGATTGACAAGACTTCTTGTGACAAGTAGTCTTGTGACACCTACTGCTCCCGATGCCAGGAGGCATGGTGTCCCCCCACCCCGCGCTGGCCCAAGCGCTGGCGACACAGCGCTGCGCCGAGCTTCACGACTTCGCCCGTCCCCAGTCGAGCCGCCGCCCCCAGGGCCGCCGGCCGCGTCCCGTCCAGGCCGCACGGCGCGGAGCCGGCTGGCTCCTGGTCGACATGGGGCTCCGCCTCGCCCTTCCGGGCGGCACCCTCGAGCGCCCCATCACGCGCGCGCACCGATGACGCCGGGCCGGCCGGTCCGCCGCCAGGTCGTCACGGAGGCGCGGGCGATGCGCGCGCTCGCCCACCCGCTGCGCGTCGCTTTGCTGGAGGCCATGCGACGCGACGGGGAGATCACGGCCAGTCAGGCGGCGGAGCTGCTCGGTGAGAGTCCCGGGAACATGTCCTGGCACCTGCAGACCCTGGCCAGGTATGGATTCGTGGAAGAGGCGGGCGAGGGCAAGGGCCGCCGGCGCCCGTGGCGCCTGACCAGTGACTCCATCAGCTTCGAGACCGGCATCGCCGACGCTGGGCCGGCCGCTGCGGGCGAGGTGCTGGAGCGCACGTTTGCCGAGCGCACCTACGCCCAGCTGCGCGAATGGTGGTCGCGCAGCGCGACCTATCCCCGCACGTGGCGGCGCGCGGCGTTCATGACCGACAGCGTCACCTACCTCACCGCGCCCGAACTCCGGGCCATCCTGGACGAGATCCAGGCCATCCATGACCGCTATCGCGGCCGCGACGATGCCCGGCAGCGTCCCGTGGGTGCGCTCCCCGTCCGCCTCCACGCTCACGCGCACCCGCTCCCGCCGACCGCATCGGGTAACTGACCCGGCCAGAGGCGCCGTTCCTCCGGACCGCCGCGTCACCCGGCGAGCCGCAGCGGATACGGTTGTCGCGTGTTCGACGGCTTCGACGCCCGCGATCTGCCCACCGAGAGGGGCACCATCCATGCCCGGGTCGGCGGCCAGGGGCCTCCGCTCCTGCTTCTGCACGGCTACCCGCAGACGCACCTCATGTGGCACGCCTGCGCGCCGCTCCTCGCTGAGCGGTTTACCGTCGTCGCCGCCGACCTCAGCGGCTACGGCAACTCCTTCCGGCCGGCTCCCGCCGCCGATCACCTCCCCCACTCCAAGCGCGCCTTGGCGGCAGACCAGGTCCAGGCGATGGTGTCGCTCGGCTTCGAGCGCTTCGCCGTGGCCGGCCATGACCGTGGCGGTCGCGTCGCGTATCGCATGGCGCTGGACCATCCCGAGCGGGTCAGTGCGCTGGCAGTGCTCGACATCGTGCCCACCGCCGAGGTGTGGGCCCGCGCCGACGACAAGCTGGCCCTCGGCTACTGGCACTGGGGCTTTCTCGCCCAGCCCACTCCCCTGCCCGAGCGTCTCATCTGCGGCGATCCCGACGCCTACTTTGACTACCACCTGCTGATGATCGGGCTGGGCACCGACCCCGAGGCCTATCCCGACGAGGTGATGGCCGCCTACCGCCGCCAACTCGACGACGTCACCGCCGTCAATGCCATCTGTGAGGACTACCGAGCTGGCGCAAGCATCGACCGTCAGCTCGACGAGGCCGACCGGGGGCGCCAGATCAGCTGCCCGGTGCTGTGCCTGTGGGGAGCGCAAGGGGCCCTGCCGGTGTTCTACGAGGATGTTCTCGACGTGTGGCGCCCGTGGGCTCCGGGCGTGACCGGGCGCCCGGTCGATGCGTCGCACTTCCTGGTCGAGGACCAGCCGCGCGAGGTGGCCGAGGCGCTGTCGTCATTCCTCGACGGCGTGTGATCCGACACCGCCACGGGCGCTGAAAGTGGAAGAGTGGCGGCGCGGCTGACCGGACCGCCACTCTGTCCTCCTCGGTGCGGGTCGGCTCTAGGAGTCCGTCGAGCTCGACGTGCTCGAGACCAGCTCGACCTCTTCCCAGAAGGCACCAATGCCGTCGATCCGCAGCTCAGCGTTGCGGACGCCCATCCCGGGCGCGATGGTGCACATGTTGTTGTCGTTGTCGTCACCGCGGTTGCCGTTGTCGTCACCACGGTCGTCGTTGTCACCGCCGCCGGGACCGCGATCGCCGTGCTCGACGTCGTTGTCGCCGTTGTTGTCGTTGTCGGCGGGGTTCTCGCAGCTGACCTCGGTGTTGTCGGTGACGAGACCGCTCACTGTGCTGCCGTTGTTGAGCGTGATCGTGAGCTCGTTGTTGGCAAACGAGGTCACGGTGCCGGCCACCATGTCGTTGCCGAAGTTGCGGTCATGACGATGACCGACGAACTTCTCGTGGCGGAAATGGTGATGGCGCTTGTGATGGTGGCCGCTGTGGCCGTCGTGCGCCAGAGCCACGGCAGGCACCGCCACTGAGAGCGCGGTGCAGGCGAGGATGGTGTACAGGATCCGTCGCATCGAGGGGTTCCTCCTTTTCGCCGCCGCGGTCCTGGCGGCGACACATCTCGGGGTTACGAGGAGGAAGAGTCAGACGAGCCGGAAAGGTCACGCGAGCCGGGGGAATTTCCTTTGCCCCTGCCCGAGCCTCCGC
Organism: Solirubrobacteraceae bacterium; assembly: GCA_035503355.1. GTDB lineage: Bacteria > Actinomycetota > Thermoleophilia > Solirubrobacterales > Solirubrobacteraceae > Palsa-465. The sequence continues at coordinate 5,049 of DATJTQ010000078.1, forward strand.
CGTCCTCGTCGGAGGTGTCGCCCCCGGAGGACTGCCCGTCGCCTTCCGCGCTGGTGGCGACCGAGGAGACAGCGCCCTCATCAGAGCCCGACCCGCCCGAGGTTTCCGCCGACCCGGACGTCGAGCCCGACCCGCTTGAGGTCCCCGACGACCCGGACGTGGAGCCCGAGCTGCCCTGGCCTGCGCCGCCCGACCCGGAGCCGCCCGACCCGGAGCCCGCCGAGCCACTCGACCCGTGCCCGTGGCCCGACCCGCCGGCGCCACCGCCGGAGCCGGAATGGCTGCCCCCATCCGACCCGGAGCTCGCCCCGGAACCGGCGTCCGACCCCGAGCCGGCGTCCGACCCTGAGCCGGCGCCGCCCCCGTCGCTGCGTGTCGGCGCCGCCCCCGGGGAGCGCCCGGCGCCGTCGTCGCCGCGGCTCGTGCCGGACCCCTCGTCGCCGCGGTCGTCCTCGCGCCCACGGCCGGCGCCCGACCCTCCACGGCTACGACCGGACCGTGCGCGGGAGAGCCGTTCAACCGCAGCACGGCCCGCTTCGCCCTCGCGAGCAGCGTGATCACCCAGGCGCAGTGCAGTGCTCACCGGCCGGTGGCCCGCGACGACCGCCGATGACGACGACGCAGATGCAGACGTCGACGCGACACGGGCGTGAGCGGCGCGGTGGGCCGCCTTTCCGCCGGCGGGGTGGTGGCGCGAGGGGAACGAGTGGGTGACTGCGAG
>DATJTQ010000079.1:0-12241 GCA_035503355.1 Solirubrobacteraceae bacterium
GGGCGTCATGTCGGTCATCCTGCAGCCGTCGCTCTTCGGGTCCTGGGACGAGCCCGGGGTCGCCGAGCTTGATGGCGCCGTGGAGCGCCGGCCGTTGTCCGATGGCGCGTGGGTGGACCTGCGCCCCGGCTTCATCACCGGGGCCGACGATGTCTGCGACGCGTTGGCTCGCGACGTGCCGTGGCACGAGGAACGGATGCACATCTACGACAACAACGTGCGCGTGCCCCGGCTCCTGGCCCGCTACGGCCAGGGCGAGGCGCTGCCCCATGCGGTGCTTGACCAGGCCCGCGCGGCACTGAACGCCTACTACGCCGAGGAGCTCGGGGAACCGTTCGTCACCGCCGGGCTCTGCCTCTACCGCGATGGTCGCGACAGCGTTTCGTGGCACGGTGACCGGGTCGCCCGCGAGAGCCCGCGCGACACGATGGTGGCGATCCTCTCGCTGGGCGCCACCCGCCCGTTCGGCCTGCGCCCGAAGTCCGGTGGCCCGGGGCTGCGGCTCAGCATCGGCCACGGGGACCTCCTGGTGATGGGCGGCAGCTGCCAGCGGACATGGCTGCACGGCATTCCCAAGGTCGCCAACTGCCTGGGCGCGAGGATCAGCGTTCAGTTTCGCCCGGATTGGGGCGGCGACCTCCGCCGGCGGTGATCGTCAGCCGCTCAAGCGGTGACCCAGCTGCACGCGGGCCGTCACGGCGGCGCCGAGCAACAGCCCCAGCGCGGCGAGATAGCAGGTGAAGAGCACGCCGGCCAGCGCCAGGAACAGGGCGACGGGCGTTCGCCCGGCCACGATGCGCAGGTAGTACCCCGCCACGGTGGGGGTGATGTTGAGCAGGAGCCCACTGATCGCGCCACCCGCCCAGGCGGCCCGCCATCGCAGCGAATCGCCCACCAGCGCGCGAAAGACGGCGCCGCACAGGAGCGTGGTCAGGCCGATCGAGATCAGCGGGACGGCGACGCGGACGATCACCGGGGCGATGTGCAGTCGTCTGACGAGGTCCGTCCCGGCTGTGGCGACGGCGACCATCAGCACGATCAGCACCGCCACCGCGCCGGCGACGGCCAGGTTGCGCAGCTTGCCGGTCACGACGCCGAAGCTCGGCCGGGCCAGCAACCGGTGCAGGCAGCGCTCCAGGACGCCCACCACTCCCGAGCTGACCCAGACCATCGCGCCGATCGAACCCGCGATGAGCAGTGGCGACTGCTCCTTGGTGCGCAGGATGAGATTGACGATCTGGTCGTGCGCGTCCTTGGGGAGCACCTGCGAGATCCGCGTGGAGAGCTCCTGGGCGCGCGCGTAGTCGCCGAGGGCGACGGCGGCCAGAGCGGTCAGGCCGAGCGCGAGCGGGACCAGCGACGAGATGAGAAACCAGGCGAGGGCCGGCACATCGTTGGCCACGCCCGAGTCCCAGTACAGGGCGATGAGGTCACGTCCGGCACGCCGGAGCCGCCCCACCGTCATGGCCGGCACGGCCTCACGGCGACACGCCGTTCAGCGTGTTGACCACGCCGATGACGTCCCCCCGGCGATAGAAGTCGACGGCGACCAGATTCGGGAGGCGGTCGCGCCGGCGCTGACAGGTCTGTGCCCGTCTCAGCAGCGCTCCTCGGGCGTTGACGACGGAGGCGAGGGACGGACGCGGGGTGGGAGAGGTGTCAACCCAGTGGTTGACGAGGAACAGCGGGGCGGAGCTCGGGCCGCGGTTGGCGCGGCAGCTCGTGGCGAGCTGTGACGGGTCGGTCAGCTGGGCGGCGTTGGTGAACCGGAACGGCGTCTCCTGCAGCGCGTGCGCGTACGCGAGGTGGTACCACGGCACGTCGCCGGCATCGTTCTCGGCCATGACCACGAGGCGCTGGTTTGAGTCGATCATCTGACGCAGCGTCGGGAAGGGACCGAGCGGGCCGCGGTAGACGAGGTCGAGCAGCCCCGCTTGCGCGAACGCCTTCTGGATGTCGGTGGGAGTGACACCTTCATCCTGGTTGATCACCACCACAACATCGCCGGGGTGTGACACCAGGAACGAGCGCAGGTCATCGAGCGCCGAGGAGAGTGTCACTGCTCCGATCTCGCAGAAGCCATGGCACAGGAAGATCCCCCGCGTGCCGCCCGTCCCGGCCGGCAGTCGCTTGCGCAGCCGCAGTGCCGCGTTGACCGCCGGCGTGCCGATCTCCTGCTCCGCGGCGTTGCGTTTGGGCAATGTCTCCAGATCGGTGCGCACGCCGCCGCGCACGGCAAAGCCGTAATAGGTATCGATCAGCAGCCCGTGGATGCCCTGGTCGAGCTGGTCGCTGATCGTGCCGTCCTGTTGGCCGAACAGCCAGTGAGGGAGTGTCACCGACGCCATCGAGTTGTGGGTGGCGGCGAGCGCGACGTCATTGAGGGGGCGATCGCACAGCGCGACGAAGCCGTTGCAGGTCACGGGGACGGCCGCGGGTGCCTCAGCTCCGCCGCCGGTGAGGATGACCACGCCGGCGAGGATGACGAGCGCCGCGCCGATCACCGGCGGTGCCCGCCTCAGCGCGCGGCGCAGCGACCACCGGCTCGCCGAGACGGTCTCGGCGCCACGCGCGAGGGCCATGGCGCCGGCCGCCACTCCCCGGTAGAGGATGTAGAGACCGGCGAGCAGCGCGACAGCGGTCAGTGCCGCGGCCGGCTCGAGCAAGATCAGAGCGCCCACGACGATGAGAGCGCCGGCGCCGGCCAGCGACGGAGGCGGTGACGTGCCCGGTGCCGGGCGCATCAACCAGACGAGCGCGCCTCGCGCCTCGCGCCCAGCCCGGCCGAGGTGGCCGGCGGTGGTACCGGCGACGATGGCGCCCGCAGCGGCCAGCAGCAGCGCCTGGACCTGGAGGCCACCCAGGAACGCGCGCCACAGGGCTGCGACCGCCGGGCCCCGGCCCTCGGGAGCGAGTTGCTCAACGATCTCCCGACCGCCGATGACCAGCGCGGCGAGGGCCAGGCCCCCGATGAGCAGGCCGATTCCGAGCTGCCATCCGGTCCGGCGACGATCCTCGGACAGCCACAGCGCCCCGATCGCCATGACCGCCGCGAGGATGGCTAGCACCCAGGCGGCGCTGTAGATGCTCCTGAGCAGCTTGACGACATCGATGACGGCGCCGCCGGGGTGAAGCGTGAACAGGGTCGACACCCTCTCGGCCGCGATCGTGCGCGCCGCCGCCGGGGACAGACGCTCGAGCACACCCTGGACCAGCACGCCAAGATCAGCCACCGTGATCAGCACCCGGCCGTCGCCGCGCTGCACCACGGCCTCGTGGGCCTGGACGACCGCCCGGCGAAACAGTGACGCGAACGCCGGACTCTGGACGATGCCGCCGGCCAGCGAACGCACCAGAGGTCGCACCGCCACCAGATCGCCGCCGCCGATGCTGGTCACCGCGTCGGTGAGATGATCGGCCACGTCGCTCTGGACCGCCGGATCACGCAGCGCGGCCACGGCGCGGTCGGCAAACGGACCGGAGCGGAGGGTCGCGCGGCCCAGGTAGGACAGTGCCACGGCCAGGACGGCGAACAGGACCGCCACCCCGATCAGCACCCGCGCGGTCACGCGCCGGGCGCGTGAACCTCCCGGCTCTCCCGCCGCTCTGGACTCGCCCGGCTCCATGGCTCGCGAACTATCTCATGGGCCGCGAGACGGGCCCGAGGATCAGACGCCGGTGACGGCAGACACCTCACCGGAGGCGACGGCCTCCGCGAGGCGTTCGTAGTCCAGGTCGTTCTGGTCCGCATAGGCCGCGGCGAAGCGGGCGATCGCCTGGTCGAACTTCGCGCCTGAGCCGAGGTAGGCGGCGATGGCCACGCGGTCACCCGAGCGCGCGTGCGCCCGCGCCAGCGACCAGCCGCACGCTCGCGTGTAGGCGTGCAGGCCGGACTCGTCCATGGTGGACAGGTCGATGGAGGCCTTCCAGTCCCACAGCTGGCGGATGTAGAAGTCGTGCTCCAAGCCGTCGAGGCCGACGCTCCGCTGCCAGCCCAGGAACACGTCGATGGCCGCCTGCGACAGGCGCTGGCCGCGCACGACACGCTCGCCGTGGTTCTCGAAGACGCTGGCGCCCAGGTAGGGCTCGAGCACCGACGGCTGTGCCTCCTTCATCTGCAGCACCAGCGGGTCCCGCCCATCGCGGCCGGCGAAGAGCAGGACCCACGCGCGCGTGCCGACGCTCCCCACGCCGACGACCTTGCGGGCCATGTCGACGAAGCGGTAGGTCCCCAGCAGGTAGCGGCGATCCTCGTCGAGGCTGGCGGTGTAGGCGTCAAGGGCGGCGCGCACGATATCGGTGTCCTGGCGGACGTCAGCGGGGTCGACCAGATCGCTGAGCGGAACCAGCAGCGGGGGCACCCGGCGAAAGCGCAGCTCGCCGCCGACACGCTCGGTGAGCTTCGTCACCGCCCTCAGGCTCGTCTTGTGCCGCGCCCTGGCGAACGGCCGGGCGAAGAGGATGCGGCCCTTCTTGTCCAGCCGTCCGCCGAACCGGTCCACCAGCTCGTTGGCGTCCAGCCGGTCATACCAGACCTGCAGGTGGCTCTCATCGGCGAAGCTGCGCATCCCCAGCCGGTACTCCCGGAGGCACTCGGTGACGAGCAGGCGCCGGCGCCTGGCGGGCAGCTCGACGTCGCGCCCGGCGATCTCGACGCTGGCGGCCATGCGTTTGACGTCCCACTCCCAGGGGCCGGGCAGCGTCTCGTCGAAGTCGTTGGGACCGAACAGGAGCCGCCGGTCCTGGGCGGCGAAGCCACCGAAGTTGGAGATGTGCGCGTCGCCGCACGCCTGCACCACGATCCCCGAATCCCTCGTCGACGCGAGGTCCGCCGCCATGACCGCGGCGGCGCCGCGGTAGAAGGTGAAGGGCGAGACCAGCATCCGTCCGTAGCGGATCGGCACCAGGTCCTGCAGGCGCGTCGCCGCCTGGTGCTGCAGCACTGCGATCGGATCGGGACGGTCAGCTGCCGGTGCCCACTCGCCGTGAGCCGCCCGGGGGACAGCGGCCCGAGCCGCCCGTCCGCGCTCCACCGATTCTCCGGACTGCAGAACGGCATGGGACGCCCGAGGCGTGCAGATGGGACCCTGACGGGCCCCCGGATCCGGATGGGCGGTGACGGTCATCGAGCTTGCGGCGGCACGCTACACCCATCCGGAGGGGGGCCGCCCCCCCGGCTCGTGGGAGGGCTAGGGGACCGGGTAGGCGGAGACCGGCACCACGACGTCCCCGGCGAACTTGTCATGCCAGCACTGGGACTCCTTGTCCCACAGCATCCAGAAGTAGCCGAGGAAGAAGACGATGGCGGAGACGATGCGACCGATCCAGCGGATGAAGCCGCGGCCGTAGCCGATCGGGCCGCCGTCGTCGAGGGAGATGACACGAATGCCCATGGTCCGCTTGCCCACGGTCTGACCTGTCGGCCCGCCTTCGAAGTAGGTGAAGTAGGCGATCGAGACCAGCAGCGCGATGGCCTCGCCGGCGCCCTTGAGGCCCAGCTCGAGGACGGTGTTGATGACCCCGATGATCACTCCGTCGATGAAGGCGCCGGCGAACCGCCTCCAGAAGCCGGCGCGTGGCCCCGAGCCACGCCTGTTGTAGGACTCGGTGCCCGTCGTCTCATATGACGTCGTCACGTCTGACCCCTCCCGTTCCTTGATGTGCCCTGGCCCCGGTGACCATTGTGCCCGGCGCAGCCTACTTGCAATCAGGTGTCACTGCATCATCGACCGCGGGCTTTGAGGTCGGCCAGGGTCTGGAGAAACACCTCCGGGTCCCCACGGAGTTGTGCACCCGCCACCTTGGCACCCAGGCCGTTGGCCAGGCGCGCTGCCAATTCTGACCGTGCCTTACGGTCAAGCCCGTCACGGCGTTCGAGGAACTGGCGGACGGCGGCCAGTTCCTGCGGGGTGATGGCGCTCACGTCCCAGTTGGGTGGAAGGTCAGTGGCCGTCGCCCGGCCGTCGGATGAGCGCTGCCCGGCGCCTTCGCGAATCACCAGCGTTCCCGCGGCCAGGTCACCCGGGCGCTGGTTATGCGCAGTGGCCACGATGAAGACGACCGTGGGCAGGTACAGCAGCAAGGGGCCGTCGACGGCGCGCATGAGGTTGCGAATCGCGCTGGCCGGGAGGTCGTCAGGGGCACCGGTGTCGCGCACGACGCGCAGGTGTGTCAGCCGCTTACCGGGTGTACGGCCGCGAGCCAGCACCTCGAACAGGATCGGGTAGAAGAACAGGATCACAAAGGCGCCGATCACGTCGACGACGGTGTTCAGGGAGTTGTGGTCAGAGATGCCCCCGGTGACCAACGCGAGGATGGCCAGGAGGATGACCTGGATAATCAGGTCGGTGACACCGGCGATGAACCGCGAGCCCAGCCCGGCCAACTGGAGTTCGAGTTCGATCCCCTCGGGAGTGGCGATCGTGACGCGGTCGTCGAGTTCCACGTGAACCTAGACGCCTTCCTCGCCGAACGCGAGCCCGAATGGGACACGCTGGAGGCCACGCTGAAGCGTGCCGGCGGGCGACCCGAACGACTCGGCGCCGACGGTGCGCTGGCGCTCGGGCGAGGGTACCGGGCGGCGGTGGCCGATCTGGCGCTGGCCCGGCGCCGGTACCCGGGCGATCCCGTCGTCGAGCGGCTGGAGCGGCTCGTGCTGGCCGCCCGCCAGGCGGTGTACGGGCGCCGGCGCGGCACCGGGACGCTGGTGTGGCTTGCCACCCGGCGCTACTGGCAGCTGGTGGCCGAGCGCCCCGGGATGCTGGCACTGGCCGCACTGGCTACCTTCGCACCCTGCCTGCTGGCGGGACTGTGGGCGCTGCACGACCCGGGCGCCGCGCTGGGCCTGGTGCCGGGGCAGTTCCAGCCCGCCGCCCACCCGCATATCCACAAGCTGGCCTTCGGCGCCACCACGCAAGCCGCCCTGGCCAGCTCCATCTTCACCAACAACATCCAGGTGACGTTCCTGGCCTTCGGTGGCGGTCTCCTGCTCGGCGCGGGGTCGCTGGCCGTGCTCGCCTACAACGGGGCGATCCTCGGCGCCCTCGGTGGGCTGACCCTGGGCGCGGGCAACTTCGCCGTGTTCGTGCGCTACATCGTCCCGCACGGGATCCTCGAGCTGTCGTGCTTCACGGTGGCCGGGGCGGCCGGTCTGCGCTTGGGGTGGGCGCTCATCGACGCGGGCACCCTGCCGCGGGGCGAGTCGCTGCGCCGGGCCGCGCGCCCCGCCGTCGGGATGATCCTGGGAACCGCGCCGTGCCTGATCGTGGCCGGGCTCACCGAGGGGTTCGTGACCCCGCGAGGCCTGCCGCTGGCCGCTGCGCTCGCGGTGGGGATCGTGCTCGGAGGCGGGTTCTGGACGCTCGTGCTCACGCGGGGCCGGCCGGTCACAGCAGCACCCGCCGCTTCGCCGTGACGTAGGCCTGCAGGCAGCGCTCGGGAAGCCGGCTCGCCGGGGCCTCCAGCACCTGCGCTCCGGCATGGCGCAGCCGGACGGTCGCCTCGTGACGCGCGGCGAGCACGTCGAGGGCGACGAGCCGCATCCCCGGGTCGCCGTTGGCGGCGGCGACGGCCACCAGCTCGGGGTCCGAGGCGGTGGCGACGATGACGGCGTGTCGCCGGACGAGTGCCGCGACACCGGCGAGCAGCGAGCGGGCGGCAAACTCGTCGACGAGGTCGGTGTGCACGAAGACGAGCGCACGCCGGGAGCGGCCGATGCGCGCGAAGGCCCGCTCGAAGTCCGAGTCCACCGGGCGGCTCTCGAGGTCGAAGAGGCGCTCGACGACGTCGCTGCCACCGAGGTGGCGAGGTGTCAGCGTGCGCCGGACGTCGTCGTCAAAGGCGATCGCGCCAAAGCGATCCCCGAGCTCATCGACGGCGAGCCCGATCACGGTCACCGCGTCCAGGGCGGCGTCGAGCACGGTGCCCGACCCCAACGACGCCCCCATCAGGCGCCCGCAGTCGATGAGGCAGACAACCTCGCGGTCGCGATCGACCCGGTACTGGTTGCTCATCGGGCGCCCCAGCCGTGCCGTGGCGCGCCAGTTGATGGCCCGGATGTCGTCGTCGACCGAGTAGTCGCGGATCGCCTCGAACTCGGTGCCGAGCCCCAGCGGCCCCCGAGCCATCCCGCTCGGCTGTCCGGCCATGGAGCGGCGCAGGCGCAGGATCAAGCGGCGCGCCCCGACGACGTCGGGATACACACGCAGCTCGCTGGTCTCGCCGGCGCCGTGATGAACGCGGGCGAGACCGAGCGGGCCCAGGCTGGCGCTGGCCACCCCCGGGAGCAGGTGTCGCCCCCGGCGCACGCCGGTCATCGCGCCGTCCAGCTCGCTGATGCCGGTGCCGCCGTCGACGCCGATCCCGGCCGCCGGCGCCTGGCGCAGCAGAACCCGGCGGCCGTCGGCGGTGTGCGCGGTGACCCGCAGCGGAACGCTGGCCCCGCGCGAGAGTACGGACCTCGCGCTGCGCTGGATGGTCGGTGCGCGGCGCACCATCCAGCCGTCGGCGAGGAGGGCGCCGAGTAGCACCAGCGCCAGCGCGATGGGCAGCCAGCTGGGGACGACGAGCGCCAGCAGGGCGATCACCGCCAGCATCACGGCGGCGCGCACGGTGGGCGCCAGCGACAGCAGCGCGCTCAACGGGGGACCGGGACGTCGGCCAGCGCGGTGCTGACCGCATCCAGTGCGCTGAAGCGCTCGAGCTCGGCGTCGGGACTGAGGACGAGCCGGTGGGCCAGCGCGGCGCCGGCACAGGCCACGACATCGTCGGGGGTCACGAACGTCCGGCCGGCGAGCCGAGCGGTGGCCCTGGCCGCCTGGAGCAGATGCACGGCCGCGCGCGGAGACGCCCCGAGCGAGACACTCGGCAGCTCGCGGGTGCGGCGCACCAGCGCGACGACATAGGCGGCCACCTCGTCGCTGACGGTCGTGTCGGCGAGGGTCCGCCGGGCGGCCAGGAGGTCCTCGGCGCTTCCGACGGCCTGTACCTCGGCGAGGCTGGCCGGCTCCAGGCCGGTGCGGGGCTGGCTGAGCATCGCCACCTCGCTGTCCTCGCTGGGGTAGCCGACGTCGACCGAGAGGAGGAACCGGTCCAGCTGCGCCTCGGGGAGGGGGTAGGTGCCCTCGTACTCGATCGGGTTCTGGGTGGCGATGACCAGGAAGGGAGAGGGCAGGGGGTGAGCCGTCGTGTCCACCGATACCTGCCCCTCCTGCATCGCCTCGAGCAGCGCCGCCTGCGTCTTGGGTGGCGTCCGGTTGATCTCGTCGGCGAGCAGGATGTTGGTGAACACCGGGCCCGGCCGGAAGGTGAGCTCGGCGCCGCGGAGGATCATGGTGCCCGTCAGGTCGGAGGGGAGCATGTCAGGGGTGAACTGCGCCCGGGTGAACGTCACCCCGAGCGCCTTGGCGATGGTCCGCGCCAGCAGCGTCTTGGCCACACCCGGCGGGCCGGTGAGGAGCACGTGGCCCCCGGCGACGAAGGCCGCCATCACCTGGGCGACGACAGCGTCCTGCCCGATGACCACCGTCGACACCTGCCCGCGCACCCGCTCGTAGAGCTCCTTCATACGCCCGGGCCCCCGGTCTGCGCGAGGGCCCGATCGCGGGCGAGATCCTCCAGCCGTCCCCGCTCGGCGGTGGCGCGCAGCGTGGCGGCCATGGCGTCGAGATAGGCGCTGCGCGGTGACGGCGCCTGCGCCGGGAGGGGGTCGGGTCCTCCAAGCCGATGCCCGCGGGCCAGGACGAAGGCGCCGGCGGCGAGGGCGAGCAGCGCGATCGACACCCACCAGCGACTCGGGAAGGCGGCCAGGCCCGTGGCCGGCCCAAAGCCGTGAATGGCTTCGGCGAAGGCCACCGGCCGGCCGGCGGCGCCCGCCAGCCGCAGGGAGAACGCCGCGTTGGCGCCGGTGGCGAGACCGCGATTCTCCAGCGGCGCGGTTGCCGGGACCGCCAGGGCTCGTGCCGAGGCGAGTCTCGCCGCGGACGTCATCGGGGTCACCATGAGCACCGGCGTGCTGGGCCCGGCTCCGCCGGCGTAGCTCCGGGAGCCGGGACCGCCGATCACCAGCCGGCCTCCGGCGCTCACGAACCGGTGAAGTCGCGTCGCGTCCGCGGTCGAGAGCGCGGACTGGGTCAGGACCACGAGCGTCGTGTCGGGAGCGAGTTGCGCGCCGGCGATGGGGGCGCGCAGCTGGCTGACCGAGTGGCCGGCGCGCCCGAGCAGCGAGGCCCAGGCGGCGACGCCGCGGGGCGTGGTGGACAGCGAGGACAGCGGCGGGCCCTGGGGCGCGGGGGCGAAGGCATCGGCCACCAGGCCCAGCACCAGGAATGTCGCCAGCACGACGACCCCGGCGCCGACCCAACCCAGGCGCCCCCTCATGGTTCGCCTCTCGCCGGGTCCGGTGCCCGGCCGGCCCGCAGGATCTGCGGCCATTCGCGGCGCTGCCGGTCGACGTCGTCGGCGGTCGCGGGCGAGGATCCATAGGCGATCTCATCGAAACGACGGGCCAGCGAGTCAAATCGCGACGAGCCGAGCGCCCGCGCGATCTCGACCGTTGGGCGCGTCGGCGCGCTCACGACGGTCTCCCCGTCGCTGAGCCGGGTCAGCCCCGCTCGAAAGCGGAGCCGCACGGCCTCGTCGAGCCGGCCGGCGTCCTGCGCGGCAGCGGCGAGCGTCTCCAGCTCGCCGGCGCTGACCCGCCCGGGGGCGCGGGGGACGGCGGTGGCCGCCAGATCGCGGCGGGCCAGGCGCATCGCGGCGGCCACCGCGCCGAGCACCACCACGGCGGCGAGCAGGGCCCAGGCGCCGGTGACGCCGCCGGGGAGGATGGTGCCGAGCTTGTCCACCAGCGACTGGATCGCCTTGAGGGGGGCGTCGACGACATTGCCGATGGCGGAGAGGAGACCGTGCAGCGGCCGCGGGACATTGGGCTGGTGGAAGCGATGCTCGGCCAGGATCTGAGCGGCGGCACGGCGCGCCGCCGCGCTGCCGTCCAGCAGCTCGCTCGCCGGCGTGCTCATCGGCGCATCAGCTGCCGGGGCTCCAGCCGGGGGGCGGTGGCCAGTACGGCGGGCCTCCCGGCTGCCCCACCATCTCGGGCCCGATCGGGCGGTCGAACCCGGCCTCGGCGGGGACGTCGGCGCCGACGCTGGTCTCGGGCAGCCCCAGCTGTGCGGCCAGCAGCTGCAGGTCATAGCCCTCGTGGCGGACGCGCAGGTCGTAATACAGCACGGTGACCACGGTGGCCTGGAACGGTTGCACGATCAGCCCCGACACCACTCCGGACAGGAGGGTGATGAGGACCGCGAACCCGATCGAAGGGTTGCTGGTCAGCGCGATTGCGGTGAGGATGCCCGACACGATGCTCGACAGGATCGTCGTCATCAGGAACGCCACCAGCAGAACCCCGGCGGTCGGCCCCCACCTGCCCTTCACCAGGCGGAAGGACCGCCCCAGAGCGCGGAAGGGCCCGAGATGCTCAATGAGGAGCGACGGCGTGGCCACACCCCACATCGCGTACAGCCAGACGCCCGGGATGATCAGCAGCACGAAGGCCACGGTCAGGCCGACGTACATGAGGATGAGCATGGCCAGCAGCGGCAGCACCCGCCGCGCGCCGAAGCGCACCGACTCACCGATCGAAAGCGGCTGGTCCAGGTACGCCGAGCTCACCGCGTGCACGCACGCCGCTGACACAAAGGCGATGGTGAGGATGCTGATCAGCGTCGAGATGGCGCCCGCGCCGGCACGGGCGCTGGCGTCGGTGGCCGGCACCGCCTTGAACACGTTGCTGAAGCCGGTGGGGATCTCGTCGCCGCGGCTGTAGATCGAGACCAGCACGACGGCCAGGACCACCTGGAGCGGGACGACCACCACCGCCGCGGCCCCCATCAGAGTCCGCGCGTTGCGGGTGTAGAGCTTGATCGACGCGTCGAGGATTTCCCCCACCCGACGCGGGCGCAGCGCCATATCGCTCATTCCTGGTGTGTTATAGCCGACCCCGCGGAGCGGTACCAGTGACACGCGTTGGGTGTCTCGTCAACAGAGGGGTAGTCACCCGTGACAGACGTACTGCGAACCCTGGAGCGAGTCATGGCAGGCCAACCGAGGTGGGGTGAGATAATGGGCGCGCGATGCCGACCCGCGCCCAGGTTCTCGCGCTCCTCGATCAGGGCCAGAGCTTTCAAACTGTGGGCCGGGTGCTGCGCGTCGCGCCGGGACAGGCGTACATGATCGCCACCGG
>DATJTQ010000080.1:0-17826 GCA_035503355.1 Solirubrobacteraceae bacterium
GTGGCGCGACCTGGAGGCGAGCGGGCTTCCCGCCGGCCCCTACGACCTCATCGTCCAGATCCACTATCTGCAGCGTGACCTCTTCGGCCCGATCGCCGAGGCGCTGGGGCCGGGCGGCCTGCTCGTTCTGGAGACCTTCACGAAGCCTGATCTCGAGGACCTCGGCAACCAGGTTGAGGCGCGTTACCTCCTGGACCCGGGGGAGCTGCCCGCCGCGTTTGTGGGCCTGGAGGTGATCCGCCACCGCGAGGCGGTGGTGGCGCACGGAGACACGCGCCGCGCGGTGGCCGGGCTGGTGGCACGTCGGCCGGCCGCGAGCTGACGTGGCCCCGGGACCGGCGCGGCTAGGATCGCAGCCTCGTGGAGCCCAGGCCCCCAGCGCAGACGGTCACCTATGAGCCGGTCGGCGTCATCCGCTCGCCCTTCACCGCGTTTGAGGGGATGCCGCTGCAGTCCGTGGCCGGAGCCGAGGTGGAGGCACAGATCGAGATGGAGCCTCGGCTCGAGCCGGGGCTGTTGGATCTCGACGGGTTCTCACACCTCTTCGTCATCGCCCACCTGCATCGCGGGCGGCCCGGTGGCCTGCGCGTGGTGCCCTTCCTGGACGACACCGAGCGGGGCATCTTCGCCACGCGATCGCCGCGCCACCCCAACCCGATCGGCCTGTCGGTGGTGCGCCTGTTGGCGGTGCGCGGCGCGACCCTGGACATCGCCGGCGTCGATCTGATCGACGGGACGCCCGTGCTGGACATCAAGCCCTACGTCCCCGCCTTCGACGCCGTGGCCGCCGAGCGCACCGGGTGGCTGGAGCGCGGCGCTCCGCGGGTGCACGAGGTCCGCGCCGACGCGCGCTTTGACGACGGGTCGGCCAGCTAGCCGACGGTGTGCAGGTAGCTGCTGATCGCGCCGTCGATCACGGCGTGGACGGCGAAGCCGGACCGTCCCGGGCCCAGCTGGATCTCCGGGGCGCCGAAGTCAACGCGTGCCTGGACGTAGGTGCTGGGGATCGACAGCACGGGCCGGCCGGCCAGGGTGGCCAGGAGCGGCTGGTGGATGTGGCCGGCCACGATGCGCTGGACCTGGGGATGGCGGGTCACGATCTCCTCGAGCGCAGCGCGGTCAGCGGCGGCCAGGCCGATCTCGTCCCAGGGGGCCATGCCGGTGGACACCGGTGGGTGGTGCATGGCCAGCAGCGTGGGGTGCTCGGGGGCGCGGGTCAGCTCGGCATCGAGCCAGTCCAGGCGGTCTGAGTCCAGCTCGCCGGCGGCGTGCCCGGGGATCGTGGTGTCCAGCGCGACCAGCCGCAGGGGGCCGAGGTCGGCCGCGTACTGGACCGGCGCCGACGGGTCACCGGGGATGCCGAAGCGGGCGCGCAGACCCGCGCGACGGTCATGGTTGCCGGGCAGGACATACAGCGGCGCCCCGACGGCGGCGAGCAGCTCCTGCACCTGCGCGTACTCCTCGTCGGTGCCGTTGTCGACCAGATCGCCGGTGACCAGCAGCACGTCCGGGGGATCGGGCAGGGCGCGGATGGCGGCCAGCACCTCGGTCAGCCCCGCCACCGGGTCGGCGCCGCCCCAGTCGCCCCCGATGTGCGGGTCGCTGACCTGGGCGACGAGGAAAGGGGCGGGCACGCAGCGGAGGCTACCGCACGCGCCTTCTCACTAGCAGTCAGGCAAAAAACTTGACAGTGCTAGACTGAGATTTCATAATGCGAAAGCAAGCAGTTCACAGTTTCCCGCAGATCTTCCGAGTGAGGTTCTAATGGCACTTATCCGATGGGAGCCGGTCCGCGAGCTGGGCACGATCCAGAGCGACATGAACCGGCTGTTCAGTTCTTTCTTCGACACCCCCACCACCGCCAACAGCCGGATGCTCCGCCGCTGGATTCCGGCGATGGACCTGGTGGAGACCGACGGCGCCTTCGTCCTGAAGGCTGACCTCCCCGGTCTGAGCGAGTCCGACGTCAACATCGAGGTCGCGGACCGCGTCCTCACCATCTCCGGTGAGCGCAAGTCCGAGCACCAGGACCGCAAGGCCGGCTACTACCGCGTCGAGCGCAGCTACGGCTCCTTCCGCCGCTCGCTGACCCTCCCCGAGGGCGTCGACGCTGACGCCGTCAAGGCGACGTTTGCCAACGGCGTGCTCGAGGTGACCGTCCCCAAGCCGGTGACGCAGGCTCCGCGCAAGGTGCAGATCGCCGTGGGCAGCGTGCCCGCGGGCGACGCCGAGGCGATCGAGGGCTCCCCGGAGGCCCCCGCCGCCGAGGCCCCCGCCGCTGAGGCGCCCGCCACCGAGGCGCCCGCCGTCTCATAAGCAGTCTCCACTGAAGTACCGAGCCCCCGGCAGGGCCGGATCCGCAGGTCGGGTCCGGGCCTGACGGGGGCTCAGCGCATCTTGCCCGTGCGGCCGAGTGGCGCCCTGGCTGGGGCCACACGCAGAGCCCATGGGGCCTTCACAGCGTCTCTCGTCGGCAGGTCCAGCGCGGGCGGCGGCCTCGCGGCGAGCGCCGCGCCGGCCGGGTCGGAGCGTCGGCGTCGCGCAGCTCCTGCCGCGTGCGGGTGTAGGCCAGATACGCCATCGGCACACCGACGTAGCCGAGCAGGATGAACGCGATGCCGGCGAGCACGGAGCCGATTGCCGCCCCGAGCAGCACCGCGACGATGAGGACACCCGGCAAAGCCCAGGGAAGTAGTGCTTTCTGGGTCACGGGCCGATCGTAGTCGCTCGGCTAGGGTCTCGCCGGTGTTTACGATCACCGCTCGCAGCCCCGGCTCCCGTGCCCGGCGGGGCATCCTGCATCTGGCTCACGGCACCGTCCAGACGCCGGCCTTCGTCCCGCTGGCCACCCGCGGGGCGGTCAAGACGCTGGAGCCCCGTGATGTCGCCGCCCTCGGCTACGAGATGGTGCTGGGCAACACCTTCCACCTCTTCCTGGCTCCCGGCCACGAACTCGTGGCCGAGATGGGCGGCCTGCACGAGTTCATGCGCTGGGACGGCCCCATCATCACCGACTCGGGCGGCTTTCAGGTGTTCTCGATGGGCCACGGGTCCGTGGCCGACGAGATCAAGGGGCGGCGGCGCAAGCCCGGGGGTGGCTCCGGGGGCGCTGACTCCAACGGGACGATCCTGGCCATCGAGGAGGAGGGGGTGCGCTTTCGCTCCTACCTGGACGGCGGCGAGCGGTTCATGGGCCCGGAGACGTCGATGGCCGTGCAGGCGGCGCTGGGGTCCGACATCGCGGTCGTCTTTGACGAGTGCACGCCGTTCCACGTCACCCGTGAGTACACGGCGCGCTCGATGGAGCGCACCCACCGGTGGCTGGAGCGATGCCTGGACTGGCATGAGCGCCACGGGCCCGCCGGCCAGGTCGTGTACGGCATCGTCCAGGGCGGGGTGGAGCACGACCTGCGGATGATCTCCACCGGCGCGGTGGCGGCCAGCCGTAGCGACGGGATCGCCATCGGCGGCTCGCTGGGCCAGGAGAAGGCCCAGATGCACGAGGTGGTGGACTGGGCCACGCTCGAGCTCGAGCGCGTCGCCCCCGACCGCCCCCGCCATCTGCTCGGCATCGGCGAGGTGGACGACATCATCGTCGGGGTCCGGCAGGGGATCGACACCTTCGACTGCGCCGTGCCGACGCGTCTGGGCCGCCACGGGGTCGCGCTCGTCCCGGACCCGGCCAAGCGCTGGCGCGTTGACCTGGCCAAGGGCCGCTGGCGGCGCTCGCGCGAGCCGATCCTCGAGGGCTGCCCGTGTCCGGCGTGCTCAGCCGGCTTCTCGCGCGGCTACCTGCACTACCTCCTGCGCGCCCACGAGCTCACCGGGCTGCGGCTGGTGACGCTGCACAACCTCAGCTTCATGGCGCGGCTGATGGCCAACCTGCGCGCCGGTATCGAGGCCGGCCGGCTCGACGAGGTCGCCGACGCCGTGCTGGCCGGAGCCGCCCCTACTTCGTGTACTTGTTGATGATGTCCGACAGCTGGTTGATCGCCGACTGCGCGTCGTGGGCAACGACCTTCTTGTACTCCACCACGGTGTTCGACGTGCTGTTGGAGATCGTCACCGCCGCGATCACGATCAGGGCCAGCACCGCCAGCAGGGCCAGGACGGCCATCATCCGCCGAAAGCCACGGCCGCTCTGGGCGGGCGCGGAGCGCTCGACCGAGGTCTGCCGGTTGTAGGCCGCCGCTGCCTCCTGGCGCGTGGGGCGCCGCGCCGGCACCTGGCGCGGAACGCGGGGCGCCGGCGTTGGCGGGTCGGGCCGGGACACCCGGGTGGCCGCGGTCGGCTGGCCGGGGACGACGCGGGTGGCGCTGGTGGCAAAGCCCCGGGTCGAGGTCGCCGGGCCGGCGCCGCGGGCCCCGTTGCGCAGCAGCTCGGCCAGCTCCATGGCGTCGCCGGGCCGGTCACGCTGGTCGATGGCCAGCGCCAGGGCCACGGCCTGTGACAGGGTCGGCGGCACGTCGGGGTTGAGCTCGTCGAGCGGAATGGGGGACTCGCGCTGCTGCTTGAGGGCCAGCTCTGACAGCGACGCCGCCTCGTAGGGCAGACGGCCCGAGATCAGCTGGTAGGTGACGACCCCCAGCGAGTACAGGTCGGCCTGGGGCCCGGCCTCGTCGCCGCGGGCCTGCTCGGGCGACAGGTAGGCGGCCGTGCCCAGCACCGAGCCCACCTGGGTGATGCTGGACTGATCGGTGGCCCGGGCGATCCCGAAGTCGGCGAGCTTGACGACGTCGCTGTCGGAGACGAGCAGGTTGCCGGGCTTGACGTCGCGGTGCACCACCCCGTTGCGGTGCGCGTAGTCCAGGCCGCGGCAGGCCTGGCTGACCACGTCGATGGCCTGCCCCACATCGAGGTGGCCGTGGTCGCGCAGCAACTCGGCACACGAGTTGCCCGACACGTGCTCCATGACGATGAAGTGCTGGTGGTGGCCGGAGTCGAAGCCGAAGTCGAAGACCTGGACGATGTTGGGGTGCACCAGGCGCGCCGCGGCCAGCGCCTCGCGGCGGAAACGTGAGACGAAGGTGGGGTCGTCGGCAAGGTGCTCGGCCAGCAGCTTGAGCGCCACGTAACGCTCCAGGCGGTTGTCGAAGGCCAGGTGGACGGTCGACATCCCGCCGACGCCGAGGCGGCCCTCGATCCGATATCTGCCTGCGATGACGGTCGTGCCTGTCATTGTCCGTTGCCGCCCACGCCGTTGCCACCGTTGCCGTTGCCGCCACCGCCGATGGTGGCGGTGGCGCCGGGGCTGACGCCACCGTTGGACGTAGAAGAGGTACCCGGCGGGGTGGGATTGGTTGCGGACGAACTGGTGCTGGTGCTCGTCGAGGTGCTGCTCGACGTGCTCGTGGGGGTGCTGCTGGAGCTGGTGGTGGTCGGCGTCGACGAGGTGGTGGGCGTCGACGACGTGGTCTTGCTGGTGGTGGTGGCGTGGCAGTCGCGCTGGGCGAGGCTGGCCACGGTGCTGGCCCCCTGGCTGAGGTTCTGCGACAGGGTGGTGTTGATCGTCGACGGCAGGTTGGTCACGGCGTTGGTCAGCGCCGCCGCGGCGCTGTTGGCCTGCGCGCACTGGTGAGCGGCCACGGCCGATGAGACCGAGTCAAGCTGACTGGTCAGGCTGCTGTTCTGATCGGCTGAGAGCAGCCCGTTGGTGCTGCCGCACGCGACGGCAAACGCCGCCGCAAAGCCGAGGCCTCCGGCCAGGAATGCTCGAGAGCCCAAGCCCATCTGGTCTCCAAATGTAGAGCCTGCCCCCGTTAGCTTGATGTGCGGTGCGGCACGCCCCGGTTACTGGCCGTAGAGCAGGCGCTCGGCCAGCGAGTCGGGGAGGCGCGCGGCCCGGATCGCCGCGGCCGCCCCGGCGATGTCGTACTCGGTGCGCCGGTACACCGCCTGCCAGCCATCGAGGTCAAGCTCCATCCAGGCGGCGCGGGGGTCACCGTCCCGTGGCTGCCCCACGCTGCCGGGGTTGACCAGCCACTCGCCCTCGCTGAGGTCAAGCTCCTCCTCGTCGCTGCGCGTCTGGCCGGTGGCCGGGGCGCCGGGCTCGCGGGAGAACGACAGGGCCACATGCGAATGGCCGATGAGCGACACCCGCCGCGCCTGTACGTCGAGGCACAGCTCGGCCTGCAGCGGCGAGAGCACGTACTCCCACACCGGGTCGCGCGGACTGGCGTGGTACAGCGCGGCCGCCTCGTCGGTGTTCTGCGGCTCCAGGCTGCCCAGGTACTCCCAGGTCTCGGGCCGGATCGTCTTCTGCGTCCAGGTGGCGGCCAGCGCCGCCCCGCGCGAGAACTGCTCCAGCGGGATCGTCCCCCGCACGCCGAGGTCGTGGTTGCCGGCCAGGCAGATCGCCGCGTGCTCGCGGGCCAGGTCCACGCAGGCGTCGGGATCCGCGCCGTAGCCGACGAGGTCGCCCAGACACCACAGCTCTCGGCAATCGGTCTCGCGGACGGCGTCGAGCACCGCCTCGAAGGCGTGGCGGTTGCCGTGGATATCGGAGACGATGGCGACGCGCATCACTACAGTCTCGCTGGTGAGCGGTCATTCACGCGTTCGGGCTCTGTGGCCGGTGCTTCTCGCGGCCGCCACGGCCGAGACCGCGCGGCGGGTCCTGGCCCCGCGAGCCCCTGCCCTGGAGCCCGTCCGGGTCGACGTGGAGACCTATTTCTCGGCCGACGAGATCGACCGTGGCCGCCGCTACGCCCGGCCGCAGCTGGCCCTGGGACTGACCCGCGGAGTGATCGACGCCCTGGCCCTCACCGCGCTCGTGCGCCGCCCGCCACCCTCGCTGCGCCGCTTCGCGCGCACGCCCGCCGCCGGTGGCGCCGCCTCCGCGGCTGGGCTGTCGCTGGCCCTCACCCTCCCGACCCTGCCCCTGCGTGCGGTGTCGCGCCGCCGGGCCATGGCGGTGGGCCTGGACACCCAGTCCTGGGGCGCGTGGGCGTCCGATCTGGCCAAGGCCAGCGCCATCCAGACGGTGTTCACCGCCGGCGCCGGTGCCGCGGTGGTGACGGGCATGCGCCGCTTCCCGCGGTGGTGGTGGGCGCCGATGGGCGCCGGCGCGGTGGTGCTGGGCGCGGGGCTGGCCGCGCTGGCCCCGGTCATCCTCGACCCCATCTTCAACGACTTCGAGCCCCTGCCCGAGGGTCAGTTGCGCTCCGACGTGCTGGACCTGGCCCGCGAGGCGGGGGTCAGCGTCGGCCAGGTCTACTCGGTCGACGCCAGCCGGCGCACCACCGCCGCCAACGCCTACGTCACCGGGCTGGGGCCGAGCAAGCGCGTCGTCCTCTTCGACACCCTCATCGACCGCTATTCGCGCGACGAGATCCGCCTCGTCGTCGCTCACGAGCTGGCCCACGTCCGCCACCGCGACGTCCCGCGCGGCCTGCTCTACGCGGCCATCGTCTCGCCCGCGGCGGCGCTGGCGGTGCAGCGTCTCAGCTGGGAGCTCTCGCCCGAGCGGGGCACCGCCGCCGCCCTGCCCGCCCTGGCGCTGGCCACGATGCTCATCACCGGGCCGATCGGCCTCATCGGCAATCGCCTCTCGCGGGCCATGGAGCGCCGGGCCGACCACTTCGCCCTGGAGCTGGCCGGGGCGCCCGACGCCTTCGTGTCCTTCGAGCGGACGATCGCCCTGCAGAACGTGGCCGATGTGGACCCGCCGCGATGGGTGTCACGGTTGCTGTCCACCCATCCGCCGACCGCGGAGCGGATCGGCGCGGCGGTGGCCTTCGCCCAGGCCGAGTAGCCGCGCGCTCAGCCCTGGGGGTCGGGCGCGCGCATAACGACCACGCAGTTCTGGCCGCCGAACCCGAAGGCGTTGGCGGCGGCGGTGCGCACCTCGGCGGGCCGCGCGGTCAACGGCACGTAGTCGAGGTCGCAGTCGGGATCGGGCGTGTGGAGGTTGGTGGTGGGGGGCAGGACCCCGTCGCGGATGGCCAGCAGGCAGGTCATCACCGACAGCGCGCCCGCCGCGCCGATCAGGTGGCCCACCATCGACTTGGGGGAGCTGGCCGGAACCTCGTAGGCCCGCTGCCCCAGCGCCATGCGGATGGCGCGCGTCTCGGAGGCGTCGTTGGCCTTGGTGGCGGTGCCGTGGGCGCAGATGTAGTCGAGCTCCTCGGGGGCGACCCCGGCGTTGCGCAGCGCCAGCTCGATGGCCCGCGCGGCGTGGACGCCCGACGGCTCGGGCGCGGAGATGTGGAAGGCGTCGGAGGTCAGCGCCCCGCCGGCGATCGTCCCGTAGGGCGTCGCGCCCCGGGCCGCGGCGTGCTCAGCGGACTCCACCACCAGCACCACCGCCCCCTCGCCGAAGACAAAGCCGTCGCGGTCGGCGTCAAAGGGGCGGCTGGCCTCCTCGGGCGCGTCGTTGCGCTCTGACAGCGGGCCCATCAGCGCCAGGCCGGCGAACATCGAGCGCGAGATCCCGGCGTCGGTCCCGCCGGCGATGACGACGTCGGCCTCGCCGGCGGCGATCAGCCGCCGCGCCTCCAGCAGGGCCGCGGTGCCGCTGGCACAGGCCAGGGCGCTGGCGTTGACCGGACCATGCACCCCGAGGTCGATGGCGACCTCGCACGCCGCCATGTTGAGGATGGTGGAGGGCACGAAGTAGGGGCTGAGGTCACGCGGGCCGCGCTCCACCAGCGCGCGGACGTTGCGCTCGATCTCGGGGCCACCGGCCACCGCCGCGTTGACCACCACGCCGATCTGATCGGACTCGGCGGCGGTCTCCAGGCCGGCGTCGGCCACCGCCTCGCGCGCCGCGGCGACGGCCAGCTGGCTGAAGCGCGCCGAGCGGCGAAAGCGCTTGGGCCCCATCACCGCCTCGCCGTCGAAGCGGTGGATCTCGCCGGCGATCTGCACCGGCAGATCCGAGGCGTCAAAGCTCTCGATCGCCGAGATCCCCGAGCGCCCCTCGACCAGCGCCTGCCAGGTCTCGAGCGCGGTCAGGCCGACCGGCGTGATGGCGCCGATCCCGGTCACCACCGGGTCGCGGCGCTGTCGATCGCGACTCACGGGCGCTGGAGCAGGCCGTGCGCGGCGTCCTGCTTGGCCTGCTCGCGCAGCTGGTAGTGAAGCTTCTTGCCGGTGGCGGTCATCGGCAGCTCGGAGACGAAGCGGTAGGCGCGCGGGCGCTTGAAGCCGGCCAGCATGGCGTGCCCGTGGCAGTGGGCCTCGCATTCGGCGGCATCCAGGCCGTCCGCGTCGCTCGACGGGACGACGTAGGCCACCACGACCTCGCCCCAGCGCTCGTCCGGCAGGCCGACCACGGCGGCGTCGGCGATCCGCGGATGCTCGGTCAGGACGGCCTCCACCTGGGTGGGGTGCACGTTCTCACCGCCGGAGATGATCATGTCGTCCTTGCGGCCGACGATCGTCACGTATTCATCCTCGTCCCACGTGGCCAGGTCGCCGATGTAGAGCCACCCGTCGCGGAAGCGGGCCGCCTGCTCCTCGGGCTGGTTGACGTAGGCGTAGCCGGCCTTCACCGAGCGCACCGCCACCTCGCCCACCTCGCTGCCGTCCTTGGCAGCGTGGTCGGACGGGTCGGCGTGGCGGTCCTCGTAGATCCGCACCACGGCCACGTCGTCGTCGGTGCAGGCCCGGCCCGCCGAACCGGCATGATCGGGCAGGTCAGACGGGCGCAGGAAGGTGTTCCAGAAGGCCTCGGTGGTGCCGTACCCGTTGAAGATCCGGGGGGTGAGGACCTCCTGATAGCGCAGGCAGGCCTCGCGGTCCAGGGGCGCGCCCATGGTCACGATCCCGTTGAGCGTGCCCAGGTCGCGCGGGCGGGCGGTCTGCTCGGCGGTGAGCATGGCCAGGCTGGTGGGCGCGCCGATGAGGAAGGTGAGGCCGTGCTCCTGGACCCAGTCCAGGACAGTGGCGGCATCGAAGGCGCGCAGCGCCACCGCCTCGGCGCCGCAGTACAGCACGGGGTTGGGGCCGCCCGAGTACAGGCCGCCGCGGTGAAACCATGGCGTCATGTTCAGCGTGCGGTCCTCAGGCGACAGCGGGAAGTGCATGATCACGTCGTGGGCGGAGAGCACGTCCACGAGCCCGCTCAGCGACACGCCCTTGGGCATGCCGGTGGTTCCCGAGGTGTACAGGCGCGTCGTCTCGTCGTAGGTGGTGACGCCCTCGGGCAGATCCGGGACGGTCTCGGTGCCCGTCATCAGTTCTGGGAATGGGGTTGCGGCGCTGGTGCCCGCGGCGTCGCCGCCATCGGACGCGACGATCGCGGTGAGGGCAGGTGGGTGGGTGGCGCGGTTGATGGCGTCGGTGGCGGTCTGGGTCAGCGCGGCGTCGTAGATGAATGCCTTGGGGCGACTGTCGTCGAGCACGTACGCGACCTCGCCGGGGGAGAGGCGGAAGTTGATGGGGGCGGCGACGGCGCCGAGGCGCTGCGCGGCCAGCCAGGTGAGGACGAACTCCGGGCCGTTGAAGAGATCGAAGACGACGACGTCGCCGGTGGTGATGCCGTGCGCCTGGAGGCCCGCGGCGAGGCGGCCGCTGTCTGCCCACAGCTCGGCGTAGGTCCAGCGCCGGCCGCTGGCCGGGTCGTGGAGGGCGTGGCGGCCGGCGTAGCGGTGGCTGTTGCGGTGGACGCCGGCCAGGTAGGTGAAGCGGTGCTCGAAGACCTCGCGGAACGCCGCGGCGTCGTAGCGGTAGGTGGTGGCGCTGCTCAACCGCGCGCCTTCGACTCTGCCCCCGAGGTCGTCCACGCCGTCTCAAAGCGCCGGCGGACCTCCGCCAGGCGCTCGTACTGGGTCAGCGGCTCGCGGCCGAGCGCCATGAACAGGAACTCCTCGACCCCCGCCTCGCTGTAGGCCTCGAGCTGCTCGACGGCCCCGTCGACGCTGTCCAGCAGCGTCCAGTGCTCGATCTTCTCCAGGCCCATGCGGTACTGGCCGCGGATGTGCAGCTCGGCCTCGGCCCGCGCCCGGGCGCGGTCATCATCGATGTGGACCCCGATGAGCAGTGCGGTGCCGGGTGCCGGCCGGTTCTCCTCCGCCGCAAGGTCGGCCAGGCGCTGGGAGCGCTCGGCCACCTTGTCGGGGGTCAGCCACATCGGGAGCCACATGTCGCCATGGCGGGCGGCCCGGCGCAGCGCCGCCTCGCCGCGACCGCCGACGTAGATGGGGGGAGGGGTGGCCATGGCGGGCTGGAGCGACGGCGCGGTGACGGTGAGCGCGCGGCCCTCGTAGTGCACCGCCTCACCGGTCAGCAGGTCCCGGATCACGTGCAGCGCGTCGTCCAGCCGCGCCCCGCGCTGGCGCACCGGGACCCCGGCGGCCTCGAACTCCGCTGGGAACTCCCCGCCGACGCCGACCCCCAGGACCAGCCGTCCCGAGGAGAGGTGGTCGATCGTGGCCAGGATCTTGGCCGCCCACGCAGGCGCGCGCAGGCCCAGCAGCATCACGCTGAGGCCGAGCCGGATGTCCTCCGTGACCGCGGACGCCGCCGCCAGGCATGACGGGGCGTCCAGGCCGGGGGCGGGGCAGGCGAGGTGATCGCCGACCCACGCCGCGCCAAAGCCGAGCTCCTCGGCGAGCCGTGCCGCGGGTACGATCGGCAGCGGCCCTCCGTTGCCCACCGCGTCGAAATTGGGCAGGAGCACGCCGATCCGCGGGCGCGTCATCAGGCGGGGGCGGTGGGTGGTGTCCGTCATCGGTCAGGCGTTAGCGGCGCAGAGAGGGGCCCGGCATGAGACAGGGTGATCGCTGCCCAGGACGGACCGCGAATCAGTCCTCGTCAGTGGGACCGTACTGGGATCGGCCCTCGCCCCCGGTTTCGGGGAGGTTCTGGACGTCGCGCACGTGAGCCCATTTGGAGTAGTTGTCCTGCATGGCCTCGATGAGCTCCTTCATGAATCGGGCCGACAGGTTGATCCGGGAGACGACGACACCGGGGATCTCCTCGTCCTCGACCTCGTGGTCGACGCGGGCGAAGGTGATGGTGAACTCGTAGTCGGAGTGGCTGACGTTGGCGAAGTTGGAGTAGACGCCGGCCATGATGTCCGGCGAGAAGTGGATGTTGATGTGACGCTCGGGCGTGTTGGGATCGTCCATATCTGACTTAGTATCTCATCGTGCGGATCGTCGTCGTTGCCGTGGGAAAGCTGCGCCCTCCGTTCGCCGATGACGTCCAGCACTACCAGAAGCTGCTTGCCGGGCACACGCGACTGGAGCTGATCGAGGTCCGCGAGGGCGATCACGTCATGCGGCGGCTGCCGGACCGGGCGTTCGTCTCGTTGCTGCATCGCGAGGGCGAGACGCCTGACTCGCTGGCCTTCGCCCGGTTTTTGGAGGACCGTCGCCAGAGTGGTCGCGACCTGTGCTTCGTGATCGGCGGCCCGTTCGGGCTCGATCTCGAGCAGGTCGATCACCGCTTCTCGCTGGGGCAGATCACGCTGCCTCACCAGCTGGCCCGGGTCGTCCTGCTGGAGCAGCTGTACCGCGCCCACAAGATCCTGGCCCGCGAGCCCTACCACTACTAGGCGCGCGCGAGATCTTGCTCACATAGAGGCTGTCGCATACGCCTGCTCGGCGCGGCCGTCGTGGTGCTGGACTCATGCGTCCGGCTGTCGCGTCATGCCGGCGCGGCGAGCCAGGGGATCGGCCTGCGGTTCTCCCCGTCGCGACGTTGAGTCAGAACCTGGCGTTAATCGCCAGGTTTTGACCCAGGGTCGCTTCGCGGCATGGGCCGGCAGGCGACGCTGGGACACAAAGCGCCGGCAAACGCCGTCTTTTGTCCCAGCGTCGTTGCGCGGAGCCGGGTGCAGGCCCACTGCGCCCGCCCGCCCCGACGTCTCGACCGCGCTGTGGGCGCGTGTGTGTGCGACAGCCTCATGGCTCGCACGCGCGGGGAATGATGGTGGCCGCGCGGCCCTTGCGCCCGGCGGCGCCAGGCGATAGTCACTGACCATGCCCATTCCGGTGGATCGGCGACGCATCAGCCATCACCAGGCCCTGGAGCGTCGCCGCCGCGCGCGCCGTGAGCGCGAGCAGTTCACTCGGCGCCTGAGCCTCCTGCTCGCCGCGCTGGCCGGAGTGGTGGTGCTGGGCACGATCGCCTTTGCTCTCACCGAGGGCGTCTCGGTGGCCTACGCCTTCGTGTGGACCCTCGACACCGTGACGACGCTGGGCGCGCTCAAGGACCCGCAGAACGTGACCGGGCGGGTGGTGGTCGTCCTGCTTGAGCTATTCGGCATAGGTACGCTGTTTTATGGGCTGGCCACGGTGGCGGAGTTCTTCGTCTCGGGGCAGCTCAGCGGCCTGCGCGAAGAGCGCCGCAACCAGCGCATGATCGACTCCTACTCCGACCACTTCATCATCTGCGGCTTCGGCCGGGTGGGCCGCCAGGTGGCCCGTGATCTCAGCCTGGCCGGGGTCAAGCACGTGGCCATCGACGCCAACCCCTCGCATCGCGAGGAGGCCGCCTCGATGGGGGTCCGCTACGTCGAGAGCTACGCCGCCGACGACGAGGTCCTCATCGGCGCCGGGATCATGCGCGCGCGCGCCGTGGTGGCCTGCGTGGACTCCGACGCCGACAACATCTTCATCGTCCTCACTGCCCGGGGCCTGCGGCCCGACATCCTCATCATCGCTCGGGCCTCCGCCGAGGACGCGGAGCGCAAGCTCCAGCGGGCCGGAGCCGACCGGGTCATCTCGCCCTACAAGACCTCGGGCTCGGAGATGGCGCGGCTGGCCCTGCATCCGCAGGTGGGGGGCGCCGTGCAGGTCGCCGACTACCGCATGGAGGAGATCGAGGTCTCCCCGGCCTGCGACGGGGTGGGCAAGACGATCGAGCAGGTCCGTGGCGACGCGGTGGTGGTCGCCGTGCGCCATCCCGACGGGCGCCTGGAGCCCCAGCCGGCGCCTGCCTCGGTGATCGAGGCCGGTCAGATGCTGATGGCGATCGGCCGCCCGGCCGCTCTGGAGGCGCTCGAGACGGCCTTTCAGCCGGTGACCGTGACCGCGCGATGAGCGACGCCTCGGTTCAGGCGCTGCGCTCGGCGGTGATGCAGGCCGCCGCTGCGCTGGGCTCGCACGGTCCCGCGGCCTCCAACGTGAAGGTGGAGCGGCCCAAGCGTGAGGGGCAGGGCGACTACTCGACCAACATGGCCATGTTGCTGGCGCCTGCGCTGCGCAAGCCGCCGCGGGAGATCGCCGAGCAGGTCGGGGCGGCGCTCGGCGACGTCCTCGGCGCCGACCTGGTGCGCTTCGAGGTGGCGGGCCCCGGTTTCGTGAACCTGTTCCTGTCTGACGACTGGTACCGCCGCGCGCTGGGCACGGTGCTCGATGCGGGCGAGCGGTTCGGCGCGGGAGGCGCCGAGGTCGCGCGCCGGGTCCTGGTGGAGTTCGTCTCGGCCAACCCCACCGGCCCACTGGTCGCCGCCAGCGGCCGCCACGCTGCCTACGGGGACGCGCTCTCGCGGGTGCTCGACCACCACGGCCACCAGGTGTGGCGTGAGTACTACTTCAACGACGCGGGCGGGCAGATCCGCCGTCTGGGGGAGTCGGTGCTGGCGCGGGCGCGCGGCGAGGCCCCGCCCGAGGATGGCTACCAGGGCGAGTATGTGACCGATGTGGCCGCCGCGATCCCCGGTGTGGAGGCGATGGACGCCGACCAGGCCGCGACCGCCGCGGTGGAGCTGCTGCTGACCCAGATCAAGGCCACGCTCGAGCGCTACGGAGTCCACTACGACCAGTTCTTCTCCGAGCGCACGCTGCACGAGGGGTCGCCCAGCTACGTGGACCGGGCGCTTGAGATCGTGTCCGAGGGCGGTCACTCCTACGAGTCCGAGGGCGCGCTGTGGCTCCGCGCGACCACCTTCGGCGACGACAAGGACCGGGTGCTGCGCCGCTCC
Source organism: Solirubrobacteraceae bacterium (assembly GCA_035503355.1). Classification (GTDB taxonomy): domain Bacteria; phylum Actinomycetota; class Thermoleophilia; order Solirubrobacterales; family Solirubrobacteraceae; genus Palsa-465. The sequence goes on from DATJTQ010000080.1 coordinate 14,876, forward strand.
GATGGCGCCCCCACCTACCTGGCCGCCGACGTCGGCTACCTATTGCAGAAGCGCGAGCGCGGGGTCGAGCTGCAGCTGCTGCCCGTGGGCGCTGATCACCACGGCTATGTGGCGCGGATGAAGGCCGGCTGGGCGGCGCTGGGCGGCGACCCCGACACGCTGGAGATGCCGATCATCCAGTTCGTGCACCTGGTGGAGGGCGCCGAGCGCGCCGCCATGTCCAAGCGGCGCGGGGAGTTCATCACGCTGGATGACCTGCTCGATGACGTGGGCGTCGACGCCACGCGCTTCTGGATGCTGCAGCGCTCGCACGACCGCACCGTCGACCTGGACCTCGCCCTGGCCAAGGAGCAGTCGCCGGAGAACCCCGTCTACTACGTGCAGTACGCGCACGCGCGGATCGTCACCATGGTGGGCCGGCTGGCCGAGGACCGGGTGGCGGCCGCGCTGGACGACGGCGCCGATTGGGACGGTGGCGAGCTGGCGGTCGCCGAGCGCAATCTCATCAAGGCCCTGCTGGCCTTCCCCGACGAGATCGCCGAGGCGGCCGATCGCCGGGCACCGCACCGCATCGCCAACTACGCGCTGGAGCTGGCCCAGGAGTTCACCGCCTTCTACCGCGACTGCAAGGTGGTGGGCGCCGAGCCCGCCGCCACGGAGTCGTTCCGCATCGCCCTGTCACAGGCGGCGCGACAGACGATCAAGCTGGCGCTGTCGCTGCTGGGGGTGGGCGCGCCCGACTCGATGTGATTGCTCGCCGCTGAGCGGACGGCGGCGTGGCTAGGCGAAGCGGCCGAGGTCCTCGTTGAGGCGTTTGGCGTCGGCCGCGTCGAGCGTCGCCGCCGAAGGCGCGGGTTCGCCGGCGGCCGCCTCGCGGGCGCGCCGGCGCCACCGCGGGATGAACAGGGCGACGAGCGAGATGCCGAGAACCAGCACCACCGGCGGGATGATGTAGACGAGCAGGTTGACCCCGTGGGCCGGGGGGCGGGCCAGGACGGCGGGGCCGAGCTGCACCACGAGGTCGTGCTCGATCTGCTGGCGCGTCTTGCCCTCGCCGATCTCCTGGCGGATGAACTCGCGCTCCTGGAAGGCCTCGGGGGACTGCGCAACCTCCAACGGCTCGTGGCAGACGACACACATCACGTCTTCGACGATCCGCATGTAGGACGCTCTGGGCTGCTGGGCGGCGCCGGCGGAGGCAACCGGAGCCAACGCGGTCGCGAGGGCGACCACTGCGACGATGAGGCGCCGGCTCACGACTTCTCAGCCAGGATCGGCGGGACCGTCTTGTCGAGCCACTGGGCGGTGAGCTGCGAGCGATTCAGCGCCTGGATCTGGCCCTTGCGGTTGATGACGAAGGTCTCCGGGACTCCGTCGACCCCGAACGACTGAGCGAAGCTTCCGGTGACGTCACGCAGCACCGGATAGGTGATGTGGTACTGGTGGGCGAACTGCTCTGTCGCAGAGGACAGGTCCTTGTAGGTCACGCCGACGAGGGTCGCGTCATGCCTGGCCAGCATCTGCTGCTCCTTGGCCAGCAGAGGGGCCTCGGCGCGACACGGCGGACACCACGAGGCGAATACGTTGAGGACCACCACCTTGCCGTGAAACTCGGCGAGGTTCCCCTTGTTGCTCGAGCCCAGAACGGGCAACGCCTGATGCGCGTTGGGCGCGGCGGGAAACTGACCGCGGGCCACCTGCGAGTCGATGGACGAGGAGTCGGCGTTGTTGGAGACGCCGAAGGTCAGGAGCGCCAACAGCGCGACCGCCGCGGCGGCGATCAGTCCCGGGAGCACGAAACGACGCATCCGGCCTGATGGTAATGAGCGCGGTGCCGGCGGCGCCCCGGTCCGGCGACCTGGACGTTCGTCCACGCCGCTCGTTTTCGCCTGAACCGATGGCCGCGGATGCCGATATCCGTGGGTATCGGTGCCGGACCCCCACCCGGCACCGACTCAAGGAGAGCCCACGGTCAAGGAGACCACGATGATCCCCCGAGACATCTACGACGACATGCCGGACGGTGCTGCCCAGCGCCAGAACAACAAGAAGCGGTTGGCTCAGCTCGAGCGTGAGGGCGCTGCCCGCCGCGCCCGCCTGGCCCAGCTGGTCGCGCTTGAGGAGCTGTGGCACGAGGTCGTCCAGGCGCACACCAAGCACGTTCTGTAGCCGCGGTCTTTGTGCGGGCGGGGCCTGTCAGCGCCCCGCCTTCGCACGTCAGGACCGGGAGTAGGCGGTGACGACCCGCTCCTGTGGGTCCCAGTCGACTGTGAGCTCGCGCCCTGGGAAGGTCGTGTCCAGCGCGTCGCGCCACGCCTGCGTGATGTGGCGGCACGCCTGCCCGACCGCCTCGGGCGGCGCTGCCGGCCCGGCGAGCTCCAGCACGTGGACGTGGTTGATGAGGTCCTCGACCGCCGGACGGCTGTCCGGACGCCGGTCGCGGTACTCGGCGAAGGTGTCGGGCTCGAAGTGGTCAGCCACCAGGACGTAGCCGTCGACCTCCATGAAGCGCGGCCAGAACAGCCCGGCCAGGTCCTGTGCCGCCCAGTGGTTGCCCGGCTCGATGAGGTCAAGCACGGCGCTCAGCAGCTGCGCGAAGCGATCCGGATCGCCCACGGCGTGCGAGGCCTCGTAGACGGCCTCGGTCACCGCCGTTCGTGCGTTGGCGTCCAGGGCCATCTTCATCGCCGCCGCCGCTCGGGCCCGCCGGAAGGCCTGGAGGTACTCGGTGCGCTGGGCGCCGCCTGACTGCATCTGCTCCTGCAGCGCCCAGGCGCGCTCGTCGAGGTCATGCTCCAGGCGCTGGACCTCGTCGCGCCGGGGCCCGTCGTAGTGCTGGTGGATGAGGTCCTCGACGATCTCCTCCAGCAGCGGCCTGGACAGCCGAGTGGCCCGCATCGCGGCGACGGCGGCGGCGATCGCGATATCCCGCTTCAGGGGCTCGGCGGCGC
>DATJTQ010000081.1:0-14381 GCA_035503355.1 Solirubrobacteraceae bacterium
GCGTCGGATCGCGGGTTTCCCGCGATATCCATGTGTCCCTCCCCCGCCCGCCGTTGATCTTCGTCGCGGACCCACGCAGGCCCGGGGGCCCCGGCACCGGCTCAGCTCGCCGACGGGTCGTCCCCGGTGGGCGTCACACCGGCAGCCTCCACCATGAGGATGGCGGTGCGCACCGGCGCGCTGGTGCGGTGCATGACCGTGCGCGGCACGGTGTAGCTCTGGTGGCGGGAGAGGCGCACGGTGTCGCGGCCCTCGACATCGATCACCAGCTCGCCGTCGAGGACCATGAAGAACTCGTCGGTGTCGTCGTGCTTGTGCCAGTGGAAGTCACCTTCGATCACGCCGAGGCGGACGACGGCGTCGTTGACCGAGGTGAGGGTCTGGTTGAACCACGGCTCGTGGGCGGCGGCCTCGGCGTCGACGTCGATGAGCGCGAGCTTTCCGAACTTGTCATCCAGGTGGATGTCGTAGTCGCCCTCTGAGAACCCGGTCTTCACGACAGCACCTCCAGCTTAGATAAGTACACTTATAAGTTTACTTGGCCGATGGCGAGGGCGGGGGCGGCGGGGTGACCTGGGTGGTGAGCAGTTCGACATAGCGCTCGGCGGAGCGTTGCAGGATCGCTTTGCCGTCGGCGCGGATCGCGGGGTTCCACCAGCCGCCGTAGATCCGGTCAAAGGCGAAGGGCTCGAGTGCGGCGACGATGCCGCGCACGGCGGGCTCGGCCAGCGGCAACCGGATAGGGGCGCTGTAGACGAAGGACACCCGGTCCTCCCCGGGGGTGACCATGATGGTGTCGCCGGTGATGATCGCGCCGCGGCCGTCGGCGCCCGCCGCCCAGTGCGCGACCGAGCTGCCCGGAAAGTGCCCGCCGCACTGCACGACCGTCACCCCCGGCAGCGGCTCGGCCACTCCGGACCACGTGCGCACCGCGGGATCCGGGCGCCGCAGCCACGCAGCGTCGACATCGACGAGCAGGATGTCGCAGCCGTCGAAGGCGTGGCTCCACTCCACCGCCGCCCCGTACATGTGGGGATGGCTGGAGCTCACCGCTCGCAGCCCGCCGGCGGCGCGGACCGCCTCCACCGCCGACTCGTCGATGAACGGCGCGGCGTCCCAGAGCAGGTTGCCCTCCGGCGTCTGGATGAGCACCCCCCGCTGGCCCACACCGACGCCCGGCTCGGAGCCGATGCCGGTGAGCCCCGGCTCGATCTCGCGGATCACCGTGTGGCAGCCGTCGGCCGCCAGCTGCGCCATCGTCGTCCAGCTCTGGCCGCCGGGCGGCACCCACTGGCGCTCGTCCTCGCAGATCGGGCAGCTCGTGGGGGCAGCGGCGGCCGGCGGATAGTTGGCGCCGCAGGCGGGGCAGATCCAGATCTCGGCTGAGCTCATGGGCTCAGCAGGACACTACTGGCCAGGTGGTGCCGGCCCCAGCGAACCCCAGGCCGCGGCGACGCCTCCGTAGCGCCGGCGCAACGTCGCCGCGTGCGGGCCGCGCCAGTGCGCGCCGGTGAGGTCCTCCCCCGTCGGCGGGCGACCGTGGGACACCCAGAAGTCAGCCAGGGCCGAGCGCACGGAGTCGTCGCTCCAGCGGCGCAGGCGCACGTCGGCCCCGGCCTCGCGCAGCGCGGCGTTCCAGGGATCCGGCCGCTCGGCGTAGAGGTCGCACACCACCGCCGCGCTCGGCCAGCGCGGATTCTCGGCCTCCCACCGTCCGGGCCGGCGCCGTGACGGCGTCCACTCGCGGTGGGTCGGCGGGCGCCCGTGCTCGGCCTGCCACTCGCGGATGGCGCGCCCGACCTCGTCGCGGGTCCACGTCCGGGCCACCGTCGGGCGCAGCGCGGCACAGGCGGCGCACCGCTCGGCGCTCGGGTTGGTGATCGGCCCGGCGCATTCCGGGCAGTGCCGGGCCTGAAGGTAGTTGTGCACGCTGGAGCGCGACACGTCGAGCACGCGGGCGATGGCGCGGATGGTCATGCCGCCCTCGGCGAGCCGGCGGGCCGTCGCCACCCGGTCGGCGACCGAGGTCTCAAAGGTCAGCTTGCGCGCCGGCAGCCCGGCGGCGGCCAGGGCCGCACTCCACGAGCCGAAGTGGGCGGCCACGCAGGAGCTGCTCGGCCAGCGCGGATGCTCGGCCATCCACGTCCGCTGGGCCGGCCCCGCCTCGGCGGCGCGCTCGCCGCTCCAATCGTTGCGACGCGGGACCTGGCCGGTCTGGACCAGCCACTGGCGCAGGGCGTCGAGGATGGTCTCCTGGTCCCAACGCCGCGGCGCACCCGGGTGGGCCATCGGCCGGTAGAGCGCATCGGCCCCCGCCCGGCCGCCGCCGCCCGTCCGGCTCGCGGTGAGTGCGCGAGGTACCTGAGCCGGACGGACGGGGGCCATGGGTCGGTCTACAGGGCGGTGACGACCGACTTGGTCTCCAGGTAGTTGTTGAGCACCTGGCTGCCCATCTCACGTCCCCAGCCCGACTCCTTGTAGCCGCCGAACGGCATCGCGGCGTCAAAGACGTGGTACGTGTTGATCCACACGGTGCCGGCGCGCAGGCGCTTGGCGGTGCGGTGGGCCTTGGAGATGTCGCGCGTGAACACTCCGGCGGCGAGGCCGTAGTTGGTGTCGTTGGCGACGGGCACGATCTCTGAGGGGTCGTCGAACGGGATGGCGCACACCACCGGTCCGAAGATCTCCTCGCGGACCACGCTCATGTCGTTGTTGGTGTTGGTGAGGATCGTCGGCTGCACGAAGTAGCCGCGGTCCGAGGCCTTGCCGCCGCCGACGACCGCCTCGGCACCGGCGCTCTGGCCGGAGTCCAGGTAGCCGAGCACCTTCTGGAACTGCTCATCGGAGATGAGCGGGCCCATCTGGGACTCGGGGTCGGTGCCCGGAGCCACCTTGATCGACTTCGCGGCATCAGCCACGCCGGAGACGATGTCGTCAAAGGCGTCCTTCTGCACGTAGAGGCGCGAGCCCGCGTTACAGCACTGGCCGTGGTTGAAGAAGATCGCGTTGGCCGCTCCGGCGACCGCGGCGTCCATATCGGCGTCGGCGAAGACGACGTTCGGCGACTTGCCGCCGAGCTCCAGCGTCACCTTCTTGAGGTTGCCCGCCGCCGCCTTGACGATCAGCTTGCCGACCTCGGTGGAGCCGGTGAAGGCGACCTTGTCGACGTCGTCGTGCTCTGCGATGGCCGCGCCGGCGTCCCCGAAGCCGGTGATGATGTTGACCACGCCGTCGGGCAGCCCGGCCTCCTGCATGAGCTCGCCGAGGCGCAGCGCCGAGAGCGGCGTCTGCTCGGCGGGCTTGAGCACCACCGTGCACGCGCAGGCGAGAACCGGCCCGAGCTTCCATGCCGCCATCAGCAGCGGGAAGTTCCACGGGATGATCTGCCCGACGACGCCCACCGGCTCGCGCAAGGTGTAGGCGAGATACTCACCCGGCGCCGGCAGCGCCGAGATGGGGACCGTCGTGCCCTCGATCTTGGTCGGCCAGCCCGCCATGTAGCGGAACAGGTCGGCCGCCAGCGCCACGTCCGCCGCCTTGGCGATGTGGTACGGCTTTCCGTTGTCCAGCGACTCCAGCATCGCCAGCTCGTCGGCGTTCTCCTCGATGAGCTCGGCGATCTTCCAGATCAGGCGCCCGCGATCCGACGCGTTCATCCGGCGCCACGGCGAGTCGTCGGCGAAGGCCTTGCGCGCGGCCTTGACCGCCTTGTTGACGTCTTCGGACTCCCCGTAGGCCACCTCGGCGAGGACCTCCTCGGTGGCGGGATTGAGCGTTTCGAAAGTCTTGCCCGACGCTGCCTCGACCCACTGGCCGTCGATCAGCAGCTTGTGCTGTGCGTGGATGAAGCTGTCGGCCTGCTGTTCTACCGATTCGGCAACCGCCATGGCCCGTCTCCTTCCCGCGCGAGCGCTCTCGCGCGCCTCGTGTGTGCCCTCCAAGCTAGTCCATTTTTGAATAGCTGGCAAGGCGCCGCGAGGCGTACCGTGTCCACCCATGCCACGGCCTCGCAACCAGCTCACAGCAGGCGAGTGGGCGATCCTGGCGCTGCTCGACGAGGAGCCCGCTCACGGGTTCGCGCTGGCCCGTGCCCTGGCGACCGGCGGGGAGGTCGGCCGGGTGTGGGACATGCGCCGCCCCCTCGTCTACCGCGCCCTCGAGACGCTGCAGCGCCTGGAGCTGATCACGCCGGTGGCCACACTGCCCAGCGACTCCGGGCCCCAGCGCACGATCTTCGAGCCCACGGCCGAGGGCCGCCGGCTCCTCGCCGACTGGCTGCAGCGACCGGTCGAGCACGTGCGTGACGCCCGCTCGCTGCTGATGCTCAAGCTGCTCTTCCTCAGCCGGCGCGATGCTGACCCGGCGCCGCTGCTCCGCACGCAGCGCGAGCAGTTCTCCGGGCTGGCCCAGCGTCTGTCGGTCGCCGCCGACGCCGCCGAGGGCTTCGAGCGCGGGCTGCTGCTGTGGCGTCTGCACAGCACCGCCGCCGCGGTTCAGTTCACCGAGGCGATGCTGGCCGAGCCGACGTTGACCGAGCCGTGAAGGCGCTCAGCCACGCGGTGAGCTCGTCGGCGGGGATGGGCCGGCTCATCAGGTAGCCCTGGGCCACGTCGCAGCCGAGCTCGCGCAGCGCCTCGAGCACCTCGACGTCCTCGACACCCTCGGCCACCACGCCCAGCCCGAGGTTGCGCCCCAGGTCAATGGTGGAGCGCACGATGACCGCGTCCTCTTCGGAAGTGGCCATGTGGGAGACGAACGAGCGGTCGATCTTCAGCTCGGAGATGGGCAGGCGGCGCAGGTAGCCCAGCGACGTGTAGCCGGTGCCGAAATCGTCGACCGACAGCCTCAGTCCCATCGCCCCGAGTCGCTCCAGCACCCCGCGCATGCGGAACATGTCGGCGACGATGGCCGACTCGGTGATCTCGAGCTCGAGCAACTCGGGCCCGACCTGCCACTTGGCCAGCAGGGCCCCGACCTGCTCAGGGAAGTCCAGGTCGATGAGGTTGCGCGTCGAGACGTTGACCGCCACGGCGAGGGTGAGGCCGTCGTGGAGCCAGGCGCGGCACTGGCTCAGCGCCTCGTCGATGACGTACAGGGTCAGCGGCTTGATCAGGCTCGTCTCCTGAGCCACGTCGATGAACTCGTTGGGCCCGACGAGGCCCCGCGTGGGGTGCTGCCAGCGCACCAGCGCCTCGACCGAGGCGATCTCACCGGAGCGCAGCTCGAGCTTGGGCTGATAGTGCAGGACGAGCTCGCGCTCGTCGATGGCCCGGCGCAGCTCGGAGATGAGCGACAGCCGCTGCGGCTGGTGGGCGTCCTGGCTGTGGTCATACAGCTCCCAGCCCGAGTTACCGCGCTTGGCCACGTACATCGCGATGTCGGCGCGCTGGATGAGGCCGGCGACGTCACCGGCGTGCTCCGGGTAGGTGGCGGCCCCGATGCTGGCCTCGATCTGCAGGGGCAGTCCGTCGAGCCAGAAGGGGTCGGTGAAGGCGGCATGGATGCGCGCGGCGGCGCCGGCGACGCCCTCGGGCGAGCCGTCGTGGAGCAGGATGGCGAACTCGTCCCCGCCCAGGCGAGCGATGGTGTCGGCGTCGCGCAATGTCGCCTGCAGGCGGCGCGCGGCCTCGATCAGGAGGTGGTCACCGCTGCCGTGGCCGAGCGTGTCGTTGATCTCTTTGAAGCGGTCGAGGTCCATCACCATCACCGCCGCGCCGCGGCCCTCGCGCTGGGCGCTGCGGATCAGCTGCCCGGTGCGGTCGGCGAAGAGGACCCGATTGGGCAGCCCGGTGAGCGAGTCGTGCAGCGCCTGGTGGCGGTTGAGCTCCGCCTGCTCTCGCACGGCGGCCTCGGCGCGATCGCGGTCGTGCTCGGCCAGGACCTGCTCGGTGACGTCGAGCAGGACACCGTCGAGCCACAGGCGCTCCCCCGACTCGCCGAGGATGGCGCGGCCGCGCTCGGAGATCCAGCGCACCGTCCCGTCGGCATGGAGCACGCGGTACTGGAGCGCGTAGGGCGCCCCCACCTCGAGCGCGCGGTCGATGTCCTCGGCCACCGAGGGGCGATCGTGCGGATGGATGATCGAGCCATACGTCCGCGCGGCGTTGTCGATGAAGTCCGCGGCCGGGTAGCCGCAGAGCAGCTCGATGTGATCACTGATGAAGCGGATCGGCCAGTCGTCCTGGCACGCGCAGCGATAGACCGCGCCGGGGATGTTGTCCACCACGGCCCAGAACTGCTCCTCGATGATCTGGGCACGGGTGCCCGTGGCGGAATCGACAGCCATGCCCAGTCATTCGGCTGATCGGGCCCGATTGCCGAGCCCAGAACGCGGTAAATCGACGCCCGCGCCCTACCGGCAGCGCGGGTCCGGATCAAAGGTCGCATTGGACTGCGAGAGCGACAGCGGACCGCCGTTGGGGATCAGCTGAACGTGGTTGACCTCGGTGTTGGCCGGGCTGTCGGAGGGATCGAACGGCCGGTAGAGCCCGTACTGGGCCAGCTGGCTCTCGGGGATCTGGGCGGCGCTGGAGCGCAGGAGGCTGTTGACGCCGATGTCCTCGGCCTCGCCTTTCGTGTGGGGGTCATCGGCGAACCCACCCACGGCGACGCTGTGCGCGGGCGTCCGGTAACCGCTGATCCCGTAGATGACCACGCCCAGCGCCTTGGCCAGCTGGTCCAGACGCGCGGTGAGCACCGGCAGCTGGCCCACGTTCTGGATCGTGCCGGGATCGGCGACGAAGCCGGGGCCCGACGCCTTGACCACGGGAGCGGCGTCGGCGCTGGTCAGCGCGCCGCCGCACAGGTTGAGCTGCTTGAGCTCCTTCTTGACCTGGGCCAGGGACGGCGCGTGCGCGGTGGGATCTGAGACGATGGCGTCGCCGGCGGCGGAGGCGGCGGCGTGCGCACCGGCGGCGGGCTCGACCGCCTGCGGATGGGCCTGGGGCAGCGCCCCGACCGCGCCGGCGTCGGGCGCCGCGGAGTCACCGGAGGGCGCCGAGCCGCCGCACGCCGCGACCGCGGCGCACACAGCCAGCGCCACGACCAACCCCCGGAGGCCCCGCACGCAGCGCCGGCTCAGTTGCATACCGCGCAATGACCGCGCGCGCACGAGCAGACCGGCAGCTCAGCCCCGACTCGCTCGGGCCGCCAGTAGCGAAGCCACGCCCGCGCGGCGGGCAGGGAGCGGTCCTCGTGTCCGCCGGGCCAGCAGGCGGAGACGATGCGTGAGGTCACGCCGTCCATCTCGACCGGCCGCGCGGGGGTCACCGAGGCAGCTAGGTGGATTCGCAACTCGTCGTGGGTCATCGTGCGGGTGGCGCGCGGTGGTGCTGAGGGCGCGCCTGCGCTGCAGATACCCGGATTGGTGCGGGGCCTCACCAATCTCATCGTACGGGCCAGGTCGTCCGTGGGCGCCGGGCGCCTCCGCGCCCTCCCGGGCCCGCGGAGCGTCCGGCCCCCGGCAGGGGTCAGTCCTGTGGCATGCCGGCGATGGCCTGCTGGTAGATGCCCATCGCCTCCGCGACGCCCTCGTTGCAGTAGCCCTCGACGATGCGCAGGTCGTCGACGATCATGGCGGCATCGACGAGGAGACGGCGAAACACCTCGTCCTCACGGACCGCCGCAAGCTGGGCAGCGGTCCCGTGCAGCTCCATGTAGCCGTCGTGGGCGCCATTGGGCGCCAGCAGAACGACGTCGAAGGACTCGATCCGCCCCTCCTGCTGCAGGCGGCCGTAGTACCCCAACGCCTCGTTGAAGACCTCGAGGCTGCGCTCCTCCCTGCCTCGTACGGACGCGCCCCAAGTGAGCAACAGCAGGCGATCGGCCATGGTCAGGCCCCCTTCCTGTTGTGACCCGGCCCTCAGCCGGGCCTGGTGCGCTGACTATCTCAGGCCCGCGGGGTGCCGTGCAACGACCGGGGCAGAAAACCACCGCCCCGGTGTAGATTGTGCGCCTTGCTCTCGGCACGCCGTATCCCCGCCGTTCTGCTGCCGGTCCTCGCCGCCGGGCTCATCGCCGCGTGCGGCAGTTCGAGCTCGAGCTCGAGCTCGAGCAGCTCTGCGGGCACAAGCTCCGCCGCCGCAGCGACAGGGACATCATCCGCGGCCGCGACCTCGTCGGCGGGCGGGGGCTGCAGCAAGTCCACCCTCGCGCTGCACACCCCCGGCACGTTGACGGTGGCCACCGACTCCCCCGCCTACCCCCCGTACTTCGAGGACAACAAGCCGTCCAACGGCAAGGGCTTTGAGAGCGCGGTGGCCTACGCCATCGCCGCCAAGCTCGGCTTCAGCACCAGCGAGGTCAAGTGGGTCACCGAGCCGTTTGACTCGTCCTATGCCCCGGGACCGAAGTCGTTTGACTTCGACATCAACGAGATCTCCATCACCAAGCCGCGCGAGAAGGCGGTGGACTTCTCAGCGCCGTACTACACCAACCCGCAGGGGATCATCGTCAGCACGGACTCCAAGTACGCCCACGTCACGTCGCTGGCGGCCCTGCGCGGCGCCAAGATCGGCGTGCAGATCGGCTCCACCAGCCTGGACGCCACCAACCAGGTGATCAAGCCGAGCTCCCAGCCCGACGTGTTCAACACCTCCAACGACGTGGTCTCGGCGTTCAAGATCCACCGCGTCGACGCCATCGTGGTGGACCTGGCCACCGCCTTTGAGCTGATCAGCGAGATCAAGCACAGCACCATCGCCGGCCAGTTCACGGCGCCGGGCGGCGACAACTGGGGCGTCCTGCTGGCCAAGGGCTCAAAGCTCACCCCGTGCGTCAGCCAGGCGGTCAACGCGCTGCAGTCCGACGGCACGCTCACCGCGCTGAACAAGCGGTGGATCGCCTCGGCGGCCAACGTGCCCGAGCTGCACTGAGTCGCGGTCGTCGCGACTGGCACGGCGAGTGAGCGCGCTGCCCCCTCTCACCACGAAGGCGGACCGGGCGCGGGAGCACCGGCGCCGCTCGCAGCGCGCCATCACCATCTCGGCGATTTCCACGATCGTCGTCATCGGCGGGCTGGTGACGTATGTGCTGACCAGCCCCGGGTGGCCCACCGTGCGCGCCGACTTCTTCTCCTGGAGCGTGTTCCGCTCGTCGTTCGGGAGCGTGCTCTCAGGCTTCTGGCTCGACGTCAAGCTCTTCCTCGTCGTCGAGGTGGCGGTGCTCATCCTCGGGCTGATCATCGCGCTCATCCGCACCGTCAACGCCCCGATCCTGTTCCCGCTCCGGGTGCTCGCGGTCATCTACGTCGACGTCATGCGCGGGATCCCCACGATCCTGCTCGTCTACATCATCGGGTTCGCGGTGCCGGCGCTGGACCTCAGCGGCGTTCCCACCAACCCCGTGGTGCTCGGCGGAATCGCCCTGGCCCTGTGCTATTCCGCCTACGTGTCCGAGGTGCTCCGCGCGGGCCTGGAGTCGATTCACCCCAGCCAGGCGGGCGCGGCGCTGGCGCTGGGGCTCACCCCCGCCCAGGCGCTGCGCTTCGTCGTGGTCCCTCAGGCCGTCCGCCGCGTCATCCCTCCGCTGATCAACGACTTCCTGGCGCTGCAGAAGGACGTGGCGCTCGTCTCGATCCTGGGCCCGGAGGAGGCCTTCCGGGTCGCGCAGATCTTCGCCGCCTCGCAGTTCAACTACACGCCGCTGTTGTCGGCGGCGGCGCTGTACCTGTGCGTGACCATCCCGACGACGCGGCTCGTCGACCGCCTGCAGGCGCGCAGCCGCCGCGAGCGCGGCGGCGTCCTCGTCCTGGGCCCGCGATGACCGCGGTCCTGGAGCTGCGGGGGGTCACCAAGGCCTACGGGGACAACGAGGTCCTGCGCGGGATCGATCTCGCGGTGGGCGAGCACGAGGCCATCGCGCTCATCGGCGCGTCGGGCTCGGGCAAGTCGACGCTGCTGCGCTGCATCGACCTCCTGGAGGAGATCGACGACGGCGACATCCTGCTCGACGGCGAGCCGATCACCGTCCCCGGCCGTGACCCCGTTCCGGCGCGGCGGCGCCTGGGCCTCGTCTTTCAGGCCTACAACCTCTTCCCGCACCGCAACGTGATCGACAACATCACCCTCGGCGCCATCCGCGCCCACGGAATGGCCCGGGGGGAGGCGGTGGAGGCCGGGCACGCGATCCTCGACCGCTTCGGCCTGAGCGGTCGCGGCGCCGATTATCCCGACCGGCTCTCCGGAGGCCAGCAGCAGCGCGTGGCCATCGCGCGGGCCCTGCTGACCCGGCCGCGCGCCCTCCTCCTCGACGAGGTGACCAGTGCTCTGGACCCAGAGCTGGTGGGTGAGGTGCTCCAGGTGATCCGCGAGCTCAAGGCCGAGGGCATGACCATGCTCATCGCCACGCACGAGATGGGGTTCGCGCGCGACTTCGCCGACCAGGTGTGCTTCCTGGAGGGAGGTCGCATCCTGGAGCGCGGCGTGCCGGAGCAGATCTTCACCGCGCCCGAGCGGGAGGAGACCCGGCGCTTCCTCGCGCGGCTGCTCACCGGCGACCGCGCGGGGTGATCAGCGGGCGGTGGGGCCGCAGTAGGGTGTAGGCACCGTGACCGCGTTCGAGCAACCCGCCACTGACACCGGCGTCCCCTTCTGGCGGCGGCCGCTGAGGCGCTCAGGGCCCGAGGATCGGACCTCGGACACGCTGCAGACGCCCGGGATGCAGCGCTACGCCGCGATCTCTCAGGGCCTGACCGGCTCCCAGCACCTGTGGATGGGCGGCAACACCGTGGCTCCCGGCCAGAAGTCCGCCGACCACCATCACGGCGAGGCCGACAGCGGCATCTTCATCGTTTCCGGCCACCCCCGCTTCGTCTTCCTCGTCGACGGTCGCGAGGAGCAGATCGACGCCGGCCCCGGCGACTTCATCTACGTGCCCGCGTGGGTGCCCCACCGCGAGGAGAACCCGTCGGCCGACGAGGAGGCCGTGGTGGTCCTGGCGCGCAGCACGCCTGAGGAGATCGTCGTCAACCTGCCGAGCCTGCACTCGGTCGACGGGATCCCCGGCGCGACCGAGGCCTAGCCGGGCCTAGAGCGCGGGGGCCGTCTCGGGCGGGGGTGCCGGCGCAGCGGCCGTCGGCGCGACGGTCGTCGTCTGCTCCGCCCACTCGCGCAGGCGGAACCGCTGGACCTTCCCGGTGAGCGTGCGCGGCAGCTCCTCGACGAAGTGGACCTGGTGGGGGTACTCGTAGCGGCGCATCCGCTCCTTGCACCACGCGCGCAGCTCGTCGGCGAGGGCGTCGTCGCCCGGCGCCTCGTCGCTGCACTGGACGTAGGCGGCGATGCGGCTGGCATCCTCGACCCGCACCCCCACCACCCCCACGCCGGCGACCCGCGGGTGCTCCAGCAGCGCGTGCTCCATGTCGACGGGTGAGACCCACAGCCCGCCCACCTTGAGCATGTCGTCGACGCGGCCCACGTAGGCGTAGGTGCCGTCCTCGCCGCGCTCGTAGCGATCACCGGTGGCAAACCACTCGCCCAGCATCGAGGCCTTGGTCTTCTCGTGCTGGTGCCAGTAGAAGGCCGCGCACGAGTCGCCGCGGACGAACAGCGCCCCGATGCCGGGGCCCTCCACCGGCGCCCCGGCGTCGTCGAGGAGCTTGAGGTCGTAGCCGGGCACCGGCGTGCCGGTGGTCCCCGGGCGCACGTCGCCGGGCCGGTTGGAGCAGTAGATGTGCAGCATCTCGGTCGAGCCGATGCCGTCGACGATGTCGATGCCGAAGCGCTCGCGCCACCGGGCGATGGTGGTGGGGGGCAGCGGCTCGGCCGCCGAGACGCAGAAGCGGACCGAGTCAAGCGCGCCGTCGGCGCCGGGGTCGCGCGCCAGCAGCCCGAACAGAGCCGGGACGCTGAAGAACACCGAGGGCCGGTGGCGGCGCAACGTGTCCAGGATGGCCGGGGGCTTGGGCGGGCCCGCCATCAGCACCGAGGTGGCGCCGAACCACAGCGGGAAGGTCAGGCCGTTGCCCAGGCCATAGGCGTGAAAGAGCTTGGTGGTGGAGAAGTGGACGTCGCCGGGGCCGAGGCCGAGTACGCCCCCGGCGTACTGCTCGCAGGTGACACCGACGTCGTGCTGGAGGTGCACCACGCCCTTGGGCTTGCCGGTTGATCCCGAGCTGTAGAGCCAGAAGGCCATGTCGTCGCGGTGGGTGGGCGCGGCGTCGAGCTCGTCGGGCTGGGCCGCCAGGGCCGCGTCGAGCTCGGTGACGCCGGCCTCGTCGCGGCCGCGGACCAGCCAGCGGACCGGCCGCTGGCCCAGGGCGCCGCGCAGGCGGTCCAGCACGCCCGCGTCGGTGACCACGACCTCGGCGTAGGAGTCGTCGACGAAGTGGCGGAAGTTGTCGTCCTTGTCGAGATGGCTGACCGGCACCGGCACCGCTCCGATGCGGATCGCGCCGAGAAAGACGACGGGGAACACCGTGGTGTCGTCGAGGACGAGCAGGACGCGCTGCTCCCGGCGTACGCCGAGCGCCCGCAGGAGGTGGCCGGCGCGGTTGACCTGTCGCCGCAGCTGGTCATAGGTGAGGGTGGCATCGGAGGCGATGAAGGCGGTCGCTTCGCCGCGGCCGGCGCTCACCTGGCGCGGCACGATGTCACTGACGTTGCTCTGCATGTCTCCTCCTCTCGTGGGCCCCCGCGGGAGACCCCCTAGGCCGCCCGCTCCTGCATCGGCTCGAGCTCCCCCTCCAGCTGCGCGAAGTACTCAGTGGCCCGCTCGCGCCACCGCTCATGGCGCCCGGCGAACAGCTCGTGGGCGCGCTGGCGCGGCCACCCCGACGGCAAGAGCTGGGCCGGGAGGTCCGGATCCAGGAACGGGAAGCGGCGCCAGGCGTGCACGAGCAGCGTCTGCTGGCGAAAGCACGCCTCGGGCGAGAGGGCCCGCACGCGGGCGAAGTCGTCGATGAACGCCGCGTACTGGGCGCGGACCGCGTCGAGGTCCCAGGCGTCGGCCACCAGCGCCTGCGGGTCGCCCATGGTGCCGAGCTCGGCCACGAACGACCGCGCGTCCGCCGCCGGCTCCTGCGCGATGGCGGCGGCCAGCTCCCTCTCGCGCTCGACATGCGGGGTCAGCCACACGCCGCCGCCGAGCGAGCCGAGGCCGGTCCAGGCCAGGCGCGAGCGCAGCTGGTGGCGCACCGCACGGCGCTCCTCGGGGACGCGCAGCACGACGATGAGCCACCGGCCGTCCCACCGCCACGGCTGCCCGAACGAGTAGATGCGCTCGGCGCCGGTGCGCAGCAGCTCGTCGGTGGCGTCGCTGAGGGTCATGCGCGCCCGGCGACCACGGCGCTCGGCACACAGCCAGCCGTCGCGGGTGCTCCGGGCCAGCGCCTGGCGGGCCGCCTGCTGGGTGTAGCCGAGCGAGACCAGCGCCGCCACCAGCGTCTGGTGCCAGACACCCTCCGGCCGGGGCAGCACGTACTCGCCCAGCACCGTCAGCAGCAGCGACCGCGCCGCCGGCGCCCCCACCGACCGCCGTCTCAGCTGCTCGTCGATGACTCGTCCTCCGGGGAGTCGAACTCGGTGCGGAGCGCCTCGAAGTGGGTGTTGCAGCTGCGACAGCGCAGCTGGCGCGTGATGAGCTGGCCGCCCCAGGCGGCGACGACCTCGATCTCGGGGGAGTCGCAGAAGGGGCAGGTGAGCGGGGTCACGGTCACCGGCGGCGCTCCTCGTCCCACCCGGCCCAGTCGACCGGCTCGGGCAGCGATGCGGTGCATCCGGCCGCGTCCAGCCGGGCCAGGAGCCAGTCGCGCACCCGCGCGCGGATCTGGTCCGGAGTATCGGCCACCATCCCGTCGGCGACGGCGGCGCGATAGCCGGGGTGATCGGCGGGGCCCGGCCAGCGGGCGGCCTGCGCCCACATCTCGTCGATGCGCCGCAGCAGCAGTTCGCGGTCAGCGCCGCCGGTGGCGCAGATGCGCCTGAGCCACGCCTCGGCGTGGACGCGGTGTGCGCCCTCCTCCTGCAGGATCTTGCGCGCCCGCTGGGCCAGGGGCTCCATCGAGCTGTCGCGCGCGCTGGCCACCCAGGTGGTGAGCACTCCGTCGACGACGAGGTTGGCGGCGATGACCGAGGCCCAGTCCGGGAGCTCGGCGGCGATCACCGGGAGCGGCGCGCCGGCGTCCAAGCCCTCGTCGGAGCGCTGGACCCCGAGCTTGGCCAGCACCGGATATGTGGAACGCGCATGGCCGAGCTCATCCTGGGCCATGGCCGCGGCGGCCACCGCGGACTCGATCGTGGGCGCGCTCACCGCCCACTCGCCGTAGCGCCGCCCCAGGGCGCACTTGTTGTCGGCCAGAGAGCCGATGAGCGAGACCATCGTCTGCGTGGCGGCGGTGTCCAGCTGGGGGTCGGTGCCTGTGCTCATGCGCGGATCGCCTCCCG
>DATJTQ010000082.1:0-7590 GCA_035503355.1 Solirubrobacteraceae bacterium
CCCGCCGCCGAGGACGGACGCCCGGCCGACGCCGCCGCGCTGCCCGGGGTGTGGGCGGTCATGCACCTCAGCTACGGCGTCGGCTTCCTGCGCGGCAGCGCGCGCTACGGGCCGCCGCTTCGGGCGGTCAGGCGCGCCGCCCGCCTGGGCGGATGACCCGCGTCGCCGTCTACACCGATTACCGCTACGGCCGGTCGGGGGACCGCGTCTACGCCGAGCGCGCCTTCGCCCTGTTCCTGGTCGCGCTGGCGCCGCACCTCGAGCGCCTGGTCATCGTCGGCAAGGTCGAGCCGGAGCTGGGCGCTTCGCACTATGAGCTCGGGGAGGGGGTGGAGTTCGCCGAGCTGCCCTACTACACGTCGCTGACCGCCCCCCGCGAGCTGGCTCGGGTCGCGCTGCGCGCCACCACCGCGTTCTGGCGGGTGCTGGACGGAGTCGATGGCGTGTGGCTGCTGGGGCCGCATCCCCTCGGGGTCATCTACGCCCTGATGGCCGGCCTGCGCGGGCGCTCGGTGACGCTGGGCGTGCGCCAGGACTTCCGGCGCTACGTCCGCGCCCGCCACCCGCGGCGGCGCTGGGTGCACGTCGCCGGCGACCTGCTCGAGGGGGTGTGGCGGCTGCTGGCGCGCCGCTGTGGGATGGTGGCCGTCGGCCCCGATCTGGCCCGGCAGTATCCGCGCGCGCGCACCCTGGAGCTGACCGTCTCGCTGGTACGCCGTCAGGACATCCGCGACGCCGGTGACCCCGCGGCGGACTTCGCCGGCGACGAGCTCTACGCGCTCAGCGTCGGGCGCCTGGAGGAGGAGAAGAACCCGCTGCTGCTGGCCGATATCGCCGCGCGCCTGGTCGCCGCGGACCCGCGTTGGCGGGTGATCGTCTGCGGGGAAGGGCCGCTCGAGGACGCGCTGCGCGCTCGCGTAGCCGAGCTGGGCGTCGCCGGCCACTTGGACCTGCGCGGGTATGTCGCCCAGGACCGGGGTCTGCGCGACATCTATCGATCAAGTCACGCGCTGCTGCACGTGTCCTGGACCGAGGGGCTCCCACAGGTGCTCTTCGAGGCCTTCGCGGCGCGCCTGCCCGTGGTCGCGACAGCGGTGGGCGGGGTGGCCGCCGCGGCCGGCGACGCCGCGCTGCTCATCGAGCCTGGCGATGCCGAGGCCGCCGCCCGCGAGCTGAACCGTCTGGCCGGCGATCCCGCCCTCCGGGAGCGGCTCATCGCCGCGGGAGTCGAGCGAGTTGCCGCCCACACGCTGGAGTCAGAGGCAGCCCGCGTGGCGGCGTTCATTACGTAGCCCTCATCGTGAGCAGGCAGAATGGGTGCGCGCGACCACAATCGAAAAGCCCTTTGGAGCCACTCTTCACGTGCCGATACAGGGTTAACATTGCTGCACCGGGTAGAGAGAACCCATGCTGCGCGATCTTCGACCTTCCAACGCAGGCATTGAGGTGTGATGGCTAACGTGAATCCGTCGGGCGGTTCAGCCACTTCGTGGCTGGGGCCCGATCGCGAGGAGAGCGATCTCCGCAGACACCTCACCACACTGCGACATCGCGGCTGGCTGATCGTCGCCACCGTTGTGCTGGCGCTGGTGGTGGCGGTCGCGTACGTCAAGACCACCACCCCCGTCTATCAGGCGTCGAGCAGCCTGCTCGTGACCGCGGTGCCGAGCGGCGGCTCGATCCCCACCAACCTGCCCGGCCTGCTCTACCAGTCCGCGGATCCGACGCGCGACATCCAGACGGCGGCCACCGTCGTCGACTCGATGACCACCGCACGGGCGGTCAAGACCGCGCTGAAGCTGCCCGAGTCGCCGGTGACCATCCTCTCCAAGATCTCGGTACAGCCGATCTCCGACAGCAACGTGCTGGCGGTGACCGCGAAGGCCGACACCGCCGACGGCGCCGCGCGCCTGGCCAACGCCTTCGCCGCCCAGACCATCGCCGTGCGCACGGCCCAGTTCCGGGCCGCCGTGTCGCAGCAGATCTCCAGCCTCACCGCGCAGATCGCGGCCTCGCCCAAGACCAGCACCACCAGCGCCGGGACCAGCGGCACCTCCCCGACCCAGGAGCTCACCGAGCTGCAGACGCTGCGCACCGCGCCGCTGCCCGACCTCAGCGTCTCGGCCCTGGCCACGCCGCCGACCGGCCGCGAGTCGCCGCGAGCCACGCTCAGCGTCGGCGCCGCACTCGTCGTCGGCCTCGTCCTGGGGATCCTCGGAGTGCTGGCCCTCGAGGCGTTTGACCTGACGCTGCGGCGCGAGGATCAGTTGCGGTCGCTGTTCCGGCTGCCAATCCTGGCGCGGGTCCCGCATGAAGGCGAGGACCGGAGGTGGGGGCTGCGCCAGTCCCACGAGCCCCGGACTCCCGATTCGCTGACCTTCCCCACCCGCGAGGCGTTCCGGACGCTGCGCGCGATGGCCCTGGCCTCGCGCTCGCCCGGGGACCCGATTCCCCGTTCGCTGCTGGTCACCAGCGCCGCGCCCAGCGAGGGCAAGACGACCACCGCACTCAACCTCGCGGCGTCGATCGGGGCTTCGGGCTCCAGCGTCATCCTCATCGAGGGCGATCTGCGCAAGCCGTCGATCGGCGGCGCCGTCGGGCTGATGGCACCCTACGACGTCACCAGCGTGGTGACCGGCGAGGCGACGCTCGAGCGGGCCCTGGTCACGACCAAGCGCTACCCCGGCGTTCGCTTCCTGCTGGCCGAGGGCATGCGCTCCAAGGGGACCACCGGTGACGCCCTGTTCCTGCCGAGCGCGACCACCATGTTGCGCGAGGCCAACGAGCTCGCCGACTTCGTCATCGTCGACTCGCCCCCGCTGCTGGCGGTCATCGACGCGCTGCAGCTGGCCCGCGAGGCCGACCTGGTCCTGCTGGTGGCTCAGCTCGGCCGCACGGACCTGCGCCGGCTGGAGGCGCTCGGCTCGCTGCTGGCCGAGGCGCACATCGACCCGGCCGGCATCGCGCTCATCGGCGCAACCGCGCCCGGCGGGACCGAGGTCTACGGCTACCAGGCGCCTCCGCGCTCAGCCGCGGCCGGCGGGGGCTTCGCCACTCAGGTGCAGGACGGGGATGAGGACCCGCTGACGCAGACGCCCTCGCGTCGCTCGCGTCGCCTGCGCCCGCGCCTGCCCGGCGCCCGACGCCGCCACTGATGGCGCTGGCCGACGCGGCTCGGGCCCCCGGGGGGCCGCTGGACCGGTCATTGATCGGGCGCGCGGCCATTGCCAGCGCCGCCTGTCTGCTGGCCGCCGGGATCGGGGCCCTGGCGGGTGCCTCCCCGTCGCAGGCGTTGGGCCTGGTGGCGGTCGCGGCCTTCCTGCCGATCGTGGTCACCCGCTTCACCATCGGCGTCGGCATCTTCATCATCAGCACCTTCCTGGGCCTGTCGGGCACCGCGCAGAAGGGCATCGGCCTGGTGGTCATCGTGGTGGCCCTCGGTTTTCTCATCAGCGACCGGTCCACCCCGAACTTCTTCGCCGACCACAAGCGCCTGACGCTGCTCATCCTCGCCTACCTGGCGTGGTGCGTGGTGGGGTTGACGTGGGCCCAGAGCACCCACGACGTGACGTACTCGCTGGAGCGCTATATCCCCAACTTCCTCGTCTACATCGTCGTCTACACCGCCGCGCGTGACCGGCTCGACATCCGGCTGCTGGCCGGATTCTTCGTTCTCGGCGCCGCCTTCGCGGCGGGCGACGCCGTCCTGTCGCCACCGCCGGCCAGCGCCTACGCCGACGTTTCGCGCGTGGGAGGGCTGTTCGGGGACCCCAACTACTTCGCCGCGGTGCTGGTGACCGGTTTCGCCCTCGCCGTAGCGCTGAGCCAGGCCAAGTCGCTGACCACGCTCGGCAGGGCGATCGCGGGGGTCGCCGCCGGACTGTGCCTGCTCGGGATCCTGCTCAGCGTGTCGCGTGGCGGCCTGATCGCGCTCGGCGTGGCGCTCGCGGCGGCGGTATGCCTCGCCGGACGCTGGCGCGGCCGGCTGGCGGCGGCGACGATCGTCGTGGCCCTGGCCGTGATCTTCTACTTCTTCGCCCTCGCGCCGCCCGACGCGCGCCAGCGGCTCACCTCCAGTCAAGGCGGCGGCAGCGGCCGCACGACGATCTGGAAGGTCGGCTGGCGCGAGGTCCAGCACCACACGGTGCTCGGCGTCGGTGCCGGCAACTTCTCCGTGGCCGGGATTCCCTACGTGTTCGAGCCGGGACTGATCGACCACAACGCCCAGGGCTACACCGCCTACTTCGTCGACACCCCCACGGTGGCCCACAACACCTATCTCGAGATCCTGGCCGAGGAGGGGATCGTCGGAGCGGCGATCTTCCTGCTGATCATCCTCAGCTCGCTGGAATGTGCGCGGCGCGCCGCGCTCAGGTTCCGGGAGGCGGGAGACGAGGAGATGGAGCTCGTCTCGTACGGGCTGTTGTGCGGGCTGCTCGGGTTCCTGGCGGCCTCGTTCTTCCTCAGCGAGGAGTACAGCAAGCAGCTGTATCTCCTGCTGGCGATGGGGCCCGCGCTGCTGCATGTGGCCAATACCGCGCGCGTGGAGGTGCCGGTGCCCGCGGCGATCAGGCGGAGCGCGCGGAGACGGGCCGTGACAGCCGCCGCCGCGCCGTACGCAGCAGGCTGATCCCCAGCTCGCGCCGGCCGCGGTCGATGACGGCCAGCACGGCGCAGTAGACGGCGGCGCCGAGCACGACGTCGGCCAGCAGCATCGCGATGCGCCTCAGCTCGGGTGCGGCGGTGATGTTCACCGCGTTCTGAAAGAGCACCATGGCCCCCACCATCGGCAGCGACGCGATCGCCGGGCCCACCAGCCCCCCGAAGAGCTGTCCCGGCGACAGCCTGAGCAGGCGCGCGATCCCCACCATGATCAAGGAGACGATCAGGCAGGTGGCCGCCGAGACGGCGAGCGAGACGCCGATCAGTCCCCACAGGATCCCGGCGGGGACGACGAAGAGCACGGTGAAGACCAGCGCCAGCCACTGCAGGCGCAACTGAAAGCGCAGTGCGCCGATCCCCTTCATGAGCTCGGCGCTGATCGACCACACGCAGTTGCCCAGCAGCGCGCCCGACAGTGCGGCGATGGCGTGCCCGGCCGACCTCCAGGTGGGGCCGAGCAGGGTCAGCGCCAGCGGCACCCCGAGCGGGACCAAGGCCGCGCTCATGGGCACGATCACCGTGTAGGCGACCCAGTAGGCGTGGCGCGCCGCCGCCGCGATCCGTCCCGGGACCACGGCCAGGCGCGCGAAGGCGGGGAGGATGACGTACGACGTCACCTGGCTGAACACGCCGCCCGGCTGGGCGGCGAGCATCTGACCGTTGCGGTACTGGCCCAGGGTCGCGGCTGTGGTGAACCGGCCGAGCACGAACACGTCGACCTGGAGGGTGACCCGGCGCAGGACCTCTCCGATGACCAGGGGGCGGCTGAACGTCGCCAGCTCGCGCCACATCGCCACCGAAGCCTGGCGCCGCCGCGGGCGAAAGCCGCAGGCCAGCCACGCCGCCGCGGCCTCCACCGCGATCGAGGCGTAGGCCGCGGCCACCAGGGCCCACACGCCGGCCCCGCTCGCCGCCAGCGGGATCCCGGCCGCGGCGTAGGCCACCACCCCGAGGGGGTCGACGATGACACGGCGCCGGAAGGAGAAGCTGCGCTGCAACAGCGCGTCGGGGACGATGGTCAGCGCGCGGATGAACAGCCAGCCCGAGAGGGCGGCGGTGACCAGCGCGACCTGCCGGCTGTGAAAGGCCAGCCCCAGCAGCGGGCTGGCCGCCAGCGAGGCCAGGACCAGTCCGAGGCCGGAGACGAGCAGGGCGTAGAAGGCGGTGCTGGCGGCCTCGTCGAGCCGGTCCTCGCGCTTGATGAGCGCGGCCAGCATGCCCGACTCGGCAAACAGCCCGCCGATCCCCGTGATCAGGCTGCCGGCGGCGAAGATGCCGTAGTCGCTGGGGGTGAGCAGGCGGACGAGGACGAGGTAGGCGACCAGGTTGAGCACCTGGGTGAGCACGTAGCCGCTGCCGGCGAGACGGATCCCGCGAATCGTCGTCGCCATGAGGGACGGCGGCGCGGCCCCGGGGCCGTCTGGGACCTCTGACTGAGGGCCGATCGGGTCCGATGGACCGCCCGAGGTCATCCTCGTCGCGAGCGCGGGGAGCTGTCGGCGCGCGCGTTCGTCATCCCGACGGCGACACGATAGCCTGACCGCATGCGTGCCGCCCAATCGGTGACGTCCTCGCGACGGCCACCGAAGGGGTTCTGGGCGTGACGGCGGACGCTCCGGCGTTCAGCGTGGTGATTCCAGCCCACAACGCCGCGGCGACACTGCGGTCGTGCCTGAGATCGGTTCTGGCTCAGAGCGAGGCGGGCTTCGAGGTGGTGGTGGTCGACGACGGCTCGAGCGATGGCAGCGTGGCGCTGGCCCGCAGCTTCACCGATCCCCGCCTGCGTGTCCTGGAGCGCCCCGCGGGCGGCGTGTCCTCCGCCCGCAACGCCGGCATCTCCGCGGCACGTGGGGAGATCGTCTGCTTTCTCGACAGCGATGATCTGCTCCTGCCGCGCTACCTGGAGGTGGTGGCCGAGACGTTCGGCGCCGGTCCGGAGGTTGACTTCGTCTACACCGACGCCTGGACCTTCGATGACCGCACCCGGCGCGTGCGTGTCAACACCACCGCCCACTACCAGCGGCCGCCGCGTCCCGCCCCGGCCACCGCTGGCGAGCTGCTGCACGAGCTCCTGATGCGCAACTTCATCATCGTGCCGGTGGCGGTCCGGCGCCGCGCCCTTGAGGAGGTGGGCGGCTTTGACGAGGCGATCTTCGGGGCCGAGGACTGGGACCTGTGGCTCCGGCTGCTCGTCGCCGGCCACCGCGCCGACGAGGCCCCGGGGCCGCTCGGCCTGCGCCGCGAACACGCCGATCAGTCATCGCGCGACCCCGTGCGCATGGTCTCGGGTCGCGTCCGCCTGTTCGAGAAGCTGCTGGACAATCCGTTGCTCGCGCCCGAGGACGCGGCACTCGTCACCGAGCGCCTGGCCGCTGAACGCCGGGGCTGGCGCGCGGTGACCGGTGAGGACAGAACGGCAGCCCTGGTGCGGCGCGGGCGCATCCGCCTGGCGGGCGTCAAGCAGGCCATCGGCGCCGGAGCACGGTGGTATGAGTCACCGCCGGCCGTCGTCACCGCGGCCTTCGGCGACCTCGCCGAGCTCGACTGAGCTCTCAGCGAACGCAGCCTCCGCGGTCAGGCCGCGCTCGGCGCGCCGTCCCAGAGGCCCCAGGCGGTCACCGTCGGAGGTGTGCTGGTGGTGAGGCGGTAGTCGTGATCGGCGGGGTCGGCCAGCTTCGGCGCGGCGGTGGTGTTGCCGTGCATCTCGATGCCCGTGGCCTGGCCGATGCTGCCGTCGACGTCGTTGTCTGTGAACGCGTTGCTGTGCCCGAGCGGGCCCACCGACTTGATCCCGACGCCTTGGGTGAGTCCGGCGTTGGGGAGTCCGGTGGAGTTGAGGATGATGTTGTGGTCGATGGTGTTGCCGGTGACGGTGGTGCTGCCGCCGATGACAAAGCCGGAGCCGGCGCCGTCGATGACGTTGTCGTA
>DATJTQ010000083.1:0-16430 GCA_035503355.1 Solirubrobacteraceae bacterium
CGCCCACACGGCGCGCCACCTCATCGACAACGCCCGCCACTCCGCCAAGATGATCGACCGCCTGCGCGGCGTGATCGCCCAAGAGGGCGGGCCTGACGCCATCAAGGCCTGCGGGCAGCCGGTGTCGCTCCTCGGCTTCCAGAGCACCGTCGCCTACTACACCGACCTCAACGTCGGCAACGTCGGGTTCCATCCCGGCAAGTCGATCGGGCGCGGTGACCAGATCGTCCTCTTCAAGCCCCACCAGAACGGGTGGCAGGTGCGGCTCTACAACCTGCCGGCCTCGCTGAAGGCGCAGTGCTCGCAGCTGAAGACCGACAGCCAGTTCGGGTAGTTCTCCTCGGGGGGTCAGCGGGGGATCGGCGCACGTCAACGGCCTGCTGGGGAAGAGGGGGAGGGTGCCGGCCGCGGCGGCGAAAATCGCGCGTTTGCAGGGGAGCCTGGGAGATAAGGGTTATCCAATAGACACAATCTCCCACGCCCCCGCCGAGGCTCGCCACCGACGCCGATGCCGCCCTGCCCACCCACTCGGTAGCGGTCGTTGACGTTCGCCTCATACCCCGCCCAACGCCCACGGCACACCACCCGCCGGCTTGCCAAGCACAGCTTGCCCGTGGTACAAACCCCGACCAGCACGCGCATGAGCGACCAGGCCCACATGACCCGCAGCACCCCCGCCGGTCTCGGCTGGTCCTATTACGTGCGCTTCTACGCCTGGCGATTTAGCTAGGCGCTCGGCCACAGCCCCCGTCGTGCGCCTGAGCGCGCGGAGAACCCCGGAGGCCGGGCGCCACCACCACCTGCGGACCGACGTCCGCGACGAGGCCCGGGGCTCGGCTTCTCTACATTTCCAAGCGCGTTGAAAGGACCCAGAGCCAGATGATGATCGTGATGAAACCGGGGGCCACCCAGGAGGAGGTCGACGCCGTCGTCGAACGCGTCGACGCCGTGGGCGCGCGGGCCCACGTCATCTGCGGCGAGGAGCTGACGGTGATCGGGGCGATCGGGGACGCCGAGCACGTCGCCCGCCTGAACCTCGAGGGCACGCCGGGGGTGGACCACATGGTCCCGATCTCCAAGCCCTACAAGCTCGCCTCCAACCAGATCACCCATGGGGCCCGCACCGTGCTCGACATCGCCGGGCGCAGGGTGGGCGGCGATCACTTCGCGATGATCGCCGGGCCGTGCACGATCGAGTCGCGCGAGCAGACGCTCGACACCGCCCGCATCGTGGCCGGCGCCGGGGCCACGATGTTCCGCGGCGGCGCCTACAAGCCGCGCACCTCGCCCTATGCCTTCCAGGGCCTGGGCCAGGAGGGCCTGCGGCTGCTGGCCGAGGCCAAGGCCCAGACCGGCCTGCCCATCGTCACCGAGGTGATGGACGCCCGCGACCTCGAGGCGGTGCTGGAGGTGGCCGATGTCATCCAGATCGGCGCCCGCAACATGCAGAACTACACGCTGCTGGCCGAGGTCGGCCGCTCCGGGTGCCCGGCGCTGATCAAGCGCGGACTGTCCAGCACCCTGGAGGAGCTGCTCATGGCCGCCGAGTACGTGCTCAAGGAGGGCAACGAGTCGGTGATGCTGTGCGAGCGCGGCATCCGCACGTTCGAGACCGCCTACCGGTTCACCCTTGACCTGATGGCGATCCCGGTGCTCAAGGAGATGACCCATCTCCCGGTGATCGTCGATCCCAGCCACGCCGCCGGACGGCGCGACCTCGTGGCCCCGATGTCGCTGGCCGCGGCCGCCGCGGGCGCCGACGGGCTCATCGTCGAAGTGCACCCTGACCCCGACGAGGCGATCTGCGACGCGGCCCAGCAGCTGGTGGCCGACGAATTCCCCGAGTACCTGGACCGGGTCCGCGCGGCGGCCGCCGTCGCCGGCAAGGCGCTCTCCGAGGAGCCGGTGGCGAGCGGCGCGTGACCTTCACCGGAACCGAACGCTCCGATTCGGTCCGCGACCAGCGGATCGAACGCCTCGTCCCGCTGGCCGCGCCGCGGGAGCTCATCGAGGAGCTGCCGCTCACCGAGGAGCACGTCGACGTGCTCCTCCGCGGCCGCTCAGAGGTCCAGGCCATCCTCGACGGCCGCGATGACCGGCTGCTCGTCGTTGTCGGCCCCTGCAGCGTCCACGACGTCGAGGCGTCGCGCGAGTACGCCGAGCGGCTGAGCGCGCAGGTCGACCGCCTCTCGGACGATCTGTGCCTGGCCATGCGGGTCTACTTCGAGAAGCCGCGGACCACGATCGGCTGGAAGGGCCTCATCAATGACCCCCACCTCGACGGCTCCGGCGATGTCAACACCGGCCTGCGGGTGGCGCGACGGCTGCTGCTCGAGGTGCTCGCCCTCGGCCTGCCGGTTGGCTGCGAGTTCCTGGATCCGATCACGCCGCAGTACATCTCCGACGCCGTCTGCTGGGGGGCGATCGGCGCCCGGACCGTCGAGAGCCAGATCCACCGTCAGCTCGGGTCGGGCCTGTCGATGCCGGTCGGCTTCAAGAACCGCACCGACGGCAACCTCCAGGTCGCGGTGGACGCCGTCCGGGCCGCCGCCGTCTCGCACGCCTTCGCCGGCATCGACGTCAACGGCCGCTCGGCCATCCTGCACACCCGCGGCAACGGCGACTGCCACGTCATCCTGCGCGGGGGCAAGGGCGCGCCCAACTACGACGCGGCACACGTGGCCCGCGCCGGCGAGCTCCTGCGCGCCAGCTCGCTGCCCGAGCGGGTGATGATCGACCTCAGCCACGACAACAGCGGCAAGGACCCCGCTCGCCAGCCGGCGGTCGCCGCCGCGGTGGCCGACCAGATCGCGGGCGGGGAGCGCACGCTGGTAGGGGTCATGATCGAGTCCTTCCTGGTGGCCGGGCGCCAGGATCTCGCCCAGCACTCAGAGCTCGTCTACGGCCAGTCGATCACCGACGGCTGCATCGGCTGGGACACCACCGTCGAGGTGCTCGACGGTCTGGCAGCAGCGGTGCGCGCACGCCGCCGCGGCGTCTAGGCGCCCGCCGGCGGCGATGCGACTCGCGGTCCTCGGCGTCGGCCTGATCGGCGGCTCGGTGGCGCTGGCGGCGCGCGAGCGGCTCGGCGCGCACGTGACCGGCTACGACGACGCCCCCGAGGCGCTCGAGCGCGCGCTCCAGCTCGGCGCGCTGGACTGCGCCCGCAGCACCGTGAGCGCCGCCGTCACCGAGGCCCAGGCGGTGTTCGTGGCCGTGCCCGTCGGCGGCCTGTCGGAGCTGGTGGGGGAGGCTCTGGCCGGCGCGCCCGCGGACTGCGTGGTCACCGACGTGGGCTCCACCAAGCGCCAGGTCGTCGCCGCGCACGACGATCCCCGCTTCGTCGGCGGCCACCCCCTGGCCGGCGCCGAGAACGCGGGGGTCGAGCACGCCCGCGCGGACCTGTTCGAGGCCGCCACCTGGTACCTGACCCCCAGCGCCGCCACCTCGGGCATGCTCTACGAGCGCCTCCATCGGCTGCTGCACGGCATCGGCGCCCGCCCCACGGCCATCGACGCCGACACCCACGACCGCATCCTCGCCGCGGTCTCGCACCTTCCTCACGTCCTGGCCAACGTGCTCGTCTCCCAGGCCGCCGCGACGCTGGCCCACGGCGACGCCCGGCTGCCGGCCACCGGACCGAGCTTCCGCGACGCCACCCGGGTGGCCGGCGCTCCCAGCGCCATCTGGACCGACATCTACCTGTCCAATCGTGACGCGCTCACCGCCGAGATCGATGGGGCCATCGAGCGCCTGCAGTCCGCGCGGGCGGCCCTGGCGAGGGCCGACGGGCCGGCCATCACCGCCTGGAACGAGGGCGCTGCCGCGGACCGCCGGCGGCTGCTCGAGGCCCAGCTGGCCGGCGGGGAGCTCTATGAGCTGCGCACCTCGGTCCCCAACCGGCCGGGCGTGGTGGCCCAGATCGCGCTCGAGCTCGGCCGCGCCGGCGTCAACATCAACGACATGGCGCTGTATCCCGCCAGCGACATGACCGAGGGCGTCGTGGCCATGTGGATCTCCGGCGAGGCCGCCACCGAGCGCGCCCAGGAGCTCATCGCCGCTCTCGGCTTCCCGGTGGCGCGGCCATGAACGCGCGCTTCGGGGGTGGGCGAGACCGTGTCCGCCTGCGCGGGCGCGTCACCCCGCCCGCCGACAAGTCGATCTCCCACCGCGCCGCGATCATCGGGGCGATGGCGTCTGAGCCGGTGCGGATCCTCAACTATCTTGACGCCGCCGACACGCGATCGACGCTCGACGCCGTCGGCCGGCTCGGGGCGCTGGTCGAGCGCCACGACGGCGAGGTCCTCATCCGGGGCTGCGGTATGCGCAACGCCCACCCACCGAATGAGCCGATCGACGTCGGCAACGCCGGGACGCTGATGCGGCTGCTGCCCGGGTGGCTCGCCTTTCAGCAGGGCGCGGCGTTCACCCTCGACGGGGACGACTCCATCCGCCGCCGGCCCGTGGACCGGATCGCCGGCCCGCTGGCCCAGATGGGGGCGCGGTTGGAGGCGACCGACGGTCGCTATCCGCCCTTCACCGTCCACGGCGCCGGTCTGCAGGGCATCACCTACGAGCTCCCCGTGGCCTCCGCGCAGGTGAAGTCGTGCGTGCTCATGGCCGGCCTGGCCACCGACCGCACCACGGTCCTGGAGGCGATTCCCAGCCGTGACCACACGGAACGGATGCTCGCCGGCGCCGGGGCCAACGTGGAGCGCCGCGCGACCGGCAGCGGGGGGTACGCGTCGAGCGTGGGCAACGCCGACGAGCTCGAGCTCGAGACCGTCCGCGTCCCGGGGGACCTCTCGAGCGCCGCCTTCCTGGTCGCCGCCGGGGTGCTCGTGCCGGGGGCGCGGTTCGTGCTCGAGGGCGTCGGGGTCAACTGGACCCGGGCCGGCTTCCTGCGGATCGTGGAGCGGATGGGGGCGATCGTCGTCGGTGACGTCGAGGAGCCGGGCACCTTCGCCGCCGCCGAGCCGGTGTGCGACCTCGACGTCAGCCACGGTCCGATCGAGGCCACCTCGGTCGATGCCGACGAGGTGCCGCTGGCCATCGATGAGCTGCCGCTGGTGGCGCTGCTGGGCTGCTTTGCCGAGGGGGAGACCGTCGTGCGCGGCGCAGGCGAGCTGCGGGTCAAGGAGTCAGACCGGATCGCCACCGTGGTCGACGGGTTGCGAGGCCTCGGGGCCGACATCGATGCCCTCCAGGACGGCTTCGTGGTCCGCGGGCACGGCGGGCTGCGAGGCGGGCGCATCGACGCGCACGGCGACCATCGGCTCGCCCTGCTCGGGGCGGTGGCGGGCCTCGCCTCGCATGAGGGGGTCGAGGTGGTGGGCATGGAGGCGGCTGAGGTCTCCTATCCGGGCTTCGTCCGGGACATCACCGCCCTGGCGGCCGCCTGATGGTGATCGCCATCGACGGGCCGGCCGGGGCCGGGAAATCGACGGTGGCGCGCGCGGTGGCCAAGGCGCTCGGCTTCACCTACCTGGACTCGGGCGCCATGTATCGCTGTGTCGCGCTCGCCGCGCTGGAGCGGGACCGCCCGCCGGCCGAGGTCGCGCCGCAGCTGCACATCGAGCTGGGCGAGCGCGTGCTGCTGGACGGGCGCGATGTCACCGAGCACATCCGCACCCCGCAGGTCACCGAGGCGGCGTCGGTGGCCGCGGCCCAGCCTGCGGTGCGCGAGGCGATGGTGGCCGAGCAGCGCCGGCTGCTCGGCGACGGGGACTGGGTGGCGGAGGGGCGCGACATCGGCACCGTGGTGGCCCCCCACGCCGAGGTCAAGGTCTTTCTCACCGCCAGCCCCGAGGCCCGCGCGCAGCGGCGCGCCGCCGAGCTCGGGGTCGACGCTGCCACGGTCCTGGCCGAGCAGACGATCCGCGATGAGCGCGACACGGCGCGCGAGCATTCGCCCCTGCAGGCGGCAGCCGACGCCCGCACGGTCGACAGCACCGATCTCACGCTGCCCGAGGTCGTCTCGGCGATCGTCGCCCTGGTGCCCGAGCGCTCCTGACCAGGATCGCGCAAGTTTCCCCTCCCGGCAGCGTTTCAGAGCTCAGACCGGAAAGTGCCGGCCGGCGCGCACACGCCGAGCCGAAGTCTTGAACCGCAGTCACTGACCGACGCACACCGACGCACCCCGGGCCGGCAGGGAGGCCGGCCCGTTGCGTCATCGCCGTGGGATCGAGTCCGTGCACTAGCCTCATCGCACCATGAAGATCGCGATCGTCGGCTATCCCAACGTGGGTAAGTCCTCGCTGGTCAACCGCCTCACCCAGTCGCGGGAGGCGGTCGTGCACGAACAGCCGGGGGTCACCCGCGATCGCAAGGAGTTGCGCACCGACTGGAACGGGCGGGCGCTCACGCTGATCGACACCGGCGGGGTCGACCTCGAGGATCGCGACAGCCTGGCCCGCCAGATCCAGGACCAGTCCCGGGCCGCGCTGGCCGACGCCGACGCGGCGGTGCTGGTCGTCGATGCCAAGGCGGGGCTGCGACCGGGGGACCAGGAGATGGCCGAGCTCCTGCGCCGCTCTCCGCTGCCGGTGCTGGTGGCGGCCAACAAGATCGACAGCGCCAAGGACCTGTCGCTGGCCGCCGAGTTCCACGCGCTCGGGCTGGGCGACCCGATCGCCGTCTCGGCCGCGCAGGGCCTCGGCACCGGCGACCTGTTGGACAGGATGGCGGCGCTCGCGCCCGAGGCTGCCGACGAGGACGATGACGACGGCGCGGTGCGCCTGGCGCTGATCGGCCGGCCCAACGTGGGCAAGTCCTCGCTGCTCAACCGCTTCGCGGGCTCAGAGCGGGTGATCGTGTCGCCGGTGGCGGGCACCACGCGGGACGCCATCGACCTGCCCATCACCTTCAACGGCCGCGAGCTGATCCTCGTCGACACCGCCGGCATCCGCCGCCAGGCCAAGGTGGGGGAGTCCCTGGAGTACTACACCTCGCTGCGCTCCCGCCGCGCCGCCGAGCGCGCCGACGTCGCCCTGGTGGTCTGCGACGCCACCGACGGCGTCACCACCCAGGACCTGCGGATCGCGGAGCTGGCCATGCGCAGCGGATGCGCCACCGCCCTCGTGCTGAACAAGTGGGACATCGCCGAGGATGTCGACCTTGACCACGAGCGGGCCCGCGCTCACCGCAAGCTGCGGCTGCGTCCGCGGCTGCTGACCGCCTCCGCCAAGACCGGCCGCCACGTCGAGCGGCTGCTGGTGGAGGCGGTGGCGCTGGCCGATCGCAGCCGCACCCGGATCCCCACGCCACAGCTCAACCGCTTTCTCTCCGAGATCGTCGCCGCGCGCCAGCCCCCGGTGGGCAAGCGGCCCGCCAACGCCCGCGGGGCCGCCGCCAACCACCGGCTGCGCCTCATCTTCATGACCCAGACCGCCGAGAGCCCGCCGCGCTTCTCCATCCAGGTCAACTCACGGACCCGGGTCACCCGCGACTACGCCTACTTCATCGAGAACCGCCTCCGCGAGCGCTATCGCCTGGAAGGCGTGCCGACGATCATCGACTTCGTGGAGCGCAACGAGCGCCGGCCGCCCTCAGATCGCGAGGAGCGTCGCTCGGCGCGGGCGCGCAAGGACGCTCGCGGCTCCGGCGGGTCCGAACCGCCCGTCGAAGACGCCGCGAGAGACGCCGCCGCCTGACGGGTAGCTAGCCGGCGTGTCGGTTTCCGCGCCGCCCCCGAGCGTGTATCGCCGCCGCCGCACCGCGGCGGCAGTCGGCCTGCTGGGCGTCGCCGCCCTCGTCGCGCTCGTCGTCGTCCTGCTGACCGGTGGCAGCGGCGCCGGCAGCAGCGGAGGCGGTGGCGCCCCGGCGGCGGTCGTCCCCGCCGACGCGCTCGCCTACGTCGACCTCGATATCAACCGCAAGGATCCGGCGGTCACCCAGGCGCTCGAGGTGCTGCAGCGGCTCCCGGACTTCGCCGTGCTGGCGACCGCCGCGTCCAGCCGGCTCGGCTCCGTGCTCGGGGGGCAGTCGCTGGACTTCTCGACCGGAGTCTCGCCGTGGCTGGGCGGAGGCGCAGCGCTGGCGCTGCTCAACACCACCACGTCGACGGCGGGCGCGCTCATCGTGGTCGACGTCACCGACGAGGCTCGCGCCCGCTCGTTTCTGCGGTCGGCCGGCGCGACGGCGCGCGGGAGCTACCGGGGTCACGCGCTGCTGACGGCATCTAACGGCGACGAGCTGGCCTTCGCGCATGGTGAGCTGCTCATCGGCCAGGACGCCGCGGTGCGCGAGGCGATCGATGTCGCCGCAGGAGCCAGGCCGTCGCTGGCGGCCAGCCCGACCTACCGCCGTGCCACGCAGGGGCAGGGCAGCGGCTCGGTTCTGGATGCCTACGCGTCGGCCGCCGGTGTGCGCCGGGTCCTGGCCGACCAGAGCGGGATCCTCGGCGCCATCGGCGGCCTGCTGTCGCAGCCGGCGCTGCAGGCGGTCGCCATCGCGCTCACCCCAACCCAGAAGGGGGCGGCGATCCGCATCCACAGCGCGCTCGATCCGGCGCTCGAGAAGGTGGGGCCCAACGCGTCGCCCCCGGCCGCGTTCACGCCCACGCTGCCCGCGCTGATGCCCGCCGCCTCGTCGCTGCTGCTCGACGTCGCCGACCTGGCCCGGGTCGCGCCCACCGTGCTGGACGCCGGCTCGGCGGCGGGGGTGGCCGGCGGCATCGGCCCGCTGCTCACCCGCCTGGGGTCAGCCCTGCGCTCGGAAGGGGTGAACGTCTCTGACCTCACCTCGATCTTCCGCCACGAGGCCGCGGTCGCCGTCGTCGGCGGTGGGCAGTCACCGGCGCTGGTGGTGGTGGCGCGCACCACCGACCAGGCGCAAACCCAGCACGAACTCGCTCAGCTCGAGGCACCCCTGGCGCAGCTGTTCTCCACGCCGGGCAAGAACCAGAGCTCAGAGCCGGTGTTCAACGACCGCCAGCTCGGCGCGGTCACCGCCCATCAGCTCCAGCTGACCACGGGCTTTCAGCTCGACTACGCCGTCTTTCACGGCCTCGTCGTGATCTCGACCAGCCTGGCCGGAGTGCAGGACGTCGCGGACCAGACGCGCTCGCTGGCCCACGACCCGGGGTATGACGCCGTCCTCGGCGGCGCGACGAGCCAGACGACCTCGCTGGTCTTCGCCAACGTGGCCGCGCTGCTGAGCGCCACCCAGCAGTCCGGATCGAGCGCCGGGTCGCTGACCGCCCGGCTGATGCCCGACCTCCGCGCGATCACGGGCGTGGGACTGACCTCGACCCGCGGCGCCGCGGACTCGACCACGCAGGTCACGGTGGCCGTCAAGCGCTGAGCGCCGTCAGATGTCCGAGGCGGGCGAGGGCTCGCCGCGCAGCGCGTGCAGGGCGCGGTCGACCGTGCGCACGATCCCGTGGGGATTGCCGACGCCCCGGAACGAGAAGTCAAACTGCGTTTCCCCGGCGGTGTCGAACTGGACGGTGCCGATGAGCAGCAGGCGCTCGAACAGCGACTGGCTGGAGTTGACGTTCTGGATGCGCTCCAGGCGGGTCTGGTGCACGTCGCGCGAGAGGATCCCGGTCTGGATGGTGAGCCGCTGACTGGTGATCGAGTAGGTGGTGGCGATCCGTCGCAGCTGGCCGATGACCACCAGTGCGAGGAACACCACCACCACGGCGACGGCCACCCAACCGGCCTGTACGTGATGGTTGGCGATCCGGGTCACCACGCCCGCGATGATTCCCACCACCAACGCCAGCAACAACCCCTTGGCGTAGAACAGGGCCAGTGACCGCCATGACGGGTGGCCGTGAAAGAAGATCTCCTCGCCCGGTTCGGGATCCACCGGGCAGAGATTAACGGCGACGGCCCCTCGCACTACAGTCGGGCGCCCATGATCGCCCGCGTGGAGCCCCTCACCCGGACGCGCGCGGTGCGCGGCCCCTTCGACTACCGCTTGGCGCCCGGCCAGGAGGTGCAGGTCGGCTCGCTGCTGCGGGTCCCGTTCGGCAAGCGCAGCGCGCTGGGCGTCGTGGTGGAGCTGGCTGAGCGCTCCGAGCTTGACCCCGCTCGCCTGGTCGAGCCCGAGGCCGTCATCGGGGCCGGTGTCGGCGCCGACCTCGTCTCCCTCGCGGGATGGATGGCCCGCGAGTACTGCTCCACGCCTTCACGGGCGCTCCAGCTCATGCTCGCTCCCGGGGCCTCGGCCGGCACCGGCGCCAAACGCGTTCTGGTAGCCGAGCTCACCCCCGACGGACACGCGGCTCTGCATGACCCCGGGACCGGCCTCAATGATCGCCAGCGCGGGCTGCTTGAGGCGCTGGCGCAGCGCGGGGCGACCGTGGCCGCCGAGCTCGACACGCCCGGGCTGCGGCGGCTGGAGTCGCGGGGCCTGGTGGCCATCGACCGCCGTGCCCGCCCGCGGCGCCCGGTCCGCCACGAGGTCGGCAGCGCGTCGGCCACGGCGCCGGCGCTCACGCTGGAGCAGTCGGCGGCGCTCGAGCGCCTCACCACCGCCCTGCGGGCGCGGCCCGCCGACCATCCCGGCTTCCTCCTGCAGGGTGTCACCGGCTCGGGCAAGACCGAGGTCTACCTGGGTGCGGTGGAGGCGGCGTTGAGCGCCGGTCGCACGGCGATCGTGCTCGTGCCGGAGATCGCCCTCACGCCGCAGACGCTGTGGCGCTTTCAGGCCCGGTTCGGCGACGTGGTGGCGGTCCAGCACTCGGCGCTCAGCGTCGGGGAGCGCCACGACGAGTGGATGCGCCTGCGCGCCGGCGAGGCTCGAGTGTGCGTAGGGCCGCGCTCGGCCGTGTTCGCGCCCCTGGACGACATCGGGCTCATCGTCGTCGATGAGGAGCACGAGAGCTCCTACAAGCACGAGGGCGACCCACGCTACGACGCCCGCACCGTCGCGCGCGAGCGCGCCGCCCGCCACGGCGCCGTCCTCGTCTTCGGCAGCGCCACTCCGCGTCCCGAGAGCGTGCTGGCCATGGAACGGCTGCCGCTCACCCAGCGCGTGGACCGGCGCCCGATGCCGGGCGTGGAGGTGCTGGACATGCGCGAACGCCACCAGCCGCTGCACCCGGAGACCCGCATGGCGCTCGCCGACGTACGCCGTGCCGGCGGCAAGGCCATCCTGCTCCTCAACCGCCGGGGGTGGTCGAACTTCCTCTCCTGTCGCGCCTGCGGTCGCGTGTGGCTGTGCCCCAACTGCGATGTCGCGCTCGTCCTCCATCGCCACAGCCACTTCATCGCCTGTCATCACTGCGGCCACCGCGAGCGCATGCCTGAGCGCTGCGGCGACTGCGGCTCGGTGTCGGTGGCCCGCCACGGCGCCGGGACCGAGCGCATCGAGCACGAGCTGCGCGAGGCGCTGGGGACAGATCCCGCCCGGCCGTTCCCGATCTTCCGCCTCGACGCCGATTCGTCCAGCCTGCCCGAGCGCGCGCGGATCCTGCACGATTTCCAGGCCGCCTCCGCGGGAGTCCTCGTGGGGACCCAGATGGTGGCCAAGGGCCACGACTTCCCCGACGTGTCCCTGGGCGTCGTCCTCGACGCCGACCAGACGCTGCGCTTCCCGGACTTCCGGGCGGAGGAGCGCACCTTCGCGCTCATCACCCAGTTGGCCGGGCGCACCGGCCGGGGCGCGCTCGCCAGCCGGGTGCTGGTGCAGACCCTCGCTCCCGACGCACGCGCCATCGGCTATGCCACCCGTCACGACTCCGACGGCTTCATCGCCGACGAGCTCGAGCGCCGCCGCGTGCTGAGTTACCCGCCGTACGCGTCGCTGATCCGGATCGTCTGCTCGGCGCCCGATGAAGCGCTGGCCCACGAGACCGCGGCCGCCATTCATCGCGAGCTGGCGGGGGTCGAAGCGGCGGTCCTGGGGCCTGCCCCGCTGTTTCGCCTGCGCCGGCGCGCCCGCAGCCAGTTGGTGCTCAAGGCGCAGGCCCGCCAGCCGGCCATCGACGCCGTGGGACGGGCCGTCGACCTCGTCGCGCCCGGCGCGGCCCGCCGCGGCGCCTCGGTGAGCGTCGACGTCGATCCCCAGTAATCAGGGGCGACCATGGGGCGGTCAGACGCGGCCCGTAACTAGACTCAATATGGAGATGGCAGACAGCGCGACAGATCAGGCGGAGCTCGACACCGAGGTTGTCGAGCCCGAGGGCGAGGAGGCAGAGCCCCAGCTCGATCCCGAGGTGGCGGCGCGGCGCGCCGCTGCGCTGGCCCATGTCAAGAAGTTCGGCGAGCCAGTGCTGCGCACCCGGTCGCGGCCGGTGGAGCGCTTCGACGACGCGTTGCGCGATGAGGTCGCGCGGATGAGCCAGCTCATGATCGATTCGATCGGGGTCGGCCTGGCGGCCAATCAGGTCGGGGTGCTGCACCGGCTCCTCGTCTATCGCGTGCACCAGCAGTCACCGGTGGCGACGCTGGTCAACCCCGAGATCGAGTGGGTCGGCGACGAGCTCGAGACCCTCGAGGAGGGGTGCCTCAGCCTGCCCAACGTCCACGTCGACGTGGAACGGCCGGTGAACATCGTGGTCAGCGCGCTCAACGAGTACGGCGAGCCGCTGCGGATCGAGGCCTCCGGGCTGGAGGCCCGCGTCATCCAGCACGAGATCGACCACCTGGACGGGGTGCTCGTGCTCGATCGCATCTCGCGCGGGCAGCGCAAGGAGGCCATGAAGGCCCTGCGCGAAGCGCTGCCCTCGGCCTGAGCGCCGCGCTCTTGCCCACCGTTTACCTGGGTACCTCGGAGTTCGCCGCCGACGTCCTGCGCGTTCTGGCGGCGTCACCGCACCGGCCGGAGCTGGTGGTCACGCGGCCCGACCGGCCGCGGGGCCGGGGGCGCAGGCTGGCCTCACCTCCGGTGCTCACGGTCGCCCACGAGCTGGAGATCGCCACCGACCAGCCGGAGTCGGTCAACGACGAGGCCGCCCGCGCGCGCATCGCCGCCGCTGCCCCCGACGCCGTCATCGTCTGTGCCTTCGGCGCGCTCATCAAGGAGCCGCTGCTCTCCGAGCATCCGATGCTCAACGTCCACCCGTCGCTGCTGCCGCGCTGGCGCGGGGCGGCGCCGATCGAGCGGGCGATCATGGCCGGCGATGAGCGCACCGGCGTCTGCATCATGCGCCTGACCGCCGGGCTGGACAGCGGCCCGGTCTGCCTGACCGCCGCCGAGCCGATCGGCGCACACGACACCTACGGGTCGCTGGCGGCGCGCCTGGCGCCGGTGGGCGGCGAGCTCCTGGTCCGCGCGCTGGACACGTCGCCGCCCTTCACCGAACAGGACGAGGCCGCCGCCACCTACGCGGAGAAGATCGGCCCCGAGGACCGCATTCTCGACCCTGACCGCCCCGCCGCCGAGCTCGAGCGGGTCGTGCGCGCGCTGACGCCCCACATCGGCGCCGCGGTCACCTCGCCGAGCGGCGAACGCCTCGGGGTGTGGGACGCGGCGGCGCATGCCGAGCAGCCCGGCGATCCGGCTCCCGGTGAGCTCAGCGTCGAGGGGCGCGTCCCCGTCCTGGGCTGCACCCCCGGGACGCTGGCGCTCCTCACCGTGCAGCCCGCTGGGCGCAAGGCGATGCCCGGCGACGCATACCTGCGCGGCCTGCGCGGCTGAGGCCATGGCCAGCGGGGTGTCAGCGGCGCGCGAGTGCGCCTATGCCGTGGTGCGGCGGGTGTTCGAGCACGACGCCTACGCCGATCGTGCCTTTCATGCCGAGGCCGCGCAGCGACGGCTGGCGGGCCGCGACCGCGCCTTCGCCATGGCGCTGGCCTACGGGACCGTCCAGCGCAAGGCCACGCTGGATCACGTCGCCACCGCCTTCGCCAATCGCCCACCGGAGCGGCTCGACGCGCCGGTGCTCGCCGCGGTGCGCCTGGGGCTCATGCAGCTCCTGCTGATGGACGGCGTCGCCGATCACGCCGCCGTGCACGAGTCCGTGGAGCTGGCCAAGCGGCACGCCCGCGCCGGCAGCGGGCTGGTCAACGCCGTCCTGCGCCGGGCGCTGCGGGAGGGCCGCGACCTGCTGGCCGGTCTGGATGACGCGACGCCCGCCCACGCCGCCGTCCTGCACTCGGTGCCGGTGTGGCTGGCCGAGCTGTGGTGGTCAGAGCTCGGCCCCTCGCGCGCCCGCGCGCTGCTGGCCGCCGTCAACCAGCCGGCCGAATCGGCGGTTCGCGTCAACACGCTGCTCGCCGCTCCGGCCGACGTGGCCGGGGCGCTCGGGGTGGCGTCGCGGCCGGTCGCGGGGGTGCCCGAGGGCCTGATCCTCGACGGGCCGTTCGACGTCTTCGGCTCGGCGGCGTGGGAGCGTGGGCAGCTCATGCCCCAATCCCGGGGCTCAATGGCGGTGGCGCGCGCGCTGGCGCCGGCGCCCCGGGAGCGGATCCTTGACCTGTGCGCGGCGCCGGGGGCCAAGACGACGCACCTGGCCGCCCTGTCACGGGACGAGGGTGAGCTGGTGGCCGTCGAGCGCCACCCCGGCCGCGCCGACGCCCTGCGCCGGACGCTGGAGCGCATGCACGTGCGCACGGCCACCGTCGAGACGGGGGATGCCGGCGCGGCGCGCGACAGGGAGGCGTTCGATCGCGTACTCGTCGATCCGCCGTGCAGCGGGTTGGGGACGCTGCAGTCGCGGCCCGACCTGCGCTGGCGCACCAACCCCGAGCGGATCGCCGATCTCGCTCCGCAGCAGGCGCGCATCCTCGCCGCCGGGGCCGCCGCCACCCGGCCCGGAGGCACGCTCGTGTACTCGGTGTGCACGATCTCGCGGGCGGAGTCAGACGACGTGGTGGACGCCTTCGTGGCCGGGCATCCCGGCTGGGAGGTGGAGGCCCCCGTGCGGCTGGCCCCCGACACCGACGGCACCGACGGGTTCTTCATCGTGCGCCTGCGGCGGCCCTGAGCAGGGTCGTGCCCCCCGGCGCTCGGTTGGGCCCACGGCGGGACCGCCCGCGGTCCGGTTAGTCTTGGAGTCGTGCCCGCTCCCGCAGATACGTTCGCATTCGAGGCGCGCCTCACGGCGCCAAGCTTCGTCCTCGGACCCTCGTGTAGCAGGGCTACACGTCGGATCCTGCGTCCTCGCCTGGCATCCACCAGTCGCACCTCTCGGTGCGACCGTCCTCACGGGAGCGACCACTGATGAGCGAGGTAGCGCCCAAGCTCGGACCCGAGTGTCCCGGCTGCGGAGAGCCATGGCTGCGCCCGACCGCGGTACCGGGCAACTATCGCTGCGTCTACTGCATGCGGCGCTACGAGCTGGTGTCGGTGTGCCCCAACTGCGGGGAGCACTCCACGATCGTGCGCATGTCCAGCACGGCGATCGTCGAGTGCAATCACTGTCAGGGCAGCATGCTCCAGGAGGTCTGAGTGGCCGCTCCGGAGCACGCCGCCCTCCTGCGCGAGCGGCGCGTCGCCCCATCGATCCTGTCGGCCGATTTCGCCAAGCTGGGCTCGCAGGTCTCCGAGGTCCTGGCCGCCGGGGCGCGGGTCATCCACGTCGATGTCATGGACGGCCTGTTCGTACCGCCGATCACCTTCGGCGCGGTCGTGGTGTCGGCCATCGCCGACCTGATCCACGATGCCGGCGCGGTCATGGACGTGCACCTGATGGTCGAGCGGCCCGAGCGCCATGTCCTCGACATCGCCAAGGCGGGCGCGGACAGCATCACCATCCACGTCGAGGCCACGCTCCACCTGCACTACACCCTCGACCTCATCCGCAAGTCGGGCTGCACCGCCGGGGCCGCACTGGCGCCGGCTACGCCCACCAACGCCCTGTTCGAGGTCTCCCGGGAGACGCTCGACCTGGCGCTCTGCATGAGCGTCAATCCCGGCTGGGGCGGCCAGAGCTTCATCGCCAACTCGTTGAGCAAGCTCGAACGGATGCGGCGCGAGCTGCCGCCCGAGGTCGCCCTCGAGGTCGACGGCGGGATCCACGACCAGACCGCCGGGCCCGTCGTGCAGGCCGGAGCCAACCTGCTCGTCACGGGGTCCGCGGTGTTCGGGTCAAGCGATCCGGCCGCGGCCTATGAGGAGATCCGGGTCGCGGCGGGCGCGGTGTAGGTGGCGTCGCCGCTGCTGTTTACCGCCGGCGGAGCGGACGGTCGGGGCGTTGACTGCGGCT
Organism: Solirubrobacteraceae bacterium; assembly: GCA_035503355.1. GTDB lineage: Bacteria > Actinomycetota > Thermoleophilia > Solirubrobacterales > Solirubrobacteraceae > Palsa-465. The sequence goes on from DATJTQ010000083.1 coordinate 16,100, forward strand.
GGGGAAGGGAGCGGGATCCGTTGCGTCTCATTGACACCTGACAGCACACGGTCCCCGATCCGCGGCTGTGTGCTCTGAGGAGTCAACGGGACACGCGCTGTGGAGCACACCGCCCGAAACCGGGGGGTGTGTGCTCTGGCGTGTCAAGATTTCGCCGCAAGCGGGGTGGGAGGCGGGGCGTTTACTGCGGCTGGGGAAGGGAGCGGGATCCGTTGCGTCTCATTGACACCTGACAGCACACGGTCCCCGATCCGCGGCTGTGTGCTCTGAGGAGTCAACGGGACGCGCGCTGTGGAGCACACCGCCCGAAACTGGGGGGTGTGTGCTCTGG
>DATJTQ010000084.1:0-2681 GCA_035503355.1 Solirubrobacteraceae bacterium
TACTTCGCCCCGGGGCTGTTCCTGATCGGCGCGGGCGTTGGCGTCATGCTCACGCCCTCGGTGAACGTGGTGCAATCGGCGTTTCCCGAGAACCTGCAGGGCGAGATCTCCGGGCTGTCCCGCAGCGTCTCCAACCTCGGGGCTCACCGACCCCAAACGGTCCTACGGCGCCGCCATGATCGTCCTGGCCGTCATCGGCCTGATCGGCCTCGGCGCAGCCATCCGGCTGCCGGCCGCCGAGCCCGCGGCTGGAGCCAGCACGTCGGCGCCGGGTAGTTAGGGGCCCAGCCGGTCCGTGCGCGAGCACGCGTCACGGCACGGTCACGATCGCTTCAAATCCGGAATCCCAGCCGCCGCCGATCTTGATCGGCGTTTCGGCGGTGTTGGTGGCGAGATTGATCGGTGTAACCGTGCTCGATGGCTGGTTGGCGACGTAGGCTGCCGCACCATTCGAGGAGATCGCGATCGCGTCGGACCCTATCTTCCCGGTGAGGCTGATCTGCTTGCCGAGAGCGCCGGTCGCGAGGTCGACCGGCGTCACCGTGCTCGATGCCCCGTCGGCGACGTACGCGGTCATCCCGTCCGGCGCGATCGCGATAGCCAGTGGCCGCCCGATGTACCCCTTCGTCGGCAACGGTTTCGTGATGATGTTGATCGCCTTTTCGGCCCGGAGGGTCCTGAGGTCGATCGGCGTCACCGTGACCACGGTGCTGGACGACTGGCTGACCAGGTAGGCGGTCTTGCCGTTGCGGGCGATCGCCATCGAAGCCGGCTGCCCGCTCAGTTTGAGCCGCTTTCCCAGCTTGCTGGTGGCGAGGTCGAAGCGTGCGAAGTAGTACAGGTTCCGGGGGCGGTCCGCGTTGCTGACGCCCACCGCAATTATGAGGTACGCGGTCTTCCCGTCCGGCGCCATCGCGATCTCCTGCGGCGGCGCGCTAAGCGTGACCTGCTTTCCGGGCTTGTCGGTGGCCAGGTTGACCCGGGTCACAGTGCGCGACGGGAATCCGTCGATGACGTAGCCAGTCCTCCCGTCCGGGGTGATCGCGATCGCATCTGCCGGATTGGAAAAGATGATCGGCTTTCCAGCCGTGTTGGTGGTGAGGTCGATCGGCGTCACGGTTTGGTTCGACGACGGTCCGCGTGAACTGGTCGCCCCGGTGGCGACATACGCGGTCTTCCCGTCCGGGGCGGCCGTCAGCGCCACCGGTTCCCCGGCGATGTCGATCGGCTTCCCGGCGGTGCCGGTAGCGAGGTCGATCGGGGTCACCGTCCCGCCGCCGCTGTTGATGACGTAGGCCGTGCCCGTCGGCACACGCGGCACCTTGGGGGGTGAGAACGGCGCCGCCGTGCGCGGCCCGCCTGCGGTGTGCCCGAACACCCCGTGCGCCGCCGGTATGACGGCGGCGGCCACGGCCACGGCCGCTGCCCCGCCGGCGGCGCGCCGCATCCGCAGGCGGCGGCGCAGCCTGATGCCCGCCCGCAGCGAGTTGCGTGCCACCGGCCCGATTGGCGGTTCGTCACCCAGCGCCGTCGCGAGCACCTGGCGCACCCAGTTCTCATCCATGCCGCGTGTCCTTCGCCTCGTGTCGTTCGTCCGGGTCATCGCTGGTCAGGGCGTCGTCCAGCACCGCCCGCAGCTTGCCGAGTGCCCCGGCGGAAAGGCTCTTGACGTTGCCGGGCGAGCAGCCCAGCGCGGCGGCCACCTGGTCCACGCTGAGGTCCTCCCAGTACCGCAGCACCACGACGGCCCGTGCCCTGGGCGGGAGCGTGGCCAGCACGCCGAGCACCACCATCCGCGTCTCCGGGGCGGGCGGCTCGACCGGACGCTCGGGGAACCGGTCGGTGAGAAACTCCGAGTTGCGCTTCGAGCGCTTGTCGGCGAGATAGCTATTCACCAGCGTGCGCGCCGCGTAGGCACGCACGGCGTCGCGCCGCCGTATCTTGCGCCAGGACACGAACACTTTCGCCAGCGTTGTCTGCACCAGATCCTCTGCGGTATGCCAGTTGCCGCAGAGCAGGAACGCCGTCCGCCGCAGCTGCGGCGAGGCGGTCTGCGCGAAATCAGCGAACTCCTCGTCCGGTGTCACACTCAACAGATGCGCTGGTCCTGCGATTAGGTTGTATCGCGCAGACAACACCTGGCGAGCCAGTAATTATCGAGCTCTTCGACCTCGACCGATCGGCCAATGGGTGTTGCCCTCCTCGTCGCGTCGCGCCACCGGATGAACGCTCCCTGCACCAGGCGGTTGTCGGCGAAGACCATCTGGGACCGGGGCGCAGGCGCAGCGGAGAGCCTCGAGGAAGGCGTCCATTTTCGCCAGCGGAACGTGGGACCAGAAGAAGCCGGCGAACGCCGCGTCGAAGTCTCCGCGGATGGTTTGCGGCGCAAGGCCGTCGGCAACGCAAAATCGACCGTCGGCGGCCAGGCCCTTCGTGCCCTCGCGACCTCGAGCGTTGCCTTGTTGACGTCGGTTGCGGTCACCGACGCGGCGGTGTCCGCGAGCACGCTCGTCCACCAGCCCGTGCCCGCGGCCACTTCGAGTACGCGCTTCCCGGCGAACCAGCCCGTGAGACGGACGTGGAGCGCCGACATGTCGTCCTGACGCTCAGGCCTGGTGTAGACCTCGTCATATCCGGGCGCCCAGTGACGGTAGTAGTCCTCCGTTCCGGTACCCATGCGT
>DATJTQ010000085.1:0-27970 GCA_035503355.1 Solirubrobacteraceae bacterium
TGAGCAGCGCATTCGCGACGAACGGCGGCTCGCCACACTCGATCACGCCTGTCTCGGCGCGGTGCTGGCTGAGCGCTGGGGACTGCCGGAGCGACTGTCGGAGGCGATCGGCGGCCATCACCGCTCGGATTCCGAGGCGAGCCTCACCAGCCTGCTGCGGCTGGCCGACATCGTCGCGCACTACTCGAAGGGCGACGCCGTGGACCGGCAGATCATGCTGCGCCTCGCGGCCATCCTCGGCGTGCGCGGGCCCGCGCTGCGCGAGGCCCTCTTCGATCTGCCTCAGACCGGGAGCCAGCGCAAGCGCGCGATGCCGTCGCCGCTGTCGGACCGCGAGACCGCGGCGCTGCGCCAACTGGCCGCGGGCAAGGTCTACAAGGACATCGCCGAGGAGCTCGGCGTGGCCACGAGCACGGTGCGGACGCACCTGCACAGCGTCTACGCCAAGCTGGAGGTGGCCGATCGCGCGCAGGCGGTGCTGCGCGCGACCGAGATGGGTTGGATCTGAGCGCCGCGGCCGGTCAGGGCGCTCCCGCCGGGGGCGCCGGGGCGCCGTCGCGCGCCTCGTTGAGTGCCTGGTAGAGGCAGTGATCCCTCCACTCGCCGGCGATCTTGAGATACGCGGGCGCCAGGCCGAAGCGCACGAACCCGTTGCGCTCCAGCACCGCCTGCGAGCGGAAGTTGTTCACGAGCGTGCCGGCCTCGATCCGGTGCAGCCCCAACTCACCGAAGGCGATGGCCATGATCTCGCTCACCGCCGTCGTGGCCAGGCCGCGACCGTTGTGGCTCTCACTCAGCCAGTAGCCCAGATGGCATGAGGAGAACGTCCCATGGGTGATGTCGCTCAGCGTCACCCGCCCCACCACCGCCCCGTCGCACAGGATCACCTGGGGGAGGACCGTCCCCTTCGCGTGCGCCACCAGCGCGTCGGCCACCGCCCGGCGCTGGCCCGCCACCGTGTAATGCGCGGGCTCGCGCTGCGGGCTCCACGGCGCCAGGAAGTTCCGGTTGGCCTGCTGCAGCTCTGCGAGGACGGGGGCGTCGCCCGCGGTGATCAGTCGCGTCACCGCCACGGGTGCATCATCGCAGCGGGGCCGGGGTCGCGCACGGCCTACGCGCGGCCCCGGCAGCACAACCCCGGCAGCACGACGCCACAGCGCCGCGCGCCGAGCCCGGACGCAGAAAGGGCCCCGGTCACCCGGGGCCCCCCTGCTACTGATGCTCGCCGGCGGTGAGGCCGGCGATCACGATCAATCTCAACCGCAGCCGGTGTTGAACCCGCAGCTGCCGCACGTGTAGCAACTGCCGGTCCGCTGCATCATCCCGCCGCACTGCTGGCACGCCGGGCCGAGGTCCAGCCCCCGGCGGACCACCGGGAGCACCGGCGGATCGTCGGTGAGAGCCGAGGTGGCGGGCCGGGACGGGCCTGCCGTCGCGGTCGGTCCGGCGGTGTCCGACAGGTGTGAGCTGGCGGCATCCTGCGCCGCCTGACGCGCCCGCACCTCCTTGGTGAGGATGCCGAGCTCCTCCTGCAGATCGGTGTCCAGGAAGCGCGAGGCGAGCCACCGCATGATGTAGTCGGGCATCGACTTGGCGAACGGGATCTCCGGGTTGGAGGTCATGCCCTCGGGCTCGAAGCGCATGTAGCTGAACTTGCGCACCAGCATCTCCAGCGGCACCCCGTACTGCAGCGAGAGCGAGATGGCCGTCGCGAACGAGTTCATCATCCCGCGCAGCGTCGAGCCCTCCTTGCCGATGTCGGTGAGGAAGATCTCGCCGATCGTCCCGTCCTCGTACATGCCGGCGGTGATGTAGCCCTCGTGACCGCCGATCGAGAACTTGTGCGTGATCGACTGACGCTCGCGGGGCATCTTGCGGCGCTTGGGGCCCACCTTGGCCAACGCGTCGGTGACCGCCTTGTCGACCTCGGCCTGGATATCGATCTCGGCCGGCTTGTCCTTCTGGGCGTCGGTCCGCAGTGCCTGTGCCGTCTTGGAGCCGTCACGGTAGATGGCCAGTGCCTTGACGCCAAGGCGCCACGCCTGGATGTAGGCATCGGCGATGTCGTCCACCGTCGCCGCCTGCGGCATGTTCACCGTCTTGGAGATGGCGCCGCTGATGAACGGCTGCACCGCGCCCATCATCTTGATGTGGCCCATGTGCGAGATGGCCCGCTCGCCGACCGCGACGTCGAACACCGCCAGATCCTCGTCCTCGAGGCCCGGTGCGCCCAGGATGGTGCCGTGCTCGTTGATGTAGGCGACGATCTGCTCAATGTGCTCGTCGGAGTAGCCCAGCGTCTGCAGCGCCAGCGGGACCGTCTTGTTGACGATCGTCATCTGGCCGCCGCCGACCAGCTCCTTGAACTTGACCAGCGAGAAGTCGGGCTCCACGCCCGTCGTGTCGCAGTCCATGAGGAAGCTGATGGTGCCCGTGGGAGCCAGCACCGTCGCCTGAGCGTTGCGATAGCCGTGCTCCTCACCCGTCTGGACCGCGTTGTCCCAGGCGGTGCGCGCGGCCGTGAGCAGCGCGTGATCCAGGCAGTCCTCCACTCCGATCGCGTAGGACGCGTCGCGATGCATCCGCATCACGGCGTTATGCGGCTCGCGGTTCTCGGGGTAGCGGTCATACGGCCCCATCGCGGCGGCGACCCGCGCCGAGCCCAGATAGGCCCGGCCGGTCATCAGCGCGGTGATGGCAGCAGCCGTCCCGCGGCCGGCGTCTGAGTCATAGGGGACGCCGTCGGCCATCAGGTAGGCGCCCAGGTTCGCGTAGCCGAGGCCCAGCTGACGAAACGCGCGCGCGTTGGCGCCGATCTCCTCGGTCGGGTAGCTGGAGGGGGAGACGATGATCTCCTGCGCCAGGAACATGATGTCGACGGCGTGCTCGAAGGAGTCGACGTCGAAGGTGCCGTCGCTGCGGCGGAACTTCATGAGGTTGAGCGACGCCAGATTGCAGGCCGAGTCATCGACGTGCATGTACTCGCTGCACGGGTTGGAGGCGTTGATGCGGCCCGACACCGGCGAGGTGTGCCAGTGGTTGATCACCGTGTCGTACTGGACGCCCGGATCGGCACAGCGCCACGCTGCCTCCGCGATCTCCGCCATCAGCTGGCGGGCCGGGATCGGATCTCCGATCGGCTCACCGGTCACGCGCGCGATGAGGTGCCAGTCCTCGTCGTTCTCCACGGCGCGCATGAACTCGTCGGAGACGCGCACCGAGTTGTTGGCGTTCTGGTACTGGATCGAGTAGAAGCCCTCGCCGTCGATCGACATGTCAAAGCCCGCGTCGCGCAGGGCGGCGGCCTTCTCCTCTTCCTTGGCCTTGCACCAGATGAAGTCCCGGATGTCGGGATGGTCGATATCGAGCACGATCATCTTGGCCGCGCGGCGCGTCTTGCCGCCCGACTTGATCGTCCCCGCCCACGCGTCGGCGCCGCGCATGAAGCTCACCGGACCCGAGGCGGTCCCGCCCTTGGACAGCGGCTCGGTCGAGCCGCGGATCTTGGAGAGGTTGATGCCCGAGCCCGAGCCACCGCGGAAGATGTTGCCCTCCTTGGTGTTCCAGGCGAGGATGGAGTCCATCTCATCCTCGACGGACAGGATGAAGCACGCGGAGCACTGCGGGCGCTCCTCGAATCCGACGTTGAACCACACGGGCGAGTTGAACGCCGCGAGCTGGTGCAAAAGGATGTGGGTCAGCTCCGCCTCGAAGGTCTCGGCGTCCTCGTCGCTGGCGAAATAGCCGCGCTCGCGACCCCAGTCAGAGATCGTTCCCGCGACGCGGCCGATCATCTGCTTGACGGAATGCTCACGCGCGGGCGAGCCCAACTGCCCGCGGAAGTACTTCTGAGCGACGATGTTCGTCGCGTTCTGGGACCACGCCTTGGGAAACTCGACGTCCCGCTGCTCGAAGGACACCTTGTCGCCGTGTCCGATGCGCGCCTCGCGAAGCTCCCACTCGACGGCCTCGAAGGGGTGCGCCCCAGGCGTCGTGAAGTAACGGCGCACCGAGAGCCCGTCGACCGCCTGGGGGTCAGAGCTGATTTGCGTTTGCGGTGCGTTGGACATCAAGTACTGCTCCTCTCGTTTCCGCCTGCCTCGGCGCTCCAATCTCGGCTCCGGGGCGGCCGAGCGGGGGAGGGAATGCTGGCGGATGGGCCGGACGGAAAAGCTTCCCGCCCACACCCGGCGTCAGGGGACTGCCGGCGGCTGTCTGCACCCCTCATTTTACTAAGCGGATGCAGCGAAAATGGCCCCGCCGAGGTACCGCGAAACCCGGAGTTTGCGGCTCTCGAGAAAGCTCGCGCGGTCGCGCGGCCGCGTGGTGAGATCAGCCCTCGGAGCGAGCCTGGCCGGTGGCGTCGATGAGCTCGCGCGCGGCCTGCTCGAGCGCGTCGGCCTCGGCGCGGGCGACCAGGACATCCATCTCGGCCGCGGCACGGGCCTGCGCGAGCCGCCCGCGGGTGTCAGCCAGCTCGGTGGTGGTGTCGGCCAGGCGCCGTTCCAGCTCTCCGCGCCAGATCTCCAGCTCCGCGAGTGTCGCCGAGAGGGTTTCGTTCTCCGCCTGCAGCCGGGTCGCGCGCTCGCGCGCCTCGGCCAGCGCGGCTGACAACGAGGCCAGCTGGTCTGAGGGCTCGGCTGCCGTTGGGGCACCGGCGGGGGCGCCGCCGCGACGCGCCGTGCCGGGCACCGGAGCCCCCAGCTCGACGATCTCGCTGTCCTGGAGCTCGAGCCAATAGCGAGCCTCGGCGGTGACGAGCTCGGCCGGCACCGAGTAGGCGGCGCGCAGCACGCCCTCCGCATCCGGGGGCGACGGGAGCGCGGCGAAGCGCTGAGGCCCGCTACCGTCATCCGCGACGAGCGTCGGACGCCAGTCCGGCGCCGGCCGGGGTTGCCAGGACCGGCCGTTGACGCGCAGCAGCGCCACCGACGGACCCACCGCCACATGCTCGAACTCCCCGATCACCAGCGATTGAGACTCGTCCGTCACCGCCGTCTCGATTCTAGGCTCCGGCCACCGAAAGACTGCATCGGGGCGAGGTCTGTTAAATCGCGGGCGCCGATGTCCTCAGATCCCGCCACCCGGAGGTGTACCCGATGAAGCTCCTCGTTACCGGCGGCGCCGGCTACATCGGCTCCGTCGTATCCCGGCAGCTGCTGAGCGCCGGCCATGAGGTGGTGGTGCTCGACAACCTGGAGCGCGGCCACCGGGCCGCCGTCGCGCCCGACGCCCGCTTCGTGCACGCCGACCTTCGCGACGCTCACGCCGTGTCCGAGACGGTCACGCACGGGTTCGACGGCGTCCTGCACTTCGCGGCGCTGGCCCTCGTCGGCGAGTCGGTCAAGCATCCCGGGCTCTACTACAACGCCAACGTGCTGGGGACGATGAACCTGCTCGACGCGATCCGCGCGGCCGAGGTCCCGCGGCTGGTGTTCTCCTCGACGTGTGCGGTGTACGGCGAACCCGACGAGGTGCCCATTCCCGAGACGGCTCCGCCGCGCCCGGTCAACGCCTACGGCGCCTCCAAGCTCGCCGTCGACATGATGATCTCCGACTACTGCCATGCCCACGGGATCGGCGCGGTGAGCCTGCGCTACTTCAACGTGGCCGGCGCCAGCGGCGACGTCGGCGAGGATCACTTCCCCGAGACGCACATCATCCCCAACGTCCTGCGCACGGCTCAGGGGCGCAACTCCCACGTGGAGCTGTTCGGGACCGACTACCCCACGCCCGACGGCACGGCGGTCCGCGACTACATTCACATCGAGGATCTGTCCGACGCGCACCTGCTGGCTCTGGACGGTGCGCGCCCCGGTGACCATCGGATCTTCAACCTCGGCAACGGCAACGGCTTCTCGGTGCGCCAGGTCATCGATGTGGCCCGCGACGTGACCGGCTGCGAGATCGAGGTCCGTGAGGCGCCGCGCCGGCCGGGCGACCCGCCGGCCCTGGTGGCCGCCTCCGAGCGGATCCGCAGCGAGCTGGGCTGGGAGGCACGCAAGCCCGAGCTCGAGCAGATGATCGGTGACGCCTGGGCCTTCGCCCAGGCCCACCCGGACGGCTACCCGAACTCAGAGGGGTAAGTCGCCGAGCGCGGCCAGCGCGTCGGCCAGCACCGCCGACGGCGGCTGGTCCGCGTCGATGACGCGGATGCGGTCGTTCTCGGTGCGGGCCAGCTCGTCATAGGCAGCGGCGATCCGCACGAAGAAGGCGTCGGGCTGCTGCTCGAGCCGGTCGGGAGGGGCGACTCGCTGCTCTGACCGTGCCCGGCCGGCGGCCGGGTCGATGCGCAGGAGCAGCGTCCGGTCGGGGGTCAGGCCGCCGGTGCCGAAGGCGTTGACGGCGGCCACCGCGTCGATGCCGAGCTCGCGTCCCGCGCCCTGGTAGGCCAGCGACGAGTCCACGAAGCGGTCCAGCAGGACCAGATGCCCGGACGCCAGCAGCGGCTCCAGCGCCTCCTCCACCAGCTGCGCACGCGCCGCGGCGTAGAGCAGTGCCTCCGCGCGCGCCCCGATCGTCGCCTCCGGATCGTGCACCAATTCCCGGATGCGCTCCGCGGTGCGCACGCCACCCGGCTCTCGCAACAGCGTCGCCGGCAGCCCGCGCTGGGCGAGCGCGTCGACGAGCCCGGCGGCCAGCGTCGATTTCCCCGCCCCGTCGATGCCCTCGATGGTGATCAGCGTGCCGCGTGCCATGACCGTGCCGACCCTAGCGAGCGAGGACCCCGCGCCCGCGTCCGGCACTAGCATCGGATCTGGTGCTCGCTGAACTGGAACGTCATCCTCACGCGCGCGCGGTGCTGGCTCCGGCGCTCGGTACTCCGTCAGCGCCCTCGCATGCGTACCTGTTTCACGGCCCCGGCGGCGCCGGCAAGCGAAGCGCCGCGCGCGCATTGGCGGCCGAGCTGCTGGCCGAGGGTGAGGCCGACCCCGACGGCGCGCGCGCTCGGGTGCTCAGTGGCGCCCACCCCGACCTCACCTGGGTGGTGCCCTCGGGCGCTCACGAGATCCTCGTCTCCGACATCGACGAGCCGGTGATCTCGGCGGCGAGCAAGACGCCGTTTGAGTCCAGCCGGCGTGTCTTCGTGATCGAGCGCGCCGACGAGCTCGGCGACGAGGCGGCCAATCGCATGCTCAAGACCCTGGAGGAGCCGGCGGCTTTCGTGCACCTCATCCTGCTCACCGATCGTCTGGGGGAGATCCTCCCCACGATCCGCTCGCGCTGCCAGGCCGTCCGCTTCGAGGCGCCCAGCGAAGACGCGGCCGCTGCCGCCATCGAGGAGCTCGGGGTGTCCGCACCGACGGCGCGCGCATCCGTGCGCCTGGCATTGCAGGACGCGGATCGCGCCGCCGAGCTCGCCGGCGCGGAGGGCCAGGCCCTGCGCGCCGCCGCCGAGGGGTACGCGCGCGCTGCCGTCCGCGGCGAGATGGCCGAGGCACGGCCCTGGATCCAGCTGCTGAGCGCTGTGCGGGCCCGCGGGGAGGCCGCCGCCGGGGAGCTGGAGGCCGGCCAGGCCGCGGAGCTGGAGCTCACCGCGCGCAAGGACCGCAAGCGCGTCGAGACCGAGTGGTCCGAGCGCATCCGCCGAACCCGGCGGCGCGTGCAGACCGGCGCACTGGACCTCGGCATGCAGCTCGTCTCGCTGTGGTTTGCCGATCTGGCGGCCGCGGTCTACGGGGCCGACGAGCTCGTGCGCAACTGCGACCGCGCGGCGGAACTGGGGGAGGATGCCGGCGCTGACCCCGGGGCGCTACGACGCGCCATCGAGCTGGTGGAGGACACTCGGGAGCGCTTCTTGCTTAATGTGTCGGAGGATCTGGCATGCGAGGCCTTGGCGTACCGCCTGCAGCAGACACTGCACCCATGACCGCCGCGGCGCGGGTGTATCTCCGCGCCCCGGCACGTTCTGATCGCGAGGAGTTCACCGAGCTGATGCGGATCAGCCGGGCCTTTCACAGCCCGTGGGCGACCGCTCCCACCGACGATGAGCGCTTCGCCGCCTACCTCGCCGATGCGCGCCGCGCCGACTTCGAGGCGATGCTGCTGTGCCGGCTCGAGGACGACGCGATCATGGGCTTCTTCAACCTGTCGCAGATCGTCCGCCGCCGGCTGCAGAGCGCGTACCTCGGCTACGCGGTCGGCCAGCCGTTCGCCGGCCAGGGCTACATGCGTGAGGGGATCACCCTCGTCCTGCGCCACGCCTTCACCAGCCTGCAGCTGCACCGCATCGAGGCCAACATCCAGCCCGGCAACGCCAACTCGCTGGCCCTGGCGCGCGGCGCGGGCTTTCGCCGTGAGGGGTTCTCTCCGCGCTACCTGAAGATCGGCGGGCGCTGGCGCGACCACGAGCGGTGGGCCATCCTCGTCGAGGAGTGGCGCCGGCACACCGGCGAGCCCGACCAGCCCGACGGGCCCTTCTGATTTCGCGGCGGGGTCGCGCGCGCGTCCCGCGCGGACCGTCCAGGTTGACAGCGTCGCAGCGCACGACTAGGTTGCCGCGCCGTGCCCACCCCCGCTCGCCTCCCGCCCACGCGTCGCCGGCGGGCGAGCCGCCGGACCCACGCGCGCGGCGTGGGCGCAGGGGTCGCGGTCCTCGCCGTCACGCTGGGCATGCTCGCGTGGGCCGGCTCCGCCCTGGGCGGCTCGCGGATCCACACCCTGTCCAGCTGTCCCAACGCCTACGTGATCATGGGGCCGAGCGGGGCCGCGGAGAAGGAGTTTCAGACGACGATGCTGTGCCTGATCAACGCGGTGCGCAAGGCCGAGAAGCTGCCCGCGCTGAAGTTGGCCAAGCCGCTTGACGAGGTCGCCCAGGCGCAGTCAGACACGTTCGCCAGGACCGGCAACGCCAGCCACGGCTCCTCGATCACCGACATCGCCAAGCGCTTTGTGGCCAAGGGCTATCACCCGGCCGCCTACGACGAGGGGTTCGACTTCCTGACGACCGGGGCGACGCCCTATTGGTTCGTCTCCGACATCCTCAGCCGCCGCGGCCTCCCGTGCACGCAGGTGCTGGACCCACGCTTCCGCGACTTCGGCGTGGCGTCGACCGGCGTCATGAGCCAGGGGAGCACGGTGCCCACCATCGCCACCCTGGCGATGGAGTTCGGTCTGCGCGCCGGCCAGCACCAGCCATCGTCCAACACGCGGCCCGCCGCGTCCTGCCCGCACAACATCCCTCTGCCCGTCGTCAAGGGCCTGCCGGTCCAGGGCGTCTCGTCGCCGGCGCCGAGTGGCGGGACGCTCGGGATCCGTCTCAAGTGCGCCGCCCGGGTCCCCTGCACGCTGACGGCGACGATGACGCTGCCCCACGCCAAGGCGACCGTGCGGACGCCCGGCCCACTGACGATCCCGGCCGGGAAGGCGCAGACGATCCTCTTCGCGTTCACGCCCGCCCAGGTGCAGCAGGAGGAAAAGAGCCCCGATGCCTCCGCGGCCGTCGTCGAGCACATCACCGCGCCGGTGACCTACACCGACAAGATCGTCGAGTTCTTGCCCACGCCCGGCAGCTAGCCGGAGCGCGGTGGCTCAGACGGTGAAATCGACGGTGTAGCCCGACGTCGTGGGCTGGGCAGACGAATCGTCGGCCTCGTCGACGGCGCCATTGTCTCCTTGAACCTCGGCGTCGTCGTGCCACGTCCTAGCCCACGTGGCGTATGGCTGGGGATAACCCGTCATCGGATCCGCAACCGGGATCTGCATGATCAACCCCTCCTTGGGTTGCCTTCTCAAGATCGGAGCGCGACGGTCGATGACCTTCACGCGACCGGAATTTGCCGGAAGTATCGACCTGGCCTCAACCGTCACTTGAGGCCTGCTCGACGCATGGTGCAATCGGGCGGTTTGGACGGCTCGTACGAACGTCCAGGAGGTGGCGGTGGGTGACCCACCGCCGGTCCTCGCCAATCACCGCCTCGGCACGCCGATACACTGGCCCGCGAGGTCGCCGACGTAGCTCAGCTGGTAGAGCACTTCACTCGTAATGAAGGGGTCCGGGGTTCGAGTCCCCGCGTCGGCTCTGGCCCCAACGAGCTTGGAGGGGCGAGCGGCGGCTGAGGCTCGGTTGGCTCAGGCGGCCGCGGAGCGGTCGATCAGAGAGCGCCGCCGGGCCGGCGCGTCGTCGAGCTCGGGCGGCCGCCAGGCCGTGCGGTAGTGATCTGCGCCGGGCGCGACGATGGCGTCGATTCGGTCAAGCACATCGTCATCGAGCCGGAGCGTCGCCCCGGCGAGCGACTGCTCGAGCTGCGCCGACGTGCGGGGGCCGATGATCACCGAGGTGACAGCGGGATGCGCGAGCGGGAAGGCGAGCGCGAGTGCGGGCAACGTGCAGCCGATCGCGGCGGCGAGCGCGCTGAGCCGTTCGACGATCTCGAGCTTGGCGGCGTTCTCGGACAGCGACGGGTCAAACCGCTCGGGTTGGAGGGCGGCGCGGCCGCGGGTGAGGTCGATCGGCCGGTCGCGGCGGTAGGTGCCCGATAGGAACCCGCCCGCGAGAGGGCTCCACGTCAGCACCCCCATTCGGTGGCGCCGGCAGGTGGGCAGCACCGAGGTCTCGACCCCCCGGGCGAGCAGAGAGTACGGCGACTGCTCGGTGCGGAACGTCTTCAGCGCGCGTCGTTCCGCGGTCCAGTGCGCCTCGACGATGTCCTCGGGCGGGAACGTCGAACAGCCGAAGGTGCGGATCTTGCCCTGGGTGACGAGATCGGTCAGGGCCGACAGGGTCTCCTCGATGTCGGTGGCGCGATCGGGGCGGTGCACCTGGTAGAGATCGATCCAGTCGGTCTGCAGCCGCGTGAGGCTCTCCTCGACCGCGGTGACGATCCACCGCCGCGAGTTGCCCCGGCGGTTGCGGTCCGCTCCCATCGGGAAATGCACCTTGGTGGCGAGCACCACCTCGTCGCGACGGCCCCTGAGCGCCGCGCCGACGATCCGCTCGGACTCACCGCTCGAGTACATGTCGGCGGTGTCGAGAAAGTTGATGCCTCGGTCGAGCGCCCCATGGATGATGCGGACGCACTCGGAATGATCAGGGTTGCCGGCGGCACCGAACATCATTGCCCCCAGGCAGTAGGCACTCACCTCGATCCCGGTGGCGCCCAGCGTGCGGTAGCGCATCGACACAGTCACTGTACGTAAAGCTACTGTGCATAAAGCTATATGTCAAGCTACTGCATGCGAAGCTAGACTGAGCGACAGTGCCAGCGGTTCGACAGACATCCACGATCGCGGGCGATCGCGCTGAGCCCGCCGGCGGCGAGCTCGATGCCGACGTCGAGGCTCAGGTCCGCCTCGCTCTGGCGACCTGGCCCAGCATCGATCCCGACGTCGAGGGCATCGTGACCCGGGTCGCCAAGGCCGCCGGCTATCTCGACCAGGCGGCGCGCGCCAGCCTCGACCGCGTCGGGCTCACCAAGGAAGAGTTCAAGGTCCTCTGCTCGCTGCACAGCGGCACCCGCTCGCACGGCGCGCTCTGCCGCGAGCTGGGCGTCTCGACCGGCGCCATGACCAACCGGCTGGACAAGCTCGAGCGGACCGGCCTCGTCGCCCGCTCGCGCGATCCGGAGGACCGCCGTGGCGTTCTGCTCGAGCTCACCCCCGCCGGCCGAGAGAAGCTCGACCAGTACATCGACACCGGCGCCGCCCGTGAGCGCCAACTCCTCGCGGCACTCACCGCTTCCCAGAAGCGTCAGCTCAACCGCCTGCTCCAAACGCTGCTGACATCGCTGCACTCAGAGCTCGGCGGTCCCTGAGCGACGACGTTCAGCCGCGGAACTCGGTGGCGACGATCCGCTGGTCGTGTACGCCGGCGCTCTCATCCGAGCACAGCCACACGATGGGCGGCCCCATGATCCCGGGGTCCAGGAGCCGGTCGCGGACCTCGCCCGGGGTGCCGTCGGGGATCATCCCCGTCGCGGTCGCCCCACCGGGAAGGAGGAGGTTGACGGTGACCGTCGTTCCGGCGAGGTCCGCCGCCATGACCCGCGCGAGCGCCTCGACCCCCGCGCCGGAGGGCCCGTAGGGCGTGAAGCCGCGGCGGGTCATGGTCTGCTCGTTCATCGAGATGACCACGATCCGCCCGCCGTCTGCGGCGAGCATGCGGGGCGCCACCGCGCGTGCCACCAGGAACGTGCCGGTCACCTTCGTCTCGACGACGTCGCGGAAGCCGGCCGGCGCGACCTCCCAGAACGGCTGAGGGTCGGTCATGAAACGCGGGTTGACGGTGCGCATGCCGATTCCGGCATTGGCGACCAGCACGTCGAGTCCGCCAAGCGCGTCGTAGACGGCGTCGACGCCGGTCTGTACCGACTGCTCGTCGCGGACGTCCATCGGCACTCCGACCGCACCGATCTGCGCCGCGACCTCGTGAGCGCGGGCCGAGTCGCGGCTGGTCAGAGCGACCCGCGCCCCCGCCTCCGAGAGTGCGGCGGCCATCGCGCGGCCCAGGCCGCTGGTGCCGCCGGTGACCAGGACGCGGGTGGAGTTGAGCACCTCGCGCGCACCCATGGCCCGACCTTACCCCGCCTGCGCCCGCTCGGCTACGACCGCGAACTTGCGCACCCGGCCGGAGCCCAGCCACTCGCTCCACAGGCGGTGGGAGTCGATGAGGTCATCCAGGGCCTGCTGCCCGATCTGCGCGGTGATGGCGTCGGCGTCGGCGGTGAAGGCGGCGATCAGCGCGTCGGCGACCGCGCGGTGCGCGCCGCTGTGCTCAGACTCCCAGCGCAGCTGGAGT
Organism: Solirubrobacteraceae bacterium; assembly: GCA_035503355.1. Classification (GTDB taxonomy): domain Bacteria; phylum Actinomycetota; class Thermoleophilia; order Solirubrobacterales; family Solirubrobacteraceae; genus Palsa-465. Next base: position 12,737 of record DATJTQ010000085.1, read on the forward strand.
CCCGCGCGCGCGAGGAGCGCGCGGATCTCGGAGAGCGGGGTCAGCCAGACCGTGTCGGCGTCCGGCATCTGCTCGCGCTCGGCCGCGGTGAGCGGCGCCCCCTCCTCCAGGGTGAAGGCGAAGCGCCCCCCCGCCGGCAGCGCGCCCGCCACGCTGCGGAGGAGCGTCTCCTTGTCGGCGAAAGCCAGCATCGTCTCCAGCAGGAGCACGACGTCGAACCGGCCGTCGGGCACCGGGGGCACCCGGGCACGCTCAAACCGGCACCGAAGACCGGCGGCGCGCTCCCGTGCGATGGCCAGGGCGCCGGCACTGAGGTCCACGCCAACATAATCACATTCAAAATCACGCGTGATCAACCGCCCGGGCCCGGCGACGCCGCAGCAGAGGTCCAGCACCGAGACCCCGGCGGCGATGCCCGCCCGCCGCGCGAGCCCCAGGATCTCCGTGGCGCCCATGAAGCTCTCCTGCTCGACGAACTCGCCCGTCGGGTACGCCGAGAGCCGGGCCCGGCGCAGGGCGCGGTCAAAGGTGGCGCGCTCGTCCTGGTTCACGCGTGGCAGGATGGCAGGCGGGGAAGGCTTTGCCCCGGGGTGGCGTCATGGGGGGCATGAAGCCCAAGCACGCAGCCGCCGCTGCGCTCGGCTCCGTTCAGACCGTCCCGGTGACCGCCCTGTTCGCCCAGGTTCTGCTGATCGCGGGCCTCGCCGTCGCCGTCAGTCATAGCGGCGCGGCGCTCAGCCCCACCGCGTGGGCTGTGGGCATCGCCTCCGGACTGATCACGAACGCGGCCCTGTCGCGCGGCCTCACCTATTACCGCACCGAGCGGCTGAACCCGGCCGACTGGGTGACGCTCGTCCGGGCCACGCTCACCGTCGGTGTCGCCGCCCTGATCGCCGGTTCCTTCGCCCGCCACGTCCCCGTCGCGCTCCTGGTGGCGCTCGCCGGGATCGCCCTCGCCCTCGACGCCGTCGATGGCTGGGTGGCGCGCCGCACGCGCAGTGCCACGCTGGGCGCTCATTTCGACGCCGAGGTGGACGCCTTCCTCATCTTCATCCTCAGCGTGTACGTGGCCCGCTCGCTCGGCGCGTGGGTGCTGGCCATCGGTCTGGCGCGCTACGCGTTCCTGGCCGCCGGCTGGCCGCTGTGCTGGCTGCGGGCCGAGCTGCCGCCGCGCTTCTGGCGCAAGACCGTCGCGGCGGTCCAGGGCGTGTTCCTGGTGATCGCGGCTGCTCAGGTGTTCCCGGCGATCGTGAACGGCATCATCGTCGCCGTGGCCCTCGTCCTGCTCGCCGAGTCCTTCGGTCGCGACGTGTGGTGGTTGTGGCGCCGGCGCCACGGCGCGCTCGTCGCCGCGGTCTCTGGCTCAGGCTCTGCCTCGACCGGCGGCTCGGCCGACACGGTGGCCCATCCAGGCGCCTCCGAGGCCGAGGGCGGGGCCGGCGGATCCGCGTCGCCCGGTCCCGCGGGGGCCGGCCCGCGTGGCCTGCGTTCGCGCTGGCGTGGCCTGCGCCACCGGGCTGATCCTGGGCTCACCGTCGTGGCCTTCGTGATCGTCTGGGCGGCCCTGGTCACCCCCGATTCGCCGGGCGATCTCTCAGTGGTCGGCTTCCTGCGCATCCCGCTCGAGATGCTGGTCTTCATCGCGGTGGCCAGCGTGCTGCCGAAGGTCGCGCGGCGCATCCTGGCCGGGATCGTCGGACCGTTGTTGACGGTGGTGGTCGTCGTCAAGGCCCTGGACATCGGGTTCTATGACACCTTCAGCCGTCGCTTTGACCTGCTCAGCGACAAGAGCTACGCCGGGAGCGGCGTCTCGACGTTGAGTGACTCGATCGGGAGCACCGATGCGCACCTGGTGGTGGTCGGGATCTTCGTCGGCATCGTCGTCCTGCTCGTCCTCACCACGTTCTCCGCGTTCCGGCTCACTCGCGTCGCCGCCGACCACCGGCGCCTGACCTTGCGCGTCGTCGCCGGGGTCGGGGTGGTGTGGGGTGTGTTCTGGCTGGTCGGGGCGCAGCTCGTCTCCCACACGCCGGTGGCCACGACGCTGTCCTCGGACGTCATGGGCCACGAGGTCGGACAGTTGCGGGCTGATCTCCATGACCAGTCGGTGTTCGCCGCTCAGATCCGCGACGACGCCTTTCGCAATACGCCGCCCAGCCAGTTGCTGACCGCCCTGCGCGGCAAGGACGTCCTGCTGGTGTTCGTCGAGGCCTACGGACAACAGGCAGTGCAAGGGCGGCAGTTCTCACCCGAGGTCGACGCCGTGCTCAACCACGGCGACAAGGAGCTGGCCTCGGCCGGCTTCTCCGCGCGCAGCGGCTTCCTTGACTCGGCCACCTATGGCGGCATCAGCTGGCTGGCCCACTCGACGCTGCAGTCGGGCGTGTGGGTCAACAGCCAGCGCCGTTACAACGACCTGATGACGACCAACCGCTTCACGCTGAGTGACGCCTTCAAGGAGGCGGGCTGGCGGACCGTCGACGACGTGCCCTCCAACGACTACTACTGGCCGCAGGGGACGTCGTATTACCACTACGACAAGCTCTATGACCGGCGCAACGTCGGCTACAAGGGCCCCACGTTCACCTACGCGTCGATGCCCGACCAGTACACCTACGCCGCCCTGCAGCGGCTCGAGCTTTCCAAGCCCAACCGGCCGCCGCTGTTTGCGGAGGTCGACACTGTGTCGAGCCACATGCCGTGGAACCGCATCCCCGAGCAGATCCCGTGGAACAAGGTCGGCAACGGCTCGATCTTTGACCGGATCCCCGAGGACCATTCGACCGGCGCGTTCTGGTCAAACCCACCGCGCGTGCAGGCGGCCTACGGCCGCTCGATCGTCTACTCGCTGAGCACCCTGTACTCGTGGATCAAGCGACTGGACGACAAGAAGCTCGTCGTCATCGCCCTCGGCGACCACCAGCCGCTGCCGATCGTCAGTGGCCACCACTCCAACCACGACGTCCCCATCTCGATCATCTCCCATGACCCGAAGGTGCTGAAGGCGATCGGAAGCTGGGGCTGGAACGCCGGGCTGCAGCCGGCGCCCAGCGCGCCGGTGTGGCCGATGAGCGCCTTCCGCAACAAGTTCCTCAGCGCGTTCGACTCCCATACGGCGACCACGACCAAGTAGCCGTGGCGGCTCCGGACGCATCTGCGACAGCCGGGCCTCGGCCCCGTCGGCTCGCTGGCCTGGATGGCATCCGGGGCCTGGCCGCGCTGTACGTGGTGATCAACCACGTCTTCCTGCGCGCGTTCCCCGGGTACCCGGTCGACCACGCTCCGTTCTGGGCCGCGTGGTTCATCTACGGCCGCTTCGCCGTGGTGGTGTTCATCGTCCTGTCAGGGTTCTCGCTGGCCCTGTCGCCGGCCCGCCACGGGTGGCGGCTCGACGCCGCCTCGCGCTTCGCCCAACGTCGCGCGCGACGGATCCTGCCCCCGTACTGGGCGGCGCTGGCCTTCAGCCTGGCGGTGGCATGGCTGATCGTGCCCCAGCCGGGCCACGGCGTGCCCGATGCCGCGTCGGTGATGGCCAACGGGCTGCTGGTGCAGAACGTCTGGCTCACCCACAGCCCCAACGCGGCCTTCTGGTCGATGGCGGTCGAGGCCCAGCTCTACATCGCCTTCCCGCTGCTGGTGTTGCTGGTGCGCCGGTGGGGCGGCTGGGCGATGGTGGCCACCGTCGCTCTGATCGTGGCGGCGGTCGGGATCGTCGGTCCGCACGTCGCGCACCTGGACACCTTCCTCGTCCAGTCACCGCCTGACCTGGCCGCGCTGTTCGCGGTCGGCGTACTGACTGCCGGGATCGTCGGTGCCTCCGCGGCGCGCCGGGACTGGCCATGGCCGCGATTGGCGCTGGCCGCCGTCATCCCGGTGCTGGTGGTGATCTGGTGGCAGGGCTCGGTGTGGACGCTTGATCACCTCTACTGGGTCGACCTCTCCCTGGGGCCGGCCATCGCCTGCCTGCTCGCCGCCTTGGCCACCGGCCGCCCGGCGGGGCTGGTGCGCGCGCTCGACGCCCGGCCGATCCGCAGCCTCGGGACGTTCTCCTACAGCCTGTACCTGACCCACGCGCCGATCGTGGCCGTCGTCTGTGAGCGGATCCTGGCCGGCCGGGTCGCCACGGGCGTGCCGTTCTTCCTCATCTCCCTGGCCCTGGTGCTGCCGCTGACCATCGGGTTCGCTCGGGCGTTCGCCGCCGTGTTCGAGCTGCCCTTCCAGCGGCCGCGCACCACGTCCCGCGCCCGGGCGCAGCCCGCTGCGCGCGCGCAGGGGGTACCGGCGTGAGGCACCAACTGTGGCGATGGGCCTCCGTCGCGTGCCCTTTCGTGACCCTGGCGGTGGTGGTGTGGCGGCTGGGGACGGGCCCGTTCATCGACGGGGTGCGCACGATCAACGCCACGGCGCTGGCCGCCGCGGCGGGGCTCGCGCTGCTGACGACGGTGTGCAGCGCTTGGCGGTGGCAGACCGTGGCCGGCGGCCTGCACGTCAAGCTGTCCCTGCACCGTGCGGTGGCGGCCTACTACCGCTCGCAGTTTCTGAACCTCACCCTCCCCGGCGGGGTCCTGGGCGACGTGCACCGCGGGATCAGTCATGGTCGCGACGTGCGCGACATCGGCCGTGGCCTGCGGGCCGTGTGGTGGGAGCGCACCGCCGGCCAGGTGGTGCAGGTCACCGCCACCGCCGCCATCCTCCTGGCCCTGCCCTCGCCGGTGCAGTCGTCGATGCCGCTGGTGGTCGGTGGGCTCGCGGTGCTGCTGGGCGCCGTCGTTGTGGCGGCCAGAGCCCGGCCGGCCGGTCGCTCGGCCTGGGCCCGCGTCCGCGCCACCGCGGCGCGGGACCTGCGCGAGGCGGTGCTGGCCCGGCGGGCCTGGCTGGGCATCGTGCTGGCCTCGGCGGTGGTGGTGGCCGGGCACACCGCCACCTTCATCGTGGCCGCCCATACCGCGGGGACGACGGCGCCGCTGAGCAAGCTCATCCCGATAGCGTTGCTGGTGATGATGGCCATGGTCCTGCCCAGCGCCGCCGGTTGGGGGCCTCGTGAGGGGATCACGGCGTGGGCCTTCGGCGCCGCCGGCCTTGGCGCGCATCACGGGGTTGCCGCCTCGGTCGTCTACGGGGTCATGGTGCTGGTGGCGAGCCTCCCGGGCGCCGCGGTCCTCGTGGCGGCATGGCTGCGCCGCGACCGCTCACCGGCGCGGCGCGAGCGCCCGGCGCCGATCCGGGAGGAGGCCGTCCACGCCTGATCTCCCGTACATCCTGCTCAGCTGCGGCATGTCGATCGACGGGTATCTCGGCGCGGCGGCGCCGCGGCGGCTGGAGCTCTCCAACGACGCCGACTTCGACCGCGTGGACGCGGTACGCGCCTCCTGTGACGCGATCCTCGTCGGCGCCGGGACGGTGCGGACCGACAACCCGCGGCTGCTGGTGCGCTCCCAGAACCGCCGTGAGGCCCGGGTCGCTCGCGGCCTGCCCACCTCGCCGATGAAGGTCACCGTGACCGAACGTCTCGAACTCGACCCCGCCGCCGACTTCTTCACCACCGGCGACAACGAGAAGCTCGTGTACTGCACCAGCGGGGGCGTGGGCGACGCGCGGTCGCGGCTGGGCGACGTGGCCACCGTGGTCGACGGGGGCCACCATGTGAAGATGCGGCGGCTCAGCGAGGATCTCGGCGCCCGCGGGGTGCAGCGGCTGATGGTCGAGGGCGGCGGCAACGTTCACACGCAGTTCCTCACCGACGACCTCGCCGACGAGCTGCAGCTGGTCGTCGCCCCCTTCTTCGTCGGTGACTCGCGAGCCACCCGGTTCGTCGGCGACGGCCGTTTCCCATGGAACCCAGGGCGCCGCGCCACCCTGGCCGATGTGCGCCAGATCGGCGACGTCGTGCTGCTGCGCTACGCGCTGTCGTCGCGCTTTGCGGACGACTGCTGAGCCGGCAGCGCCAGCAGGTCCGAGTGCCACACGGTGACCAGGAGCTGACCGGCGTGCAGCTGGGCCAGCCGCCGTGAGGTGTAGGCGCCGGCGTCGGCGGCCAGCGATGGATCCTGCTGGCACGCGGCGGCCACCCACCCCGTCAGCCACGTGGCGATCAGCTCATGGTCAGCGGGTCCCAGCCGCCACGGGCTGGGCGCGGTGTGCACCTCGGCGCCGAGCCTCTGAAAGCTCGCGGTGGCGGAGTCGAACGCGTCAGGTCCGAGGAGGCGTTCGCCCGCGGTGCCCCGGCGTTGGTGGTCGTTGAAGGCACGGCGAAGGCGCGAATCGAACGGCTCGACAGGGCTCAGCCCGACGTGGCCGTTGACCGACAGGGTGAGCAGAACGGGGCACGCCGCCGCCGAGCAGCTGGCGACCAGCTCGGTCAGGTCCGGCTCGGTGAGCATGTCGAGCAGCGCCGAGGCGGTGACGACGCTCGCCCCGGCGAGGGCGCCGGGGGACAGCCCGGCGATGTCCGAGCGCCGCGCCTCGACGGTGACCGCGCCACCGTCGGCCGCCGGCCCGGGACGGTCGGTGGCGGCGACGTCAAGCAGGTCGGGGTCGCGGTCGTGCAGGACCCAGTGCTGGGGCCCGGGCAGCTGTGGCGCCAGCCAGCGGCCCATGGACCCGGTGCCGGCGCCGAGGTCGTGGATGACGAGGGTCTCGTCGGTACGTGGCCGTGGGGCGAGGTGCTCGGCCAGCCGCCGCCCGAGGTCGCGAGCGCGCGCCCCCGCGTCCGCGGGCTCGCGCAGGCTGAGCCATTCCGGCGTGACCCGGACGCCCTCCAGGCTCACCGGGCCGGTCCGTCCAGGGCGCGGGCGACGATCGCGGCGGTGGCCGCCCACCCAGTCAGGCCGGCGCGGCGCTCGCGCGCTGCCTGGCGCAGGCGGGCGCGGAGTGCGGCATCGGTGAGCCACGCGTGCAGCGCCCCACGCAACGCGCCTGGGTCATCGGGGGCGATCAGGATCCCGGGCCGCAGCGTGTCGGCCTGCCCATGGCCGAGCGACTCGGACGTCCCGCCCACCTCGCTGGCGATGACCGGCAGGCCGCGCGCCAGCGCTTCGGTGATGACCATCCCGTAGGTCTCGGCGCGCGAGGGGAGGACCATCAGGTCTGACGCGGCGTAGGCGGCGTCCAGCGCCGCTCCGGTCAGCGGCCCGACGAAGGCGATGCGCTGTCGCAGGCCGGCGTCGCGCGCCTGCCGGCGGACGGCATCGGCGAAGCAGGGATCGCGATCCAGGCTGCCGACGCACCGGCAGCGCCAGGGTAGGTCGGCGAGGCCGGACAGCGCCTGGACGAGGACGTCGTGGCCCTTGCCGTAGGTCACCGCCGCGACGCACAGGAGCCCGCCGACGCCGGACTGGCTCCCGGCGGCCGGCGCGGCGGCGTCGACGCCGGGCGGGGCCACGCGGATGCGCTCGGCGGGGACCGCGTAGAGCTCGCTGAGCCGGCGCTGGGTCCACGCGCTGGTGGTCACCACGGCGCTCGCCGCATGCAGGACCGCCTGCTCGCGATGGCGGACCGCGTCGGCCTCGGCGGGGCCAGGACGGTGGCCCAGCGGCATATGCACGAGCACGACCTGACGGACGCGCCGGGCCTGAGGGGCGAGGATCTCGGGCGCCGTCGAGGCGATCAGCCCGTCCAACAGCACCGGCGTCCGGTCAGCGATCTGGGCCATGGCGGCGTGCAGGGCGGCCAGCGCGCGGTCGTCGGGGTGCGGCCAGGCGCCGAGCACCGGGTGCTCGCGCACCGTCCAGCCGAGGATGGCGAGCTCGTCGAGCAGGCGGCGGTCATACCGGTTGCCCCCGCTCGGTCGTTGCGGGTCGTCGATGCCGTCGGGCACGACGGCATGCACGGTCCTCACAGGGGGCGCTCGTAGCTGGCCCAGGCGACGTGTGACTCGTGCAGGGTGACGGTCAGGCCGTCCAGGTCGCGGGCGGCCTCGCCCAGCGCGCCGGCGTGGACCCGCTCGGCGAGGCGGTCGGCCACCACCCGGGCCAGAGCCTCGGTCGAGGTGTTCATGCCGGCCAAGGTGGGCTCGTCGTCGAGGTTGCGGTAGGTCAGCCCCGCGAGCACCGCGTGCAGCTCCTCGGTGGCCCGGCCGATGTCGACCACGATGTTGTCGGCGTCGAGGGTGGCGCGACGGAAGGTCGCGTCGACGACGAACGTGGCACCGTGCAGGCGCTGCGCGGGCCCGAACACCTCACCCTGGAAGCTGTGGGCGATCATCATGTGGTCACGGACGGTCACGCTGAACACGGTCTATTCCTCGTCGTAGGTGATGGTGTGACAGAGGGCGGCCAGGCTCCCTGAGGCGAGGCGGGCCATCACCTCGGGCAGTTGCGCGAAGCGCGACTCGCCGGTGAGCAGGGCGTCGAAGACCGGGTCACGCAGGAGCTCGAGCGCCAGGATAAGTCGGTCTGCCGGGAGGCGGCGCCCGCGGCGGGCGGGGGAGACCGTGCCCACCTGGCTGGCGCGGATGGCCAGGCGCCGCGAGTGAAAGGCGCCGCCCAGCGACAGCTGGACCTCGCGGTCGCCGTACCAGCTGAGGTCGATGACGGTGCCCTCTGGGGCGAGCAGCTCGAGCGAGCGCTGCAGGCCGTCGGAGGTCGCGCTGGCGTGGATCACCAGATCGCGGCCGTCCGGGGCATCGGCGGGCGCCGCGAAGTCGACGCCGAGGGCCTCGGCCACCGAGGCGCGGCCGGCGTCGACGTCGACGAGTGTGACCCGCACCCCCGGAAACCGGCTGAGCAGGCGGGCCACGCAGCAGCCGACCATGCCGGCGCCGACCACCGCGACCCGGTCGCCGAGCAGCGGCGCTGCGTCCCATAGGGCGTTGACGGCGGTCTCGACCGTGCCCGCGAGCACGGCACGGGTGGCCGGCACGTCGTCGGGGATCACGGTCACCGCGCCGGCCGGCACCACATAGGCGGTCTGATGCGGGTAGAGGCAGAACACCGTGCGCCCGCGCAGCGGCTCCGGCCCCTGCTCGACCCGGCCGACGTTGAGGTAGCCGTACTTGACCGGCCCGGGGAAGTCGCCCTCCTGAAAGGGCGCGCGCATCACCGCGTACTGAGACGGTGGCACGCCGCCGGAGAAGACCAGGATCTCAGTGCCGCGGCTGACGCCAGAGCGCAGGGTGCGCACCAGGACCTCGTCGCGGCCGGGTTCGGAGAGTGTCACCGGGCGGATCTCGCCGGCGCCGGGCGCGCGCAGCCAGAACGCGTGGGCGTCGCTCTGGGTGGGGCTCACGTCGCCGGACCCGGCATCGCGAGAGATGTTATGGCGGACGGGCGACTTGACGTTGCGGTCGGTGTGGGATATTCCCGGGGGATGGGGCTGGACAGCGTCGACGGGCAGCCACGCCCGATCACACCGGTGGAGCTGCAGGCGGTGATCCACGCCGAGCGCCGCGACGAGCCGTTCCTGGTCTACCGCGATGCCGAGGGCAGGTTGCAGACGGTCATTCTGGGAAGCGAGGTCACCGTCGGGCGCAACGCCGAGGCCGCGCTCAGCATCTACTGGGACGATCAGGTCTCCGGGCTGCATGCCGAGCTCAAGCAGCTGGGCGGCGAGCTCACCCTCGTCGACGACGGTCTGTCGCGCAACGGCTCCTATGTCAACGGCGAGCGCGTGCACGGACGGCGCCGGCTGCGCGACGGCGACCGCCTGCAGTTCGGACGCACGATCGTGCTGGTGCGCCGTCCCACCGACGGTCAGCACCGCGCCACCGCGGTGGCCATCCACGCCGTGAGCGCACCGGTGGAGCTGTCGGTCCGCCAGCGCGAGGTGCTCACCTCGCTGTGCCGCCCGCTGACGGGGAGCAATCCCTTCGCGGCACCGGCGTCCAACCGCCAGATCGCTGAGGAGCTCTTCCTCTCCGTGCCGGCCGTCAAGCTGCACCTCCGCGCCCTGTTTGACAAGTTCGGGGTCGAGGAGCTGCCCCAGAACGAGAAGCGCCTGGCCCTGGTGGGCCGCGCGCGGGCCAGCGGACTGATCCCGGACCGCGGCTCGTCGGTCTGAGCCGGTCGCCGGTCTGGCCCGGGTGCCCGTGAGGCGCCGTCGGTGGCCCGGCACGGTCGTCACGGAGGGCCGGGACCTCGTGACCATCCGAGATCCCGGCCTCCGCTTCGCCCGCTTTCCGAGCAAGCGGCGGAAAGCTGCCCCCTTGGGCTCCTGTCCCCAGCTCGACCAGCTGACTGAAACGACGTAGTGGTCGAATCTGGGACCTCTGCCCCCGGTCCGTCTCACTGAGTGCTGCGTGGTGTGGCGTGATGATCATGTCGCCGCCAGGGCGGGGCGCCAAGTAGTCCCAGGGATAGGCCGAGGTGACCCTCCCTGGGGATAGGTCGACCTGACCCTCGCTGCGGCCGCGCCCCGGCACCCGGACCCCGGGAGCCGGCCGATCACGGATCGGGTGGCGACGCGCGGGTGAAGTGACACTGCACCACGGTGTCCGTGGGCCGTCATCGCCATCGTGGCGCCGCCGCTTCCTGCGTCCGTGCACCCGCCACGGGTATAGTCGCCCCCATGCGCACACATACCGCCATACGACGCCTTGGAATTACCGCCCTCCTTCTCGCACCATTGCTCACCATCGGTGCGGCAGGTTCGGCGAGTGCCTCAACTCAGTACTGCGCCCAGGTGCCCATCGTGCAGGGGATCCCGCCATGGGGCTTTCACACCGGCCAGCCGATTTCGGGACCCACCGGCAGTTACGCGCGCGGTCACGGTGACATCAACCTCGATGCCAATACCGTCTCCGGAATCCTGTGTCAGGTCGACCGTGTGCGCCACCAGCCCGACCGGCTGATCATCATGACCGTCGAGCACCACCTGGTCTATCACTCTCATCACGCGGTCATGTGGGGCGTGCCGGGCAACATCATGAAGATCATCGTGCGTGTCAAGAGCAGCACCGATCCTCGGTGCGCCGTGGGCACGAAGGGCCGCGTGACCCTGTTTGCCAGTTACAACAACGTGCGCAGCGACAGCGTCCAGTTCTTCTTCCCCAAGTCGTCGTGCTCAGACCACGATCACCTGTATCACGGGACCCAGGTGAACAACCAGGTTCCGCCGCTCTGAGGAGGAGCGGGGGCCCTCGATGGGGCCCCCGCCCGCTCGCTGGCGCCGGTCAGGCGGCTGACGGGGTCGGCTCCGGGGTGCGGATCCACTGAGTGACCCACTCGCCGGTGATCTGGCGAGTGGTGGCGTTGATCCGGTTCCAGGCGTTGATCCCGGCGATGGTGAGCACGAGCGCGGACAGCTGGGCCTCGTCGTAGTGGCGGGCCGCCTCCTCCCACACCTCATCGGGCACGGGGTCTGACCTGTCGGCGAGACGGGTCGAGGCCTCGGTCAAGGCCAGCGCAGCGCGCTCGGCGTCGGTGAAGTACGACGTCTCCCGCCACGCCGCGAGGGTGAAGATGCGCTCGTCGCCCTCGCCCAGGGCCTTGAGCTCGCGCGAATGCATGTCGGCGCACACGGCGCAGCCGTTGATCTGGCTGGCACGCAGCTCCACCAGCATGAGGGTGCTGGCGGGCACGCCGCCATGGTGGCTGGCGGCGGCGGACAGCTTCTGCAGCGCCACCATGGCGCCCGGAACGGTCATCGCGGGGTTTTCGATGCGAGGTTGCACGTCGTCCTCCAGAGGTTCGGTGGGTGTCAGAGCCGGGGCAATCGGGGCTCTGAGTGGATGACCCCGCAGGGGCCGGAAATGTGACAACGGATCGAGACCCGGGCGGCGGTTGAGACGTCGCGCCAATGAGCACACATGCTAAATTGCTAACCAGAATGTCGCTTGCCGGCGGATATCGAGCCCTGGGGGATCCCACCCGCCGCGAGATCCTGCGGCTGCTGCGCGACGGCGATCTCCCGGCCGGCGCCCTGGCCGCCCACTTCGAGATCTCGTGGCCCTCGGTGTCGCGCCATCTCAAGGTGCTCGAGAGCGCCGGCCTGGTCAGCTCCGTGCGGCGTGGCGGCAACATCGTGTACTCGCTGCAGACCTCGGTGCTGGAGGACATCGCGACCGAGGTCGCCGACATGGCGCGGATCGGCCGTCCCGCCCGCCCCGCCCCCGGTCCGGGTCGCGCCCGTCCTCGCCGGCAGCCCCAACACACGTAGGAGAGTCCGTGATGTCACAGAGAGTCGAGCAGCCAGTCCGCGCCGTGATCGCCCAGTACCAGCGCCTCTCGCCCACGGCGCGTCGCGTGGTGTGGGTGCTGCTGGCTGTGGAGGTCGTCCTCATCACGGCCGCCGAGCGCGATATCCACCGCCGTCCGCCGGAGGGCATCCGGGGCCCCAAGCTGCTGTGGCGCGCCGTCGCCACACAGAACGTGATCGGTCCAGCCGCCTACTTCGGCTTCGGGCGCCGACGAGACGGATGAACGGCGGGGTCGTGCCCGACGTCATCGTGCTCGTCGTGGTGGCGGCAGCGGCCTTCTCCACCGGCTGGGTGTGGCGCGACGCCCAGGCGCGAGGGCTGCCGCGGCGCAAGGCGTTGACCTGGGCGGCCCTGCAGTGGATCGAGTTTCCGCTGTTCCTCTGGTTGTATCGCCGCATCCGGCCCAAGCGCCGCCGAGACGCCCCGGATCTCGGGGTCTAGCCACTCGACGGTCCCCGGCCACCGCGCGGGCGACCGCGAGCGCGGCGCCCCTTGACGCGCAGCGCACGAATTTGTCCAAAGCGGACCCTGATCGCCGACCACGCGCGCGCTGGGCAATAGGGTGTGGGTCATGCCGCTCGCCGACCTGCTGGCCTCAGAGACGTTCGTCGTCACCGCCGAACTGGGCCCGCCGGCGGAACCGAACGCCGACGTCGTCCGCCGGGCGGCCGCGGCTCTGGCGCCGGTGGTGCACGCGGCCAACGTGACCGACAACCAGGCGGCGAGCGTCAAGATGTCCCCGCTCGCCGCAGCGGTGCTCATGCTGGATGCGGGGCTTGAGCCGATCATGCAGATGACCGGCCGCGACCGCAACATCCTGGCTCTGCAGGCCGATCTGCTGGGCGCCTGGGCCCTCGGCGTCCGCTCGATCCTGGCCCTCGGTGGTGACCCGCTCAGCGTCGGTCCCTACGAGGGCCGGGCCACCCGGGTCGGCGACGTGGACTCGGTGGGGATGGCGCAGATGATCGCCTCGCTCAACGCGGGGCGGCTGCTCGCCGGCGAGCGGATGCCCACCCCGACGGGCTTTCTGGTGGCCGGGGCGGCCAACCCGCTGGTGGACAGCGTCGCCCGCCTGGAGGCCAAGGTCGACTCCGGCATGGGGCTGCTGCAGACCAACATCGTCTATGACGTCGATCGCTTCGCCGAGTGGTTCGTCCCGGTGGTCGAGGCCGGGCTGCCCCGGCGTGCGCCGGTGCTGGTCGGCGTCACGCCGCCGCGGAGCCTTCGGATGCTCGAGTACCTGCATGAGCGCATCCCCGGCGTGGAGGTCGACGAGGCGACGTTCGCGCGCATCCGCGGCCTCGAGGGCGAAGCGGCCAAGGACGAGGGCGTGCGCATCGCCGCCGACGTCATCTCCCGCCTGCGCGAGATCGACGGGGTGGCCGGGGTCCACATCATGGCGCCGGGATGGGAGGTGGAGGCGGTGCCCCGGGTGGCCGAGGCGGCTGGGCTCACCGCCCGGTCTGCGGCACCGTCGGCGGCAAGCGCGAGCGGCCTCGCGTAGCCTCTGGCCCGTGCTGATCGACGGCAGGTCGTACGCCCAGGAGCTCAGCGCGACGCTGCGCGAGGAGCTGGCTCGCCTGCCCGCGGCGCCGGGCATCGGCACCCTGCTGGTCGGCGACGACCTCGCCGCCCAGGTCTATCAGCGCCGCATCGACCGCCACGCCCGCGAGGCCGGGATCGTGTCGCGGCCCGAGCGACTGCCCGCCGACGCCACCCTGGGGCAGGTGATCGGGAAGATCGCCGAGATCGACGCCGACCCGGAGATCAGCGGCATCCTCGTGCTGCGCCCGCTGCCGACCCACCTGGCCGAGTCGCGGGTGTTCGCGGCGCTGCCGCCCCTCAAGGACGTCGAGGCCCTGCACCCCCTCAACGCGGGGCTGCTGTCGCTGGGGATGCCGCGTTTCGTGCCCTCCACGCCGGCCGCGGCCTTCCACATGCTCGACCGCTACACCGCCTCGGTGGGGCGCGACCCTGCCACCGCCTATGACGGGGTCAACCTGGTGCTGGTCGGGCGCTCCAACAACGTCGGCAAGCCGGCGGCGATCCTCGGCCTGCAGCGCAACGCCACCGTCATCTCCGCCCACCGCCACACCTCCGACGCCGGCCGCCTGGCCGAGCACACCCTCGGGGCCGACATCCTCATCGTCGCGGTGGGCGTGCCCGGACTGATCACGGGCGACCTGGTCCGCGAGGGCGCGATCGTCATCGACATCGGCATCAACGCCGTCGAGCGCCCGGACGGCTCGGTCCAGCTGGTGGGCGACGTCGACACGGCGACGGTCGAGCCCGTCGCCGAGGCGGTCTCACCGGTCCCGGGTGGGGTGGGGCCCATCACCGACATCTGGGTGCTGCGCAACACCGTCGCCGCGGCCTGGCTGCAGACGCAGCCCGCCGGGATCCTCGGCCGGCTGGACCTCAGCACCATGCCGCCGCTGGCCGGCGCGCACTGATTCGGCAGTTCGCGCGCGCCGCCGGCGAGCTCCGGCGATAGCGGCGAACGTCACCGGCGGCTGTCGAGGGGGCGGGGGAAGGGTCGCCGCGTGGACGATCGGCGCGAGGCGCGGTCGGGCCCGGGGGGCGGTCGGGCGGACCTGTGAGAGGCTTTGCCTACCACAGAACGGGGTCAACGCGCAGGATGGCTTGCTCCTGCCCGTTCTCAGGGATCTCCCTGGGAGATAACGACTATCCAGTAACCCCTATCTCCCAAGGTCCCGGCCCGGCCGCACACCCCTGATAGGCAGCGGCTTTCACAGCCCCGCCCCCTTCCCAGGCCATGCCGTTCAACCACCGCCCGTGCCTCCGACACACGGGACCCATCCAGCACGCTGCCCTAAGTAAACTTATAAGTTTACTTGGCGGAGCTGGCGGAGCTGGCGGGGCTCGCTGAGCTGGCGGGGCTCGCTGAGGTGGCGGGGCTGGCGGGGCCAGCTGAGGCGGCCGTGCTGAGCGGGGCCTCCCGCCGCAGCGCGTCGGCGACGCGCGAGAGGTGGGTGCGCATGGCCGCTTCGGCGCGGTCGCCGTCGTGGGTGGCCACGGCGGCGACGATCTCGGCGTGCTCGGCGAACGAGCGCTCGCTGCGGCCGGGCAGGAGGATGGTG
>DATJTQ010000086.1:0-7901 GCA_035503355.1 Solirubrobacteraceae bacterium
CACGGCGGCCAGCGGGCGGTCCTGTCGGGCCCGCTGGACGCGCTCGGGCTCACCGAGGAGCGGCTCTTCGGGCCCGATTCGGCCGCCGGCAGCGACGTCACGCTGACGGCCGATCGGGGGGCGCGGCTGCTGATCGCCGCGCCCGGGGGTCGCCTGGTCGACGGCGATGACCCGGCCTCCGAGCTGCTCGTCGAGATCCGGCGCGCCCGTCCGCGCGTGCGCGAGGAGGTGGAGCTGCCGGCCCCGCTCGCCGAGGCCCGGCTCGACTTCCGGGTCGACCCCGCCACCGCCCAGAGCTACGAGGTCCGGGCGGGCGAGTACATCCAGATCATCGACGTCCGCGGCAAGCAGTGCTCCGACTTCCTCGCCTTCGACGCCGCCAAGCTGTCGCGCGGCCTCGAGCGCGGGCTGGACAGCACGGTCACCCGCACGCTGATGGGCAGCGCCTATCCGCAGCCCGGCCTCTATCGCAAGTTCTATGACCTCGACATGGACCCGCTGGTCGAGGTGGTGCGCGACACCGTGGGGCGCCACGACACCTTCGCCCTGGCCTGCCAGGCCAAGTACTACGAGGACATGGGCTACCCCGGCCACATCAACTGCACCGACAACTTCAACGGCGCCCTGGGCGCCTTCGAGATCGCGCCGCGCAAGGGCTGGGAGGCGCTGAACTTCTTCTACAACACGACGTTTGACTCCAACATGCAGCTCGCCTTCGACGAGCCGTGGTCGCGCCCTGGGGACTACGTCATGCTGCGGGCGGCGAGCGACCTGGTGTGCGCGTCCTCGGCCTGCCCCGACGACATCGACCCATCGAATGCCTGGGAGGTGACTGATGTCCACGTGCGCGTCTACTCGCCCGAGAACCGCTTCTCGATGGCCATCGCGCGGCGAGTGACCGCCGACGCCGAGGCGGTCCTGACCCGGGAGACCGCCTTTCATGCCAAGACCTCGGAGCTCACGCAGAGCTTCGTCGAGTACCGCGGCTATTGGCTGCCGCACTGCTTCAACAACGAGGGCGGCATCGCCGAGTACTGGGCCTGTCGCGAGAAGCTCGCGGTCATGGACCTCTCCCCGCTGCGCAAGTGGGAGGTGCTGGGCCCCGACGCCGAGACGCTGATGCAGCGGATCGTCACCCGCAACATCCGCAAGCTGAGCGTCGGCCAGGTGGTCTACACCGCGGTGTGCAACGAGACCGGCGGCATGATCGACGACGCCACGGTGTTCCGGCTCGGCCAGGACAACTTCCGCTTCGTCGGCGGCGACGAGTACGACGGCATCTGGATGCGCCAGGTGGCGGACCGCCTCCGGCTCAAGGTGTGGATCAAGCCGACCACCGACCAGCTGCACAACATCGCCGTCCAGGGCCCGTTGAGCCGCGAGGCGCTGGCGGAGTTCGTGTGGACCCCGCCGTCGCAGCCGGGACTGGAGGAGCTCAAGTGGTTCCGCTTCCTGGTGGGGCGGATCGGCTCCTATGACGGCGTGCCCATCATCGTCTCGCGCACCGGCTACACCGGCGAGCTCGGCTACGAGATCTTCTGCCACCCCTCCGACGCCGCAGCGGTGTGGGACGCCGTGTGGGCAGCCGGCGGGCCGCGCGGGATGCTGCCCCTCGGGCTCGAGGCGCTGGACATGGTCCGGATCGAGTCGGGGCTGATCTTCGCCGGCTATGAGTTCGACGATCAGGTGGACCCCTTCGAGGCCGGGATCGGCTTTGCCGTCGCGCTCGACGTCGACGAGGACTTCGTCGGCCGCGACGCCCTGCTGGAACGCCGCGAGCACCCCCAGCGCACTCTGGTCGGCCTCGAGCTCTCCGGCAACGAGGTGGTCGGCCACGGCGACGAGGTCTACGTCGGCCGTCAGCGCGTCGGCGTGGTCACCAGCGGGATGCGGTCCCCCCTGCTGCGCAAGTCGATTGCGCTGTGCCGCATGGCGGTCCAGTACTCCGAGCTGGGCACGGAGGTGGAGGTCGGCAAGCTCGACGGCCTGCGCAAGCGGATCCCGGCGACAGTCGTACGATTCCCCTTCTATGACCCGGAGAAGAAGCGCCCCCGGTCGTGACGGTCGTGACCGATAAGTCGGGCATTGCTCGTCTGACGCGGGTGGCCAAGGTGGCGCCGCCCACCGAGAGCTCGGGCCTGATGCCGCCGGTGCGCGGCGCACGCGCCAAGGCGCCGTTGCCGCCGGCGCGCACCGCACTGGAGGCCCCCACCGGCGTGGCCAAGCTCACCCCGCGCTCCTCGCAGGCCGAGGCCGCGGCCCGCGAGCTGCGCAACGTCATGGGCCGCTTTGCCACCGGGGTGACCGTCGTCACCACCACCCACCGCGACACCATCCACGGGATGACCGCCAACGCCTTCCTGTCGGTCTCCCTGCGCCCGCCGCTGGTGCTGGTGTCCCTGGGGCGCTGCCGGATGTCCGAGATGCTGCCCCGCACCGGCCGCTACGGCGTGAGCGTGCTGGCCTCAGACCAGGAGCGGTTCGCAGCCCACTTCGCGGGCCAGCGGGTCTCCGACGAGGACCCCCGGTTCGTCTGGGAGCACGACCTGCCATTGCTGGACGGCGCCCTGGCTCACGTGGGCTGCCGCGTCGTCGACGTGCACCCGGCGGGTGATCACGTGCTGTGGATCGGCGAGGTGGAGCACCTGTATCACCGTGAGGGCGAGCCGCTGCTGTTCTACACGGGACGGTTCGGGACGCTGAAGGAGACCTCGGAGCGCGAGAGCGCCGCGGCGAAGCGGGCTTCCGGGGGTGCGTAGCCGCCGTTGAGGGCCCGCGTGGGCCGACGGCGCGTTGGCGGCTGACCACGGTCTACGTCAACAGCGGCTGTCGAAGGGGAGCTCGCGCGGCCGCGGAGATTCGCGGGAACGCTGGCGGCAGACGGGACGTGCGCGATTTTTACAGTTATCTTGGAAAGATCGCGCACGTGCGGGGCCGCGCACCGGTCTCGCGGGCCGCCAAGACCCCCGCTCCTCCTCTCGTTGCCGCCGTCCAGCCCCGCCCCGTCCCCCGCAACGCGGACCCCCCACTGCAACCCCGCCCACCCCTAGCCCGGGGCGATCCACACCAGACACCCCGCCCGCCTCCGGATCCGCCGCGCCGCCACCGTCCGCCACCACCGCGGGCTGCGCCGCGGGTCGGGCCCCAGGACCACCAGCCCGGCGCCCCGCTCCTCCACCAGCTCCAACAGCGCCGCCAGCGGCCGGCGCGACGAGATCCGCAGCAGCTCCACATGGACCCCTCGCGTGGCAGCTCGGGCGGCGGTCTCACGGACCGCGTCGAGGTCCTCCTCGTGCGGCAGGACCGCCACCTCGCGGGCCAGCGTCAACGTCGTCGGGTGCGGCGGCAGCCACAGCATGTTGGCGATGATGAGCGTGGGGTGGGCGGGATTCGCGTCGATCGCGCTCTCGACGGCCATCCGCTCGGCCTCGGGGTGCACGCGGACCGACAGCGTGGCCAGGATCACCGGGCGCGGCTGGACCCCGCCCGAGACGGCCTCACGGGCGGGAGCATCGGTGCCCTCGCGCTGGTCTAGAACGGGCATTGCAGCGATCGCGCACATGGTCTCATGGGCCGCATGGAGCACCCGCGAAAACCACCCCGCTCCCTGCGTACAAACTTGCCCGCACCCGTTTGACCCAATTTGTACAAACTGGTATACCTGCGGCCAACAGGCGTCGGGCTGTGCTCTCGCGGATGAGGCCCCCGGCGCGCCGCAACATCAGGAGGGATGAGGCTTGGCTACTGCCACCGTCGAGGAGGTACAGCTCCTCAAGACGCTGCGCTGGTACGACGGATTCGTCATCGCGCTCTGCAACCCCGGCTTCCTGCTCGGCAGCCTCGGATTCACCTTGGGAATCTTCGGGGTGGTCGGCTCGATGATCTTGTGGGGCTGTTCGGCGGTGATCGGCTTGCTCCAAGCCTGGATCTACTCCGAGCCGGCCACGATGTTCGGGCATCGCAGCGGCGGGATCGCCCTGTATGCCCATGAGGGCTGGCGCAAGTACACGACGCTCGTGGGCCCGCTGTCCGCCTTCGGGTACTGGATCGGTTGGTCGGTGGTGCTGTCGATCTTCGGCAAGATCATCGGCGACCTGGCGACCTCGCAGTGGTGGCCGACCTCCAGCATCTCGATCGGCTTCCTCGGCAACACGCTGTCGCTCTCGTCGTTCATCGCGATCGGCTGCATCATCTTCGTGTGGGGCTTCAACATCTTCGGGCTGCGTCCCGCGGTGTGGTTCACCTACGCGTGCGCCGGGCTGCTGATGGTGCCGCTGGCGCTGTTCATCGTGGTCCCCTACTTCAGCGGCCACTGGCACAGCTCCAACGTGCACTCGACGTTCCCCGGCCCGTGGGGCGGCATCAAGCTGGCGCTGGTCTACATGTTCATCCTCGCCTGGTCGGCCTACGGGACGGAGGCCTGTGCGACCTTCGCGCCGGAGTACAAGTCCATCCAGGACACCCACCGAGCCCTGCGCTCGGCGGCCACGTTCATGCTCCTGGTCTGCCTGCTGCTGCCGCTGGGTCTGGGCGGCGTCGACGGCGTCTCCAAGGCGGTCACCACCGGCGCCGAGGGCCAGTTCTACACGCAGGCGATGGGAACGCTGGTCGGCCACGGGGCCGCGAGCTTCTTTACCATCTGCATCATCGCCAGCCTGCTGCTGTCGATGACCTCGTCGACCTCTGACGCCGGGCGGGCCCTCTACGGGATCTCGAGAGCCGGCATGACGATCAAGCAGTTCGGCGTGCTGAACAACTATCACGTGCCGGCCCGAGCGATGACCCTGGACCTGACGGTGAACATCCTGCTCGTCCTGGTCATCAAGAACAACCTGGCGATCCTGTACCTGAGCAACATCGGGTACGTGATGGCGCATGTGTTCGCATTGAGCGGGTTCCTGCTCTTGCGCCGCGACAGGCCCAACTGGCCGAGACCGATCAAGGTCGGCAACGGCTGGTTGCCCGTGGCCGCGTTCCTGTGCGTCCTGAACTTCGTGTTCCTGGTCGTCGGAGCCCTGGCGCCGAAGCTCAACGGCTACGGCACCTGGACCGATTTCTGGATCGGGATCGCGGTGCTCGTCGGCTCGCTGGTGCTGTTCGTGTTCCGTCGCGTCGTCCAGGACGGCGAGAGCGTGCACCTGCGCGAGGAGGTGCCGCTGGTGCCCTCCGCCGAGGAGTCGGCCGAACTCGGCATCCCCGCCGCCGCCCCCACCGCGCCGGCGATGGCCTGATGAAGACCATCGTCGTTGGCTACGACGAGTCCGAGGCGTCGCGGCGTGCCCTGGAGCGCGCCGCGTCGCTGGCCAAGGCGTTTGAGGCCAAGCTGGTGGTGACCAGCGTCGCGCCGGTCACCATGCCCGCATCGGGTCGGTCCATCGGGACCGACCCGGTGGACACGGCTTCCGACCATCGCCAGGAACTGGCCGATGCCCGCACCTACCTCGAGGGCGAGGGCGTGAGCGCCTCCTACATCGAGGCGGTCGGCCACGAGGCCGAGTCGATCCTCGAAGCGGCCCGGGAGCAGGACGCCGACACGATCGTCGTCGGCTCCCGCGAGCTGTCGCACCTGCACCGCCTGCTGGGCCAGAGCGTGTCGGACGCCGTCTCGCACGGCGCCCGCTGCGACGTCCTCATCGTCCACTGACGAGAGGAGCCACCCCGGGGGCGCGCCGGCTGAGCGCGCCCCTTGGAGGGCCCGCCCGCGCCTCCACGTCCGGCGGCGCTACTCAGGCTTGATCTTCCACGTCGGCAGGTCCGCGATGGCCTGCCGGTACTTGCGGCGGTGGATGGGCCGGAAGAACATGCTCCAGGTGGTGGCCAGCAGGCCGACCAGGATCAGCCCGCCGAGCGCCTTGCCCACGACGATGCACGCAATCACCGTGGCCAGGGCGAAGGCGCTGATGGCCAGCGGGACGCGCCGGTAGCGCAGCTGCGTGGCCCGGATCGCCGCGTACTGCTCCACCGGGATGCGGCTGGTGTTCCACGTCTTGCCGCACTTCTCGCACGTCCACCGCTCGCCGTAGCGCAGGTAGCGCTGCTCGCCGCAGTCACAGGTGAGCGTGATCGGCGGACCCCGCCTGACCGCCTTGGGTAGATCCGCCGATTGCTCCTTCACCACTGCGCCGAGTCCTCCGGATCCGAAAACCGCTGTACCGATCCGACAGACTAGTGCTCGGGCGGCTCCCAGCCCTCCAGCACCGAGGGCCGGTAGTTGGCTCCCACCGTCCGGGACTCGGCAACCCACGGCCCGAGCTCGGGCTGGGCGAACTTCGCGTGCCGGTCCTTCAAAGCGATCCCGTACGAGTTGCCCGACTGCAGGTGCTTGATGAGCACCTTGCGTGCGATCTCGTCCTCGCGACCCTTCGGGATGTCGAAGTAGATCTTGATGAACGAGTTGGAATAGCGGTCAAACACCGCCGGCACGCCGTCCTCGACGAGCAGGCTGATGTCCTCCAGCCAGTTGATGTCCTCACCCGGAGTGGCGGCCAGCAGGTCCACGTCCTGGACCAGCGACATGTCCTCCTGGTATTCGAACCGCCGGCCCGACAGGTACTCAGCGTCGATCGCGAAGACCTTCTCGGGCTCATCAGGGAGCCGGTGGCCGGTACCCGTTGCCTCGCTCATGAGGGGTCACCTCCGTGGCCCGCCGCCGCCTGGGCGGAGACCGGGTCCAGGTAGTCGATGGGGTTGGCGACGTGGCGCTCGAGCAGCCGCTCGATGCGGGCCAGCGTCCGCTCCTCGGAGACGCCGGGGATGTAGTCGGTGCCGGCCAGCGGGACCCGTGCCATCGCGGAGGCCTCGACGGTCAGCGCGCACAGGTCCTCGGGCTCGAGCGAGTGGACGTCGGTCTTCCCACACGCGCGCGCCAGCATCTGGCACTCCAGCGTGAGCGTATGCAGGAAGTTGTAGACCCGGTTGGCGGCCTCGTCGACGACCAGGCGCTTGCGCAGCTCGGGGTCCTGGGTGGCCACGCCGACCGGGCAGCGCCCGGTGTGGCAGTGATAGCAGCGACCGGCGGGGACCCCGACGGTGCCCTCGTAGTCGGTGACGCCCGGGATCTCCTTGTTGCAGTTCAGCGCCATCAGCGCGCTGTGGCCGATGGCGATGGCGTCGGCGCCCAGCGCGAGGCACTTGGCCACGTCGCCGCCGTTGCGGATGCCGCCGGCCACCACGAGGTCGATCTCGTCGGCCAGGCCGACGTCCTCCAGCGCGCGGCGCGCCTCGGGGATCGCCGCCATCAGCGGGATGCCCGTCTCCTCCGACGCCGTGTGGGGGCCGGCCCCGGTGCCGCCCTCGGCGCCATCGAGGTAGATGATGTCGGGGCCGCACTTGGCCGCCATCCGCACGTCGTCATAGACGCGGGCGGCGCCCAATTTCAACTGAATCGGGATCTCGTAGTTGGTGGCCTCGCGGACCTCCTGGATCTTCAGACTCAGGTCGTCGGGGCCCAGCCAGTCGGGGTGGCGGGCCGGTGAGCGCTGGTCGATGCCGGCGGGCAGCGAGCGCATCTCGGCCACCTGCTCGGTGACCTTCTGGCCCATCAAATGGCCTCCGAGACCGACCTTGCAGCCCTGACCGATGAAGAACTCGCAGGCGTCGGCGAGCATCAGGTGGTGCGGGTTGAAGCCGTACCGGCTCTGGATGACCTGGTAGTACCACTTGGTCGACAGGTCGCGCTCGGGCGGGATCATGCCGCCCTCACCGGAGCAGGTCGCGGTGCCGGCCATCGAGGCGCCCTTGGCCAGCGCCATCTTGGCCTCCAGGCTCAGCGCGCCGAACGACATGCCGGTGATGTAGACCGGGATGTCGAGCTCGATCGGCTTGGAGGCAAAGCGCGAGCCGAGGACCGTCTTGGTCAGGCACTTCTCGCGGTAGCCCTCGATCACGAACCGGGTCAGGGT